>NZ_JARRAH010000001.1:2163903-2473032 GCF_030553305.1 Halomarina ordinaria | reverse complement strand
CGAGAGGACGTCCTCGAAGCGCAACAGCGCCGTGAGCGCGATGAACACGAACGACAGCACGAGCAGGGTGACGTCGCCCTTGAACGCCGATATCTCCTCCTCGTAGGGGAGGTCGAGGTTGCCGAGGAGGACGCCCGCGACGGCGACGGCGGCGAGGCCCGCCTCGCCGCGGAACGCGTCCGCGACGCCGTAGGCGACGAGCGCGCCGGCGAGGACGAGCAGGCGGGCGTTCTGCGGGGCGCTCCCCGGCGAGAGGTCGACGTAGCGGACGCCGACCCACAGCGCGGCCGCGACGGCGACGCCGACGAGGGCGCCCACGCCGAGGCGGACGACGAACTCCTCGACGATGATGGCGCCCGTCTCGTGGGAGAGGACGGTTGCCTCGAAGACGACGATGGCGAGGATGGCGGCCGTCACGTCGTTGACGATGCCCTCCGTCTCCAGGGCGGCCTCGACGCTGTCGCGCGTCGGGACGACCTCCAAGATGGGCGTCACCACCGTCGGGCCGGTGGCGACGAGCAGCGCGCCGACGAGAAACGAGATGTCCCAGGGGGCGTCGAGCGCGTACCGGACCGTGACGGCCGTGCCGACGAGCGCGATGGCCGCGCCGACGGTGACCAGCCGAATCGTCTCGCGGGGCGCCTCCCGGAGCTTCTGGGCGCTGAGGTGGAACGCCCCCTCGAAGACGATGACGGCGACCGAGAGGCCGACGATGGACGGGAGCGCCCCCCCGAAGGTGTCGCGGGTGACGTAACCGAGTCCCTCCGGCCCGAGCACGATGCCCGCGGCGATGAGGAAGATGATACTCGGGATGCGAAAGCGGTCGCCGAGTATCTGGGCGACCACTCCGACCGCGACGATGACCGCGACGACGAGTATCAGTTCGCCCGCCACAGGAGCCTCACTACCACCGACGTGACCGTCGCTCGGTTAAAGCTCACCGGTTCCCGCGGTCCGGTCACTCCTCGCGCACGTCGAGGTACCTGAGCGCACCGCGGACGTTCAACTTCCCCTCCTCGCGGGCCTTGCGCTCGCCCCAGACGTCCGCCAGGCGGTCGGCAGTCTCGTCGGCGAAGTGTGCCGCGACCGCCTCGTCGTCGTCGAGGTCGGCACGGACCGCCTCGACGCTCGCTATCCACTCGGAGAGGACCGACTCGTACTCCGCGAGGCGGTCGTCGGTCGCGGTCGGGCCGAAGTGGGCGTAACAGAGCGTCTCCGGGTCGAGGTCGCGAATCACGTCGACGTCGTCGAGACACCGTTCGAGGTCGAAGTTCGGCGGCGGACTGGTCGGTTCGACCTGCGACAGCGGCGGGACGTAGATGCCGGCGGCGTCGGCGGTGAACACGAGGTCGGCGTCGGGGAGTTCGTACACCATCTGGTGGGGGGCGTGGCCCGGCGTGTGGTGCGTCCGCAGTTCCCGGTCGCCGAGGTCGACGACGTCGCCGTCGGTGAGCGCGACGAGACGCTCCTCGTCGACGGGGAGCGGGTCGGCGTAGAACTCCCACTGGTCGCCGACGGCGCGCTTCGTCCCCTCCACCAGCCGACTGGGGTCGGCGAGGTGGGGGGCACCGATCTCGTGGATGTAGACGTCGGCGTTCTCGCACTCGCGCGCCAGGTAGCCCGCGCCGCCGGCGTGGTCGAGGTGGACGTGCGTCGGCGCGATGACCGCCAAGTCCTCGGGGGCGATGCCCACCGTCGAGAGCGCGTCGAGGATGTCCTCGTAGCGCGTCCCGAGGCCCGTGTCGACGAGCGCGGGTCGCTCGGCGTCGACGATGTAGACGACGCCGTACCCCGCCGTGTCGTACATCCCGGTGTCGACGTAGTAGACGTCCTCGGCCGCTTCCACTTCGTACAGGTCGCCGATGCCCATGCGTGGAGCGCGCGACGGGAGGGCAAAAGCGGTTCGAAGCGTCACACGGAGAGCCAGCCGCCGTCGACCGGGTACGTCTGTCCCGTGACGTAACTCGCCGCGTCGCTCGCGAGGAAGACGGCGATACCCCGCAGTTCCTCCGCGCCCGCCAGCCGCCCCAGCAGCGTCCGGCGCTCTATCTCCTCGACGAAGCGCTCCATCTCCTCCTCGGAGACGTCGACGTCGGCGAACAGCGACGTCTCGACGAACCCCGGCGCGACGGCGTTGACGCGGACGCCGTGGGGGGCGAGCGAGACGGCCATGTCCCGGGTGAGGTTGACGACGCCACCCTTCGCCGCGGTGTAGGCCGGCGACGCGCCGTTGAAACTCCCCGTCAGCCCGTAGATGGACGCCGTGCTCGTGATGCTCCCGCCCGTCCCGCTCTCGACGAAGTGGCGGGCGGCCGCGCGGGCGGTGAGGAACACCCCCGTCAGGTTCACGTCGACGACGCGGTCCCAGTCCGCGAGGTCGTGGTCCGCGAGCGGGACGATGGCACCGCCGACGCCGGCGTTCGGGAACACCGCGTCGAGACCGCCGAGGTCGGCGACGGTCTGTTCGACGGCCGCCTCGATGTCGGCCTCCGCGGTGACGTCCGCGGGGATGGCGACGGCGTCGGTCGGCAGGTCGGCGGCCGTCTCCTCGGCGGCCGGGCCGTCGACGTCGACACAGGCGACGGCGGCACCCGCCTCGGCCAGTCCCTCGGCGTACGCGCGGCCGATGCCGCTGCCGGCGCCGGTGACGAGCGCCGTCCGGTCGGTGAGGTCGAACAGGTCGGGGAGCGGTCGTGTCATAGTCGTACCACGTCGTGTCCGGAGTGACGTAAATCGATGCCCGGAGGAGGCCCGGACCGACGGCGGGTGCGACACCCCGACTCACGGAGGCGACACGCCTTAGTCACGGCCGGAGGAAGCCAGAGACATGTTGAGCCGACAGTTCGTCCGGGAGCATCCGGACGCCGTCCGAGAGACCCTGGAGAAGCGCGGGATGGACGAGGAGGTGGACCTCGACGCGCTCCTCGAGGTCGACGAGGAGTGGCGGACGCTGAAGTCGCGCGGCGACGACCTGCGCCACGAGCGCAACGAGGTGAGCCAGCGCATCGGCGAACTCAAGCGCGAGGGCGACGAGGAGGCCGCCCAGGAGGCCATCGACCGCTCGCAGGCGCTGAAGGAGGACCTCGATGCGGTCGAGGCGCGCGCCGACGAACTCGAGGCGGAACTGGAGGCCGGCCTGCTCGAACTCCCCCAGATACTCGACGACAGCGTCCCGCCGGGTGCGGGCGAGGAGGACAACGTCCAGGTCCGTCGCGAGGGGTTCGAGGACCTGCGTGCGCTCCCCGAGACGGTCGTGCCGCACTACGAACTCGGCGAACGTCTCCAGCTCATCGACGAGGCGCGCGCCGCGAAGGTCACCGGCGGCGGCTTCTACTTCCTGAAGGGCGACGGTGCGCGCCTCGAACACGCGCTCGTCCAGTTCATGCTCGACCTCCACCGCGAGCAGGGCTACGTCGACGTCTTCCCGCCCATCCCCATCAACTCGGCCTCGATGACCGGCACCGGCCAGTTGCCGAAGTTCGCCGAGGACGCCTACAAACTGGAGGGCGAGGACCTCTGGCTCTGTCCCACCGCCGAGGTGCCCGTCACGAACATGTACGCCGACGAGATACTGCTCACCGACGACCTCCCGCTGAAGCACCAGGCGTACACGCCGAACTTCCGCCGGGAGGCCGGCGAGCACGGCACCGAGACGCGCGGCATCGTTCGCGTCCACCAGTTCAACAAGGTCGAACTCGTCAACTTCGTCGAACCGGAGACGAGCTACGAGCGCTTCGACGCCCTGCTCGACGAGGCGGAGGAGACCCTCCGGCGACTCGGCCTGCCCTACCGCGTGCTCGACATCTGCGCGGGCGACATCGGCGACAAGCAGTCGAAACAGACCGACCTCGAGGTGTGGGCGCCCGCCGACGACATGGACGACGGCCCCGAGGAGGGCGGGCGCTGGCTCGAAGTCTCGTCGGTGTCGAACTTCGAGGACTACCAGGCGCGCCGGGCCGGCCTGCGCTACCGCCCCGAGCGCCACGAGTCGGCGGAGTACCTCCACACGCTCAACGCCTCGGGCCTCGCCCTGCCGCGCGTGATGGTCGCCGTCCTCGAGTACTACCAGAACGACGACGGCACCGTCACCGTCCCCGAGGCCCTGCGCCCCTACCTCGGCGGCCAGGAGCGAATCGAGGGCCATGACCCGGTCGGCGAGAGCGCCCTCGGCGCCGGCGAGGAGGACTGACGACCGACCGAAAGCACATATCCGAGCACGGTCGTGTCTCACAGATGAGACGACGCGTCCTCCTCTCGGCGCTCGGCCTGACGGCCGTCGCTCCCGGCTGTCTCGACCGGGGCCGTGGTGGCGGCGGTGCCGTCGACGGGGACGAGAACCGCACGAACCGGGGAACGGACAGGACGGTGAACGGGACCGACGGTGCCGAAAACGGGAGCGACAGTACCGAGAACGGAACTGACGGGGCGGGGAACGAATCGGCGGGAGACGGAGCGCGTTACGAGGAGTGCGGCCACCTCGTCGTCCACTACGTGTCGCTCCCCGACCCGATGGTCGCGGAGTTCGACGCGGCGCGCGAGGACGGCCGGTACGAGACGGAGGGACGGTCGCACCTCGCCGACGGCCTCCGCGAGGAGGCGTACGTCGTCTATCAGGACCGACACTACGCACACGAGGTGAACGAGAGAGAACTGACCGTCCTGGAGGTCGAACCGGACTCGAACCCGACGCTCCCGGAGGCGAAGTCCGCCCGGTTCGTGAACGAGCGCGGCAGCCCCGCGACGGTGCGAGTGACCGACGAGGACGGCGAGACGCGGTTCGAGACGACGCTCGAGGGCGGAGACGAAGCGAGCCACGACGAGACCGAACTCGGAGGGTACACCGTCACGGTCGTCGTGGACGGTGAGGAGACGACCGAGCGGTGGCGGGTCGCACCGTGGTACGGCGACCCGGACGTGCGCATCACGGGCGACGGGGTCGACTGGCTCCAGAGCGTCGCGGACGTGGCGCCCTGCCCGTGGGCCGTGTGACCCGGTGGGCGCGACGCAGACCCCGGAGAGTCCGCTCAGTGCGTGTACGTCCGCAGGTGCGAGAGCGCGCCGTCCTCGACGGCGAAGACGTCCGCGAAGCGGAACCAGACCTCGCCGTCGGCGCGGCGGAGTCGCCCCTCGCAGACGACGCCCGCGCCGTCCTCGCTCACGAGGAGCGCGTCGATGTCGTGGGTCGTGTCCGGGTCGGGGCGCTCCTCGCGCATGAACCGGACGAACGCCGCCCGGCCGTCCAGCACTCTGTCGGGTCGGTCGTGGACGAACCCGGGGGCGAGTACCGCCGCGAGCGCGTCGTAGTCGCCCTCGTCGATGGCGCGGTAGTACTCCCGGGCGAGGTCGGCGGGGTCCATGGCGGGCGCAGGGACCGTCGGGCAATGAAACCCGGTGTCCGGCGTTCGGGAGGTCGAGGCGGTTCAGCGGCGTTTTTACGCCGTCGCGCGCTACCCCCGACGTGGACCTACACGTGCGCTACGAGGGCGACGACGACCCGGCGAAGTGCAGCGCCCGGAAGCTCGCGCGCTTCGACCTCGCGGAGTTGCACCGCTCGGCGCGCGCGACGCCGACGGGCATCGTCCTCAACCCGTTCGCCGAGCAGGCGCTCTCGCCGCTCGACGGCGCGGGGTTCGACGCGCTCGTCGCGCTCGACTGCTCGTGGGAGACGGCCGAGCGCGAGGCGTTCGACCTCCGGGGCCACCACCGCGCGCTCCCCTTCCTCGTCGCCGCCAACCCCGTCAACTACGGGACGCCGTTCCAGTTGAACACCGTCGAGGCGTTCGCCGGCGCGCTCTGTATCCTCGGCGAACGAGCGCACGCCGAGCGACTCCTCTCGAAGTTCCGGTGGGGTCACACGTTCCTCGAACTCAACGCCGAACCGCTCGAACGGTACGCTGCCTGCGCGGACTCGGAGGAGGTCGTCGCCGTCCAGGGGGAGTACCTCGACGCGGGCGGAGCGGACGAGACGGGGGACTGAACTACTGACGAGCGTGTTCGCGGAGCGCGCCGAATCGCTCGCGGACGGCACGCGGCGGGTCGATGCGGTCGAGTTCGGCGTCGAGGTCGACCGCGTCGAGCGCCCGCCGTCCCTCCTCCGTGCGCGACAGGCTCAGCGCGTTGTAGAGGTACGACAGGCGCAGGAGGTTGAGCGCGCGTTCGATATCTTCGTCGCTCCGGACGCGGAACGTCGTCCACGAGGAGTGGGGGACGACGTGGTGGGCCTCCGTCCAGCGCGCGTCGACGAGCGCGTCGTGGAGGACCTTCGGGAAGGCGATGTCGACGAGGCCGGTGTAGTGGACGTGGCCCACCTCGCGGGAGCCGAAGCCGAACTCGCGGCCGCCGTAGCGGTGGGGCGCGACGGTCACGCCGGACCAGCGCGACACGGCGTCGACGACGGCCTCGATGCGCGAAGACGAGTCTACGTTGGTGTGGATACTCATACCAGAGGTTGGTCGCGCGAGGATATGAACGCAGCGCCCGTCTCGAGTGGGTTCGTCGTCGAGAGGACCGCTACCAGCGGAAGCCGCGGGCGTCCGCCGGCGGGTCGAGGGGGCTGGTCGGCAGGCCCTCGGGCACGTCGGGGTCGTTGTAGTCGCCGGGGGCGACGTCGTTCGGCCCGTCGGGGTAGAAGACGGAGGCGAGCGCCTGAATCTGGCCGCGACCGACGCCGAGTTCGAACTGGCCGCCGCCGTAGAGCGTCATCCCCCGCTCGCGGGCGTACTCGATGGTCTCCAGCAGCGACTCGACCGTCCCGAACCGCGAGGGCTTGATGTTGAGCCACGAGGGTTCGAACGGCAGGTCGCGGACGCTCTCGACGCCGGTGATGGGCGCGTCCCACGAGACGCGGTCGGCGACGCCCTCGACGATGGCTTCGGTCCCCTCCTCGATGGCCGGGTCCTCGACGACGGCCTGCGGGAACCCCTCCGTGACTCGACGGTAGAGGCCGGGGTCGGGCGTCTGGTCGACCTCCGTCCCGTGGTACTGGCCCTTCAGGTCGAGGATGCGGACGCGGCCGGTCGTCGCCAGCGTCTCCACGAGGCCCGTCCCCCAGTCGCTCGTCGGGTCGAGTTTGAACTCCGTGTCGGGGTAGCCGTCGAGTATCTCCTCGACGCGCGCGGCGGAGGGCGGGTCGCCGAGACGCGTGCTCACGACGAACCGGACGGGGTCGTACTCGCGGTCGAGCGCCGCCGCGAGGGTGGTGTCGGCCTGCCGGAGCGCGAGGTCGAGCGCCGCGCTCTCGACGGCCCACCGGCGGTAGTGATAGCCCGTCTCGCGCTCGGGCGACTCGGGGAAGAGCGCCCCCTCGTCGAGCGAGTCGGAGAACTCGGCGAACGTGTACTCCCCGGTGAAGTCGACGTCGAGACCCGCCGCCGCGAGGCGCTCGTGGTCCTCCGTGTCGTAGGTGACGTCCTCGCCCTTCCCCGTCTCGCCCTCGCCGTGGAACGCGAAGGTGGTCGTGGTCCGGTCGAACCCGGAGGACGTCGCGCGCGTCCCCGTCGTCCGGTCGTGCGCCTCGATGGTCAGCGGGAGGTCGGCGAGGTGGTCGAACAGCGCCATAACGGGGACACGCGCGCCAGCGCCTTAGGTGGGCGTGGACGTGGAGGACTCGCAATCCTTAACCCCGAGCGACCGGTCGCTCACACATGGCCAGTTTCCCCGAGGCGGAGGACCGACTGCTCGACAAGCAGATCTGCATGCGCTGTAACGCCCGCAACTCCCCGCGTGCGAAGCGCTGTCGCAAGTGCGGTTACAAGCACCTGCGCCCGAAGGCGAAAGAGCGCCGCGCGGTCTAAGGCGACCTTTTGCTGCGCGGGCGGCTTCGCCGCCCGCTGGCAAAATCTGGACCAAAACCCTCCTCACCCGTTCGAGCCTCCGACTCTCACGGGTTCGTCGGTCCGCTCGCTCCGCTCACTCGCTCGCGGCGCGACGCACGGTTCGTCGATAGCTAATCGAGTCGGAGCAGGGCGGTTTATCGGTCACTCGAACAGATACCGGAGCCGACTCCGACCGAGCCGTTTTATCACCTATCGGTCGGAACGAACGTCATGGTCGTCTCGACGGATTCGCTCTGGGACGTGGTCGCCGAGTTCTTCGAACGCGAGTACGACGAGGTGGTCGTCTACGGCGAGGGAGAGGAGGTCCTCCACGAGGGGGCCGCCCGGGTCTGTGCGAACGGCTGGGTCGAACTCCCGACCGGACGGCTCCTGTCGCCGGGGGCCGTCCACCACATCGACGTGCGAGGCGAGTGAACCGCGGTCTCGGGCCTCCCGGTCGGACGGCGACGCACCCGGTCGGTTCACTTTCACCGCGCGGGCGTGCGCCTGAAGTACGCTCGGCCCCGAGTCACGGGTAATGAGTGATACGGGCTCGAGCCCCCTGCAACCGGACCGACCGGGCCTCGACAGGCCGTTCCGCGTCGACGCGCCGTTCGACCCCGCCGGCGACCAGCCGGCGGCCATCGAGGCGCTGGCGGCGGGGTACCGCGAGGGGATGACCGAACAGACCCTCCTCGGGGTGACGGGGTCGGGCAAGACCAACACCGTGGCGTGGACCGTCGGGGAGATACAGACGCCGACGCTGGTGCTCGCGCACAACAAGACGCTCGCCGCCCAGCTGTACGACGAGTTCCGGTCGCTGTTCCCGGACAACGCGGTGGAGTACTTCGTCTCCTACTACGACTACTACCAGCCGGAGGCGTACGTCGAGCAGACGGACACCTACATCGACAAGGACGCCTCCATCAACGACGAGATCGACCGCCTGCGCCACTCCGCGACCCGGTCGCTGCTCACCCGCGACGACGTCATCGTCGTCGCCTCCGTCTCGGCCATCTACGGCCTCGGTGACCCCCGCGACTACGAGCGGATGGCCCTCCGACTGGAGGTCGGCCAGGAGATAGACCGCGACGAGTTGCTGAAGGGGCTGGTCGACCTGAACTACGAGCGCAACGACGTGGACTTCACGCAGGGTACCTTCCGCGTCCGGGGCGACACCGTCGAGGTGTTCCCGATGTACGGCCGCTACGCCGTCCGCGTCGAGTTCTGGGGCGACGAGATCGACCGGATGCAGAAGATAGACACCCTGGAGGGGGAGTCGAAGGGCGAACAGAAGGCGGTGCTCGTCCACCCGGCCGAACACTACTCCATCCCCGAGCAGCGCCTGGAGGGTGCCATCGAGGAGATAGAGGAGTTGATGCACGACCGCGTCCGGTACTTCGAGCGCCAGGGCGACCTGCTCGCCGCCCAGCGCATCGAGGAGCGCACCACCTTCGACATCGAGATGCTGCGCGAGACGGGCTACTGTTCCGGTATCGAGAACTACTCGGTCCACCTGAGCGACCGCGAGTCGGGCGAGGCGCCCTACACGCTCCTCGATTACTTCCCGGACGACTTCCTCACCGTCGTCGACGAGTCGCACGTCACGCTCCCGCAGGTGAAGGGGCAGTTCGCCGGCGACAAGTCGCGCAAGGACTCGCTGGTCGAGAACGGCTTCCGACTCCCGACGGCGTACGACAACCGGCCGCTCACGTTCGAGGAGTTCGAGGAGAAGACCGGCAGACTGCTGTTCGTGAGCGCGACGCCGGGCGACTACGAGCGCGAGCACAGCGAGCAGGTCGTCGAACAGATCGTCCGCCCGACGCACCTCGTCGACCCCGAGGTGACCGTCTCGCCCGCGCAGGGACAGGTCGAGGACCTGATGGAGCGCATCGACGACCGCGTCGCGAAGGACGAGCGGGTCCTCGTGACGACGCTCACCAAGCGGATGGCGGAGGACCTCACGGAGTACCTGGAGGAGGCGGGCGTCGCCGTCGAGTACATGCACGACGAGACGGACACCCTCGAACGCCACGAACTCGTCCGGGGACTCCGACTCGGCGAGTTCGACGTGCTCGTCGGCATCAACCTCCTCCGGGAGGGCCTCGACATCCCGGAGGTGAGCCTCGTGGGCATCCTCGACGCCGACCAGCAGGGGTTCCTCCGCTCGACGACGACGCTCATCCAGACGATGGGGCGGGCGGCGCGCAACGTCAACGGCGAGGTGGTGCTCTACGCCGACGAGACGACCGACGCGATGGCGGCGGCCATCGAGGAGACGAGTCGTCGCCGCGAGATCCAACGCGAGTTCAACGAGGAACACGGCTACACGCCGACGACCATCGAGAAGGCGGTCGCCGAGACGAACCTCCCGGGGAGCAAGACGGACACGAGTTCCGTCGCCGGCGTCGAACCCGACAGCCCCGAGGAGGCGGAGGCGTACGTCGCGGACCTCGACCGCCGGATGCGGGAGGCCGCGAGCAACCTGGAGTTCGAACTCGCCGCCGACATCCGCGACCGGATGCGCGAGGTGCGCGAGGCGTACGAACTGGACCACGACGAGGAGGGCGTCCCGGCGCCCGACGGCGAGTTCTGAGGCGGAGAGAGCGGTAACGCTATCCCCGCCCGTACCTCCCGTTCACGCATGCCGACCGAACGGGTGACCGTCTCCCTCGACGAGGACGCGGCGCGGGCGCTCGCCGACCTCACCGACCGGACCGACGAGGGCCAGAGCGAAGTCATCCGCCGGGCGCTGACGTTCTACGCGGCCAACTTCGACGCGGCGAGCGTCGACGCCGGCCCCAACCTCGCGGCCTACCACCGGATGCTCTCGGGGGGCGAACACGTCCTCCTCGACGTGGACTTCCTGCACTGCTTCCTGGACTACGTCGAGGACGAAGACGGGCGCGCCCGACCCGGCGTTCCTCGCGGCGGCCGACACCGTCTCCGACTACCACGCCCGCGAGTACGCCGGCCGGTTCGCCGACGCCGGCGACCTGCTGGAGTGGCTCTCGTTCTGTGGCTTCCTCTCGGTGCGCGCCACCGACGGCGACACCTACCACGTCGTCTTCCCCTCCGCCTCGCTGCGCTGGTTCATGACGCGCTTCATCGAGCGCAGCGTCCGCGACCTGCCGTTCGAACTCGACGTCGAGGAGAGCGTCTCGAAGGTGCTCGTCACGGAACGGCGACCGGACACGGAGTGACTGGACGGCGTCGAACGACGTTCGTCGTGCATACGGGTTCACATCCGTTCATACGTCTCGCAGTTTCGGTACTCACCGGTCATAACAACGTTTTTCCGTCCGATACCGGTTCGTGAGAACATGACACACGAGAGGTGGTCGCAGTGAGTCTCGTCGAACGGATACGGGCGGTCGGGCCGGGCGCGATGGTCGCGGCCGCGTTCATCGGGCCGGGGACGGTCACGACGGCCAGCGTCTCCGGTGCGCGGTTCGGCTACGCGCTCGTCTGGACCATCGTCTTCGCCATCGTGGCGACCGTCGTCCTGCAGGAGATGAGCGCGCGCCTCGGTCTCGTCTCGCGCGAGGGACTGGGCGAGGCGCTCCGGAACCGCTTCGACAACCCGGTGGCTCGCTACGCGAGCGTGGCGCTCGTCGTCAGCGCCATCGGCGTCGGGACGGCGGCCTACGAGACGGGGAACATCCTCGGCGGGGCGGCCGGTCTCGCGACCATCACCGGCATCAGTGCGTCCGTCTGGGGGCCGATAATGGGACTGTGTGGCGGGGTGCTCCTCTGGACGGGGCGGTACAAGCTCATCGAGCGGGTGCTGGTCGCCCTCGTCGCGGTCATGGGGGTCTCGTTCCTCATCGACGCGATACTCATCGGTCCCGACCTCGGGGCGCTCGCCGCCGGGTTCGTCCCGTCGGCCCCCGAGGGGTCGGTGTTCCCCATCATCGCGCTCGTCGGGACGACGGTCGTCGGCTACAACCTCTTCCTCCACGCGAGCAGCGTCCAGGAGCGGTGGGCCGGCCCCGACGAACTCGGGGAGTGCCGGACCGACACGGTCCTCTCCATCGTCGTCGGCGGCCTCATCACGCTCGCCATCCTCGTGACCGCCGCCGCCGTCTTCCCGACGGGGACCGAACTGGAGGACGTCGGCCAGATGGCCGACCAGCTCGAACCCGTCGCGGGCACCTACGCGAAACTGTTCTTCAGTATCGGGCTGTTCGCCGCGGGGTTCACCAGCGCGACCACCGCCCCCCTCGCGGGGGCGTACGCCACGGCGGGAGCGCTCGGCTGGGACGCCGACCTGAAGTCGACGCGGTTCCGGGCCGTCTGGGGGACCATCCTCGCCGTCGGCGTCGTCTTCTCGGCCGTCGGGTTCGACCCCGTCCCGGCCATCGTGTTCGCGCAGGTGGCCAACGGCATCCTCCTGCCCATCATCGCCGTCTTCCTCATCGTCGTCATGAACGACCGCACGACGCTCGGCGACTACGCCAACTCGACCGCACAGAACGTCCTCGGTGGGGTCGTCACGCTCGTCGTCGTCCTGCTCGGTCTCCGGAGCCTCTGGACGGCCATCCAGGACCTGCTCGGACTCGTGGGGGGGCTGTAGATGACCGACCGCACGGCCGTCGGCGTCGACGTCGGCGGGACGTTCACCGACGTCGTCCTCCTCCGAGGAGCCGACCTCGTCACCGCGAAGGTGCCGAGCACGGCCGACCAGAGCGTCGGCGTCATGGACGGCATCGAGAAGGCCTGCGAGCGCGCCGGCGTCGCCCCGGACGCGCTCGACGACTTCGCCCACGCGATGACCGTCTCCGTCAACGCCCTCCTCGAGGCCGACGGCGCGCGGACGGCGCTCGTCACCACCGAGGGGTTCCGCGACGTGCTCGAAATCGGGCGACAGGAGCGCCCCTCGCTGTACGACCTCGACGCGGAGAAACCCGAACCGCTGGTGCCGCGTCGGCGGCGGTTCACCGTCGACGAGCGGGCGACCGTCGACGGCGTCGAGCGACGCGTCGACCTCGAGGCGGTCCGGACCGTCGCCGAGGACGTCCGCGCGTCGGGCGCGGAGGCGGTCGCCGTCTGCCTGCTCCACGCCTACGCCCACCCGGAGAACGAGGCGGCCGTCGCCGAGGTGCTGGAGGCGGAACTCGACGTCCCCGTCTCCGTCTCCCACGAGGTACTCGCGGAGTTCCGCGAGTACGAGCGCACCTCGACGACCGTCGCGGACGCCTACGTCACGCCGGCCATCGACGCCTACGTCGGGAAACTGGTCGAGCGGGCGGCCGCGGCGGGCGTCCCCGAACCGAGCATCATGCAGGCCAACGGCGGCATCACCGACGCCGGGACGGTCCGCGAGCACGCGGTTCGGACCTGCATGTCGGGGCCGGCGGCGGGCGTCGTCGGGGCGCGCGCGAGCGTCGGCGCGCTGGCCGAGGGGCGCGACCTCGCCGGTCTCGTCACCTTCGACATGGGCGGCACGTCGAGCGACGTGAGCCTCGTGCGCGACGGCGAGGTCGAGCGCACCACCGACGCCAGCATCGGCGACCGACCCATCCGCACGCCGATGGTGGACGTCACCACCGTCGGTGCCGGCGGCGGGAGCGAGGCGTGGGTCGACGCCGGCGGCGCCCTCCGCGTCGGACCGGCCTCCGCCGGCGCCGACCCCGGCCCGGTCTGCTACGGGCGGGGCGGGACCGTCCCGACGGTCACCGACGCGAACGTCGTCCTCGGCTACATCGGGGCGTCCACGAGCCTCGGCGGCGAACTCTCCGTCGACGTCGAGGCGGCGCGCGACGCGCTGGCCGACCTCGCGGACGAGGCGGGGCTCGACGGCCCGCTCGCGGCCGCCCGGGGGACCTACCGGGTCGCCAACGCGACGATGACGCGGGCCATCCGGGCGGTCACGCTCGAACGCGGCCACGACCCGCGGAACTTCGGCCTCGTCGCCTTCGGCGGCGCGGGGCCGATGCACGCTGCGGCGCTCGCCGCCGACCTCGGCGTCGGGACCGTCGTCGTTCCCCGCGCCTGCGGGGTGCTCTCGGCGTACGGGTTGCTCGTCGCCGACGAGAAACACGACGCCGTGCGGACCCGCCGCGAGGCGCTGGCGACGGTCGACCCGGCGGCCGTCGAGTCGGCCTTCGACGACCTCGAGAGCGGCGTCCGCGGGGAGTGCAGCGACCCGGAGCGCGCCGTCGTGACCCGCCGAGCGGACCTCCGCTACGCGGGCCAGAGCTTCGAGCTGACGGTCCCCGTCGACCGGCCGTTCGACGCCGACGCCGTGGCGGAGCGCTTCCACGCAGCCCACGAGACGACCTACGGCTACCGGATGGACGAGGCCGTCGACCTCGTCAACCTCCGGGCGGAGGCGACCGTCGACCGTCCGGACGTCGAGGTGGCGTACGACGCGCCCGGCGACGCCCGCGTGGGCGAGCGCGAGGCGCACTTCGGCGGCGAGGCCCACGAGACCCCCGTCTACGACCGCGAGCGACTCGCGCCCGGGTCGGCGGTGGCGGGACCGGCCGTCCTCGAACAGGACGAGAGCACCGTCGTCGTCCCGCCGGCGTGGACCGCGAGCGTCGAACCCGACGGCACCGTCGTGCTCACGGAGGGGTCGCGATGAGCGACCACGGGCTCGACGCCGTCACGCTCGAGATACTCCGCAACCAGCTGGAGAGCGTCGCCGAGGAGATGGGACAGGTGCTCATCACGGGGTCGTACTCCCCGAACATCAAGGAGCGCCAGGACTGCTCGACGGCGCTGTTCGACGCCGACGGCCGGATGGTCGCACAGGCCGAACACATCCCCGTCCACCTCGGGGCGATGCCCGAGGCGGTGAGCGCGGTTAGGGAACGCGACCCCCGGCCGGGCGACGTCTTCGTCGTCAACGACCCGTTCGACGGCGGGACCCACCTGCCGGACGTGACGCTCGTCTCGCCGCTCGCCCCGCGCGGCGAGATACTCGGCTACGCCGTCTCGCGCGCGCACCACGCCGACGTCGGCGGGATGTCCCCCGGAAGCATGCCCGCCGGGTCGCGCGAGATATACCAGGAGGGACTGCGCCTGCCGCCGGTCAGACTCGTGGACGGGGGCGAGGTGAACGAGGACGTCCAGTCGGTGCTGCTCGCGAACGTCCGCACGCCCGACGAGCGCCGCGCGGACCTGCAGGCGCAGATAGCGGCCAACGAGCGCGCCGAGGCGCGCCTCGACGACCTGCTCTCCGAACACGGCGACCGGGTGCGGGCGGCGTTCGACGCCGTCATCGACTACTCGCGACAGCGCATCGAGGCCGAAATCGAGGCCCTGCCGGACGGGACGTACCGCGCCCGCGACGTCATGGAGGGCGACGGCGTCCTCGAACACGCCTCCGGCGTCGACCCGGCGGCCGTCGAGATACCGGTCGAGGTGGCCGTCACCGTCGACGGCCGACGGCTCACCGTCGACTTCGACGGGACCGCCGACCAGGTGCCGGGCAACGTCAACGCGCCGCTCGCCGTCGCGAAGAGCGCCGCCTACTTCGTCGTCCGCTGCGTCACCGACCCCGAGATACCCCCCAATCAGGGCTGTTACGACCCGGTCACGGTCGAGGCGCCCGAGGGGTCGCTGGTCGACCCGCGGCCGCCGGCGGCCGTCGTCGGCGGGAACGTCGAGACGAGCCAGCGCCTGACGGACGTCGTCCTCGCGGCGTTCGCCGAGGCGGTCCCCGACCGCGTCCCCGCCGGGGGGCAGGGGACGATGAACAACCTCGTCGTCGGCAGTCGGACGGGGTCGTTCACCTACTACGAGACCATCGCCGGCGGCTTCGGCGCCCGCCCGACGCGCGACGGCATGGACGGCGTGCAGGTCGGCATGACCAACACGCTCAACACGCCGGTCGAGGCTCTCGAAGTCGCGTACCCGCTGCGCGTCGAACGCTACGGCTTCCGTCCCGACAGCGGCGGCGACGGCCGCCACCGCGGCGGCCTCGGCCTCGAACGGACCGTCACCGTCGAGGCGGACGCGACCGTCTCGCTGCTCACCGAACGTCGCCGGATTCCCCCCGCGGGTCTCGCTGGCGGCGATTCGGGGGCGCGTGGCGAGAACCGCGTCGACGGCGAGTCGGTCGCCGCGAAGACGTCCCTCGACGTGACCGCCGGGACGACGGTCACCGTCCTGACGCCGGGCGGCGGCGGCCACGGCGACCCGGCCGAGCGCGACCCGGAGGCGCGAGCGCGCGACCGGGCCGACGGCAAAGTCACCGACGGGGGCGAGGGAGCGTGACCGGGCGGACGGACCCGACGGCTCGGGGGGAGCGACCCCGCCTCGGGGCGGTCGTCCCCTCCTCGAACACGACGGTCGAACCGGAGTTCGCGGCCTGGGCGCCGGCGGGCGCCTCGGTCCACGCCGCGCGGGTCCCGCTGGTGGACGTCACCGCCGAGGCGCTGGACGCGATGGCCGAGGGAACCGTCGCGGCCGGCGAGCGTCTGGGCCACGCCGGCGTGGACGCCGTCGCCTACGCCTGCACTACCGGCAGCCTCGTCCACGGCCACGGCTTCGACGTCGACCTCGAGGCCCGGTTGAGCGACGCCGCGGACGCCCCGGCGGTCGCCACGGCGCTGTCGGTCCGCCGACTCCTCTCGGCACTGGGGGCCCGGACCGTCGCCGTCGCGACCCCCTACACCGACGACCTGAACGAGCGCGAACGCGACTACCTCGCGGACGCGGGGTTCGACGTCGTGCGACTCGACGGTCGCGGCATCGAGCGCAACACCGCCATCGGCCGGCTCACCCCGGGAGACGCCCGGGAACAGGCCCGCCGCGTCCTCGACCGCGCCCCCGACGCCGACGCGCTGTTCGTCTCCTGTACGAACTACCCGACGCTCGGCGCGGTCGGCGACCTGTGGGGAACCCTCCCGACGGTGACGAGCAACCTCGCCACGCTGTGGGACCTCTGTCGCGTGGGCGGCCTCGACGCCGACGGCCTGCCGGGCGACCTCCCGGACCCGGGAGAACACTGACGCGGTCGCTCGGGCCGGTCGATTCGGTTCGCACGCGCGGCGAGGTCGACCTACCGTTCGAGCGCCTCCTCGGGTTCCTCGGGTTCCTCGGACGACTCGATTTCGATGGGGACGCCCGCGTCGGTCACCTCGGCGACGTCGAAGTCGGCCGCGAAGGTGTCGAGGCCGAGCAGGCGGCGCGTCTCGGCGTCGAACGCGCCGGGTTCGAGCGGGGGGACCGCCTCGCGCGCGTCGCTCCCCGAGAGATGCCGGCCGTAGCGTCCGAGCAGCGAGGTGAGTTCCTGCGGGAGGACGAGCGTCGTCGAGGGCGAGCGCCCGATGCTCGCGAGCGTCTCCATGCCCTTCTCGAGTATCGCGCGCTCGCCCATCGACTCGGCCGCCCGGGCGCGCAGCACCGTCGAGACGGCGTCACCCTGCGCTTCGAGGACTCGAGAGCGCTTCTCGCCCTGTGCGCGGATGATGTTGGCGCGTTTCTCGCCCTCGGCGCGCTCGACGGCGCTGACGCGCTCGCCCTGTGCTTCGAGGATCATCGCACGGCGGCGGCGCTCGGCGGCGCTCTGTTGCTCCATCGCGTCGACGACGCCCGCGCTGGGTTTCACCTCGCGCACCTCGACGGCCTCGACGCGGACGCCCCACGCGTCGGTCGGTTCGTCGAGTTGCTCGCGGATGCGCGCGTTGATGACCTCGCGCCGCGACAGCGTCTCGTCGAGGGCCATGTCGCCGAGGACGGCCCGGAGCGACGTCTGGGCGAGGTAGAGCGTCGCGCGGCGGTAGTCGTCGACGCCGAGGAACGCCTTCTCCGCGTCGACGACGCGGATGTAGAGGACGGCGTCGGCCCTGACGGGGGAGTTGTCGCGCGTGATGGCCTCCTGAGTGGGGACGTCGAGGGCCGCCGTCCGGACGTCGAAGCGGTAGGTCCGCGAGACGAACGGCGGGACGAAGTGCAGGCCCGGTTCGAGCAGGCCGCGGTTCGCGCCGAAGACGGTGAGCGCTCGCCGCTCGTACGCCTGGACGAGTTCGACGCTGCTGACGAGGGTGGCGACGAGGAGCACGAGGAACAGCGCAGCGCCGAACACGGCGAGACTGACGACGCCGGCGAGGTACGCCGCCCCCAGCGCGGCAGCGAGGACGACGCCCACGACGGGGCGCCCGGCGCCGCTGGGTCGCGGGCGCTCGACGCCCGCCGACTCCACCCGGGCGGCCGCCTTCCCGAGTTCGTAGAACACCCCACGTTCGCTCATAGTGAACAGTTCGCAGACACGAGCGTAAACGTTTCGACGGGGGCCCCGGTCCCGTCCGGGGGCACAGGACCGACTTGCCGTCGAGTTCGGGTCGAGAGTCGAACGAACGGCGAACCGACAGGTACGGGCGAGGGCTCTCGTGTCGGCCGTCACCACCGTCCGTTCGCTGACCTATCGCCCGGGCGAACGGCCACACCGTTCACACGAGGGCGTCACGGTCGGCCGGTTTTCGGCCCGCAGCCGGGCGGTCCGACCTGTCGTCCGACGGCCGACAGGTCCTCGCACGTGTCGTGTCCCCACGGCGGCGACGGAACACCTAACTTATGGGCCGTGACAGCATACCTACGCGCGGATGAACGTCGTCCTGCACTGTTCGAGTGGGTCCGAGGCCGACCAGCGGCACGCGCTGGCGAACGCCCGGAACCTCCTCGCAGACGACACCCTCGACCTGGAGTCGGTCGCGTTCGTCGCCAACGGCGACGCGGTCTGGCTGCTCGTCGACGGCTCGACGCACGCGGACGAGGTGGCGGACCTCGCCGCCGACGTCGCGTTTCAGGCGTGTCGCAACTCGCTTCGAACGCGGGAGATACCGACCGACGACTTGCTCTCGGGGGTCGACCCCGCGAGTTCCGGCGTCGGAACCGTCTCGAAGCTCCAGGACACGGGTTATCACTACGTCAAGGTCCCCTGAGGCTGGCACCCCACCGGACCGAGCACACACACGATGACGATACGCGGACTCCACCACGTGACGGCCTTCACCGAGTCGCTCGACCGGAACCTCTCGTTCTACCGGGAGCTCCTCGGGCTCAGACTCGTGAAGCGGACCGTCGCCTACGACGACCCCTACACGCACCACCTCTACTACGGCGACGCGACGGGCGCGCCCGGCACCGTCGTCACCTTCTCGCCCTGGTCCGACGACGAGGACGTCGAACAACCCGTCGGCGGCACGGTGACGACGCTCTCGTTCGCCGTCCCCCCCACGTCGCTCGGGTACTGGACCGACCGACTCGCGGCACACGGCGTCGAGACCGAGCGCACGGAGCGCTTCGACCGGTCGGTCCTCTCGTTCACCGACCCCGACGGCCTCCCGCTGGAACTCGTCGCCGCCGACGTCCCCGGCGACCCCTGGGACGGCGAGGGCGTCCCCACGAAGTACGCCGTCCGTGGGCTCTTCGGCGTCACGCTCGCCGTCCCGGACGCCGAGGAGACCGGGACCTTCCTGGAGGACTCCTTCGGCTACGTCCTCGTCGGCGAGGACGACGAGCGCCTGCGCTACCGCAGCGAGGCGCGCGTCGGCGCCGTCATCGACGTCCTGCGCGCGCCCCCCGAGGAGGCCGTCCCCGTCGGCCCGGGGCACGTCCACCACGCCGCCTTCCGGGTCGAGTCGGCGGCCGACCAGACGAACGCCAGCGACGCCATCTCCGCGCTCGGGATGAACGTCTCGCCCGTCCTGAACCGGCAGTACTTCCGCTCGATGTACTTCCGCGAACCGGGCGGGACCGTCTTCGAACTCGCCACCGACACCCCCGGGTTCGACGTCGACGAGGACCCCGAGGCGCTCGGGACGGAGCTCATGCTCCCCGAGTGGCTGGAGGACCGCCGCGACGACATCGAGGCGCACCTGCCGCCGCTGCTCGCGGCCGACGAGGGCGACGGCGAGGGCGAGAGCGCGGGCGCCGACTGACGACTACAGCCGTCGCTTGAGCGTCTCGGCCGTCTTCGCGCCGACGCCGGCGACGCTCGTCAGGTCCTCGACGCTCGCCCCGCGGACGTTCTCGACGCTCCCGAAGCGCCTGAGCAGGCGCTTTCGCGTCTGCGGGCCGACGCCGGGGACGTCGTCGAGGACGGTCCGGACCTCGTCGCGGAGCGTCTGGTGGTACTGTACCGCGAAGCGGTGGGCCTCGTCCCGGACGCGCTGGAGCAGGTGGAGGTGCGGGGCGTCGCCGGGCCAGTCGAAACGCCCCGCCGGCGTGACGACCACCTCCTCGCGCTTGGCGAGGCCGACCGCCGGCACGTCCCACCCTGCGTCGGCGAGCGCCTCGCGCGCCGCGGCCAGCTGCCCCTCGCCGCCGTCGACGAGCAGGAGGTCCGGGTCGGGGCGGTCGTCGCGGCCGGCGACGGCGCGGTCGGCCCGCCAGCGCAGCAGGTCGTACATGTTCCCGTAGTCGTCGTTCCGGTCGTCGAGTTTCTTGCGTCGGTAGTCGCCCTTCTCGGCCGACCCGTCGACGAAGGTGACGTTCGACCCGACGGCCGACCGCCCCTGGGCGTGGCTCACGTCGAACCCCTCGATGCGCTCGATACGGGCGGGGAGCGAGGGGACGGCGCCGGCCAGCGCCTCGGCGAGCGCGCCCCCCTCGTCGCTCCGACCGACCCGCCGGCGGGCGTTCTTCAGCGCGAGGTCGACGAGCGTCGCCTCGCGGCCGGCGCCGGGGACGCGAAGCGAGACGCCCTCGCGCTCCAGCCACGCCGCCACCTCCCCGTCGTCGGGGCGCTCGGGGACCAGCAGGGCGTCCGGGAGGGGCCGCTCGGCGTAGTACTGCGGGACGAACGCCGCGAGGACGCCCGCGACGCCGTCTTCCTCCCGCCCGTCCCCGGCCTCGCCGTCGGCGGGGTCGGGCGTCGAGAGGACGTGTCGCTCCCGGTCGACGAGTTTCCCGTTCTCGCTGCGCAGGCGGGCGACGGTGGCGCGGTCGCCCTCGATGGCGACGCCGAGGACGTCCACGGTCCGGCCGTCGCGGGCGACGACGGCGTCGCCGCCGCCCTCGTGGAACGCCTCGACGGCCGACAGGCGGTCCCGGAGGTGGGCGGCGCGCTCGAACTGGCGCTCCTGGCTGGCCGACTCCATCGCCCGGCGGACCGGGTCGGCGAGGACGCCCGTCTCGCCCTCGAAGAACCGCTCGACTGACGTCACGTCGGTCAGGTACCCCTCTCGGGATATCTCGCCGGTACAGGGGGCCGTACAGAGGCCGATGTCGTAGTCGAGACAGGGGCGGTCGCGGCCGGCGAACTTGTGGTCCGAACACCCCCGGACGCCGTACGTCTCTCGCAGCGCCTTCACGACCGTCTCGACGCGGCCCACGTCGGTGTAGGGGCCGTAGACGGTCGCGGAGTCGTCGGGGTCGCGCGTCACCTCGATGCGGGGGAACTCGTGGTCGGTCAGTTGCACGAGGGGGTAGGACTTGTCGTCCTTCAGTCGGACGTTGTACGTCGGCTGGTGGCGCTTGATGAGGTTCGCCTCCAGCAACAGCGCCTGCGTCTCCGTGTCCGTGACGGCGACGTCGATGGTCCGCGCGCGCTCCACCATCCGCCGGATGCGCGCCGAGCGGGGGTCGGCGTACGAGCGCACCCGGTCGCGCAGGTCGACCGCCTTCCCGACGTAGAGGACGGCCTCGCCGTCCTGAAACAGGTAGACGCCGGGGGAGCGGGGGAACTCGCCCGCGCGGGTGCGCACTGCCGCCGAATCCATTCACCGAACCGAGGGGCGCAGGGGGTAAGAGGGTGACGCGTTCGCTCGCCGGGAGCGGTGCTCGGCCGACCACCACGTACAAGCGGGCGACGGGCGAATCGCCGACCATGAGCGACGACCCGGAGGGCGAGCGCCTCCGCCTCTGGCTGGTCGAACGGAGCTACGACGACCGGAACCTCATCACGCTGGTGTACGCGACGACCGACGGGGAGCGCTACCACCAGCGCGAGCGCTCGGCGAACCTCGTGATGGGGTCGGGCGACGTGACGGCGGCGATGGACGCCGACCCGGACGAGCTCGCGGCCGTCGAGGACGAGGAGAGGCGAGAGCGCTACGCGTCGGAAGCGGAGCGCATGGCGGCCGACCACGACCCGGACGACGTCATCTGAGGCCGGGAGACCCCGCGGAACGGGGGACCCGCAGACGTGACAGACGACGTATGAAAGAGGAGCAAAGACTTTCAGGGCGTACACGCAACTCGCGGCCGTATGCCCGCTATCGAAGTGAACGACGTCACCAAACGGTTCGGTGGCGACGTCGTCGCCCTCCGCGACCTCGACCTCACGGTCAGAGACGGTGAAATATACGGTTTCCTCGGCCCGAACGGCGCGGGGAAGTCGACGACCATCAACGCCCTGCTGGACTTCATCCGCCCCACCGAGGGGAGCATAACAGTCCTCGGGATGGACGCCCAGCGCGAGTCGAAGGCGGTTCGCCAGCGCGTCGGCGTCCTCCCCGACGGCTACCACGTCTACGACCGACTGACGGGTCGCCAGCACGTCGAGTTCGCCATCGAATCGAAGGGGACCGACGACGACCCCATGGCGCTGCTCGACCGCGTCGGCATCCCCGACGCCGCCGACCGCAAGGCCGGCGGCTACTCGAAGGGGATGGCCCAGCGTCTCGTGCTCGCGATGGCGCTCGTCGGCGAACCCGACCTGCTCGTCCTCGACGAACCCTCGACGGGCCTCGACCCGAACGGCGCCCGCGAGATGCGCGACATCATCCGCGAGGAGAACCGCCGCGGCGCGACCGTCTTCTTCTCGAGTCACATCCTCGAACAGGTCGAGGCGGTCTGCGACCGCGTCGGCATCCTCCGCGAGGGCGAACTCGTCGCCGAGGACAGCATCGAGGGTCTGCGCGAGTCGATGGGGAGCGGGTCGACGCTCACTATCCGGACGACCCACGCCCCCGACGCGGCCGTCGAGGCCGCCCGGGACGTCCCCGGGGTCTCGGGTGTCGCCGTCGACGGCGACACCATCGTCGTGACGATTCAGGACGCGTCGAAGACCGCCGTGCTGACGGCGGTCGAGGACGCCGGCGCCGACGTCCAGGACTTCTCGACGGAGAAGGCGTCGCTCGAAGAGCTGTTCATGAGCTACACGAACGACGCGCCCCAGGAGACCGCCGAAGCCGAAACCGAGACCGAATCGGAGTCGGAGGTCCAGGCGTGAGCTGGACCGCCGTCGCGAAGAAGGACTTCCAGGACGCGGCGCGCTCGCGCTGGCTCTGGGGACTCTCCGTCCTGTTCGTACTGTTCGCGGCCGGTGCGGCGTACCTCTACACGGTCATCCCGACGTTCTCGGGCGGGGGGGAGGCCCAGACCATCGGACTGCTGGTGTTCCTCCTGACTCCGGCGGGGCTGCTCGTCCCCATCATCGGGTTGATGATCAGCTACAAGGCCGTCGTCGGTGAGCGCGAGTCGGGGAGTATGAAGCTCATGCTCTCGCTTCCACACAGCCGCGGTGAGATGGTACTCGGCAAGCTCGTCGGGCGGACGCTCTCGACGCTCATCGCCATCGTCGTCGGCTTCGCCGTCGCGCTCGTCATCGTCGCGACGCAGTACGGCGAGTTCGACCCCGCCTCGTACGCCGTGTTCGTCTTGGTGACGATGCTATTCGCGCTCGTCTACATCAGCATCGGCATCGCGTTCTCGTCGCTGTTCGCCTCGACGTCGAAGGCGCTCGCGGGAGCCGTCGGACTCTACGCTCTGTTCGAGTTCCTGTGGGGAACGGTTCCGCTGGTGCTCTACTACTTCGTCAACGGGAGTTCTCTCCAGGGATACCCCACCGACTGGACGCGACTCATCACGAACCTCGCGCCGGGGGCCGCCTACAGCAACTCCGTCTTCGCGCTCCTGCCGAACGACGACATCACGGCGATGATGGGTGCCTCCGCATCCGACCCGTTCTACCTGCAGAGCTGGTTCGGGCTCGTCATCCTCCTGTTCTGGCTCGTCGTTCCCCTCGCCATCGGGTACGCACGGTTCAACTCCAGCGACCTGTAAGGTCGGAGCCGCGACCCCTTCTTTCGACGCCACCCCCGAACAACCGGGAGACCACACCCGGGACGAACGTTTACCTACGAGCGCGCGGCCAGCGTCGCCGTGTCCTGACCGTCGCCGGACGGCGTCCCGCGGGAGCGCGACGCAGCGCCGTCCGACCGCTCGCGTCGCCTGTCCGCCTCCTCCGGCGTCCGCCTACTCCACCTCGATGTCGTGGTCCGCGAGGAGCGCCTCGAACGCCTCCTGGTCGAGCACCGGCACCTCCTCGCTCTCGGCGTCGGTGAGTTTGCTCCCCCCCGGGCTCTCGCCGGCGACGAGGTAGTCGGTGTTGCCCGAGACGCTCCCGGTAGCGTTCGCGCCGTGGCGCTCGACGAGGGCCTGGGCCTCCTCGCGGGTGTAGCCGTCGAGCGCCCCCGTGAAGACGAAGGTGAGGCCCGAGAGCGCGTCGCCCGTCTCCACCTCGACGGACCGCGGTTCGACGCCGTGCTCGCGCAGGTCGGCGATGACCTCGCGGTTGCGCTCGCTCCCGAAGAACTCGCGTATCTCGTGGGCGACGGTCGGGCCCACGTCGTCGACCGCCTGGAGTTCGTCCTCGTCGGCGTCCATCACGGCGTCCAGCGAGCCGAAGGCTCGCGCCAGCGAGGTGGCCGTGGTGGGGCCGACCTCCGGGACGCCGAGGGCCGCGAGGAAGTCGTCGAGCGACGGCTCCGTCTTCGCCTCCAGCTCGCGTGCCAGGTTCTCGGCGCTCGTCTCTCCCCAGCCGTCGAGGCGGGCGAGGTCGGCGACCCGGAGGTCGTAGAGGTCCGGGATGGACTCGACGAGGCCCGCCTCGATGAGCTGGTCGAGTTTCTGCTCGCCGAGCCCATCGATGTCGAGGCCGCCGCGGCTCACGTAGTGCTCGATGGCGCGTTTGAGCTGTGCCGGGCAGGCCAGCCCGCCGGTACAGAACGCGAGCGGGCCGTCGAACTCGACGGCGCTCTCGCAGACCGGACAGTGGTCGGGGAACGCGAAGTGACCCTCGCTGTTGTCCTCGACGACTTCGTCCACGTAGGGGATGACGTCGCCGGCGCGCTGTATCTTCACGCGGTCGCCGACGGCGACGCCGAGGTCCGCTATCTGGTCCGGGTTGTGGAGGCTCGCCCGCGAGACGGTGACGCCGGCGACGTCGACCGGGTCGAGCAGCGCGACCGGCGTGAGCCGTCCCGTCCGCCCCACCTGGACGACGATGTCGCGGACCGTCGTCTCCTCGGTCCGGGCGGGGAGTTTGTAGGCGTACGCCCACCGGGGCGCTCGCGAGGTGGACCCGAGCCGCTCGCACTGCTCGAGGTCGTTCACCTTGATGACCGCGCCGTCGACCTCGTAGTCGAGGTCGTCGCGGTCCTCGACGAGGTCGTCGCGGTAGTCGACGGCCGCCTCGATGTCGTCGACGAGCGTCGAGCGGTCGTTGACCTTCAGTCCCCACTCGGGGAGCGTCTCCTGGCGCTCTCGCTGGGTCGAGAAGCGTCGCGAGGCGTCGAGGACGTCGAAGAAGAAACAGTCGAGGGGTCGTTCGGCGGTCACCGACGGGTCGAGTTGCCTGAGCGTCCCGGCGGCGGCGTTCCGGGGGTTGGCGAAGGGGTCGTCGCCGCGCTCGACGCGCTCGCGGTTGTACGCCTGGAAGGCGTCACGGGGGATGTACACCTCCCCGCGGACGGCGAGGTAGTCCGGGAAGTCCCCCGACAGGCGGAGCGGAATCGACCTGATGGTCCGGACGTTCGCCGTGACGTCGTCGCCGGTCTCGCCGTTCCCGCGGGTGGCGGCGCGCTCGTAGCGACCGTCCTCGTAGACGACTTCGACGGAGAGGCCGTCGAACTTCGGCTCGCAGAAGTACTCGACCGCGCCGTCGGCGTAGGCGTCCAGCGACGCCTGACCCGCCGAATCGCCCTCGGTCTGGGAGAGGCCGAGTCGGTCGTGGACCCGACGGTCGAAGTCGTAGACGTCCTCGACGTCGCCGCTGGAGTCGATAGAGCGCATGGGGGCGACGTGCTCGACGGTGTCGAAGGCGTCGAGCGGTTCCCCGCCGACCTGCCGGGTCGGGCTGTCCTCGGTCTGGAGGTCGAAGGCCGATTCGAGGGCCGAGAGCCGCGCGAACAGCGCGTCGTACGCTCGGTCCGGGATGCGCGGGTCGGTCTCGACGTAGTAGCGCCGGTCGTGGTAGCGAAGCGCCTCGCGCAACTGTTCGGCCTGGCGGCGCGCTGCCTCCTCCGTGAGGTCGTCGACGTCGTCGAAGTCGGTCGGGGGGTCCTCGATGAAGGGGTTGTCGGGGGCCTCCCGAGCGTCCGTGCTCATTACCCGAGCGTTGGCCAGAGAGGGTAAAAAGCGGGCCGTTCCGTCGGCGAAGCTTGCGACGACGGGGACGCTTATCCCCGCGCGGGCGGAGGGTGAGGTATGTCGGAGGAGTTCCTCCTGTTGAATCCCGGTCCGGTCCCCCTCTCGGACCGCGTCCGACGCGCGATGGACGAGCCGATGGTGTCGCACCGCTCGGCCGAGTTCGAGGCGACGTACGAGCGCGCCCAGGACGGACTGGAGTACGTCTTCACGCAGTCCACACCCGACGAGCGGACGACGGGCGAGGGAACGGCGCTCGTCCTCAACGGGACGGCGACGATGGGGATGGAGATGGCCGTCGCGAACCTGACCGACGCCGACAGCGAGGTCGTCACGCTCGTCAACGGGAAGTTCGGCCGGCGGTTCAAGCGCATCGCCGAGCGCCACGCGCAGGTGCGTCCCGTCGAGGTCGACTGGGGCGAATCGTTCGACCTCGACGCCGTCGAGGCCGCCGTCGGCGACGAGACGGCCGTGGTGACGATGGTCCACAACGAGACGTCGACGGGTCTGCTCAACCCCGTCGCCGAGGTGGGCGAACTCGCCCGCGCGCACGACGCGCTGTTCGTCGTCGACGGCGTCACGAGCATCGGCGGCGACGAGTTCCGCATCGACGACTGGCACGTCGACCTCGCCATCACCGACTCCCAGAAGGCGCTCGCGGCGCCCCCCGGCGTGAGCGCGGTGTTCGTCACCGAGCGGGCCGCCGAGCGGGCCGACGGCGAGTCCGCGCCGTTCTACGAGGACCTGGACTGGCACCTCCGGAAGGCCGACCAGCACCAGACGCCCTTCACGAGCGCGGTGCCGCTGTTCCGCGCGCTCGCCGAGGCCGTCGGAGAGATCGAGTCGGAGGGGATGCCCGGACGCATCGAACGCCACCGCCGGCAGTCGCGGGCGTTCCGCACCGGCTTCGAGGCCCTCGGTCTCGACCCCTTCCCGACGCTGTCGGGACCGACCGAGTACTCGAACACCCTCACGGCGATGTCGCTGCCGGCCGACCTGCGCGGCGACGACGCCGGGCGGTTCTTCGACGCCGTCGCCGAGCGGAACGTGAGCATCTCCGGGGGGCAGGCCCACCTCGGCGGCGACATCTTCCGTGTGAGCAACATGGGACACCTCTCGTCGGCGCAGGTCCTCCGAGGCGTCAGGACCGTCGGCGAGGCCCTGAACGACGCCGGCGTCGCCGCGGACGTCGAAGTGGCCGTCTCGGACGCTAGGGACGTCCTCGACTGACCGCTATCCGTCGAATCCTCGCCAGACGTACCATCTCGCATACCTGACTGTCCTGGAAGTAGTTTGCGCGCTTGATAGGTTGCCGACGGCGGCGAGTAACACTCACTATCCTGAGTTAGTAAAAATTTCAGATATGTAGTCTCCGAAAAACACGACTGTTCACGAAGTTTCTTTCGTGAAACAGTAGAAACTGTTTGTTGCACGTTAAATTTTCGCCAGAACAATACCAGAATACAGATATTCTGTAGAGGAGAAAGCTCACGGAACACAAACTTGATATACGTCGTCTAAAGCCATCCCGACGAGTCAATGACCGAGAAGCACACTGGGACCAATCAGTCCGCAGACAACGAGAAGGGTACACACGACGGGTCGGGCCTCTCGCTCGACCGGCGGTCGTATCTCCGGATGGGGGCGGCGGCAACCGCATCGTTCGGGTTGCTCGGCACCGCGACGAACAGTGCGACCGGCGCGGTTTCGCGCCACGGCATCAACTTCTCCCGGGTCGTCGACGCCGTCGACGACCTCGGGATGGACCCGAACGGGAACGAGGCCATCGACGGCCAGCTCCAGGACGCGGCGAACGACGGGACGCTCATCGAGTTCCCGCCGGGCGACTACCTCGTCACGAGCGAGCAGGTACTGCTCAACCTCGTGAACTTCGGCATCCGGGGGACCGGCAGTAGTCGTCAGGACACGCAGTTCGTCTTCCCCGACGGGTTCAACGACCGCTTCCTCGTGCTGCGCTACGGCGAGAACCACCTCATCGAGAACGTCACGCTCCAGCAGTACGACGACGGCGACACGTCCGTCGGCTGCGTCTTCGCACCCGACGACAACCTCCAGATACACGACTTCGAGATCGCCGGTTACAACGCTCGCTACGGCCAGCGCGGTATCGCAGCGTACATCTACGACAGCGACGGGGAGGGCGTCATCGACGGCTACGTCCGCCGTGGCGGCGGCGCCGTCGGGAACTACCCCACGGGGACGCAGGCGCTGTTCGTCGGCGACCCACACGAGGGGACGCTCTACGTCCGAAACGCCCACATCGAGGAGTCCGGCGAGAACGGTATCTACGCCAGTCGGACGAACGGGGACGTCCGCATCGAGAACTCCTACTTCAAGAACAACGACATCGCATCGGTTCGCGTGGCCGGCGAGGGGTCGTACGTGAAGGGGTCGACGTTCGTCGTCGACACCGACACGGCCGACAACTCGCCCTCCGCGTTCGACAACGTCCGCGGCCTCTGGTGGGAGTCCGGGAGCTACGGGAAGGTCGGCGGCCTCGTCGAGGACTGTGACTTCATCCTCGAGTCCGCCGACACGAGCGGCGGCCTGCTCCGCATCTCCGGCACCGCCGGGGCGGTGACGGTCCGGAACTGCCGCTTCCGCAACGAGACGACGCACCCCTCGCTGTTCGCCCGCGACCCCTCGGGAATCAGCGGTGCGACGGACGTCACCGTCGAGGGCGTCAACATCACCGACACGGCCGGCGACCCGCGACGGGGCGGCATCGAGATCGTCGGGCGCTCCGGGTCGAGCGTCACCGACTCCTGCATCGACCGCGACGGCGGCGACGGCGTCGTCCTGACGCAGTCGAGCGGTTGCACGGTCAAGAACAGCACCATCGACGTGCCCGGCGAGACCGTCGTCGAGAACGGCTCCGGCGCCGCCACCTCGGGCATCGAGACCAGCGGGTCGTGCCCGCTGCCGAGCGCCTCCGGGAGCGACGGCGGGTCCTCCGGGTCGACCGACCGCCCCGAGGAGTCCGAGGAACCCGACGACACCGAGGAGTCCGACGACGAAGAAGAATCCGAGGAGAACGACACCGAGGAGTCCGAGGAGGAATCCGACGACGAAGAATCCGACGAGGAAGAAGAGTCCGAGGACGGAGACTCCGACGACGAGGAAGCCAACGAGGGCGGCGAACCGAGCGACGAGGAGTCCGAAGAGGCGGAGTCGGACGAGAGCGAGTCGGAGAACGCGTCGAATGAGTCGGAGAACGACACCGCCGGAAACGCGACCGCCGGCGGGTCGGTCGACGCTGATGCGTCCGCCGAGAGTGACGAGGACACGTCCGACGACTCCGACGACTCCGACGACTCCGACGACTCCGACGACAGCGAGACGGACACCTCGGACGACACCTCGTCCGAGGACGACGAGTCGAGCGACTCGGGGTCGGAGAGCGGTTCCGAGGAGGAGACCGAGGACGAGGGGTCGGACGACTCGGCTTCCGACGCGGAGACGTCGGGGGCGCTCTCGAACACCCTGTACATCACCTCCGAGGAGGTCTCGCCGTACACCTTCACCGTCACCGGTGAACTCGAACTGGACCCCGACTGGGGCACCGAGGACAGCGTCAGCGGCAACACCGCCAACGGCGTCCTCGCCGGCGGCGCCGACCAGTACCGGTTCTCCGGCGACATCGCGACGTTCGACATCGACGGCCCCGCCGACATCGAACTCAACGGCGAGTCCGTCGACGCCGACGACCTCGGCACCGAAGAGGAGGTCGAGGACGACGGCGAACTGAACAAGACCATCTCCATCAACGGGGAGGCCGGCGCGCTGCTGCCGTACCACATCGAGGTCAGCGGCGACATCGAGTTCGACCCGGACTGGGGCACCGAGGACCGCCTCGGCGAGGGGACGGCGGACGGCGTCATCGCCGGCGGCCGCGACGTCTACCGCTACTCGGGTGAGATCGTCACCTTCGACATCGAGGGCGACGCCGACATCCAGAAGGACGGCGAGTCCGTCGACGCCGAAGACGTCTGAGCGGCGCGTCTCGGTTCGGCCATCAGACGCTCTCGCTCTCGCCGGACTCGAAGAGGGCGACGCGGGTCGCCTCGACGCGTGACAGGGCGGGGACGGCGAGCGCGGCGAGGCAGATCTCGGAGAGGCCGACGACGACGAAGGCGACGGTGAACCCGAAGGCGCTCGCCAGCGCCCCGCCGCCGACGATGCCGACGAGGAAGCCGAACGAGCCGACGATGTTGTAGCCGCCCATGGCGACGCCGCGCTCCTCGTCCGCCGCGAGGTCGCTGACGAGCGCCATCGTCGCCGGGGACATGAACGCGCCCGTCACGCCCGTCAGCACCAGCAGGAGCGCGACGAGCGGGACGGTCGGCGCGAACGCGACGCTCACGACGACGACGCCGTAGAGCGTCGACCCGAGCGCGATGGGGATTCGCCGGCCGATGCGGTCGGAGACGATGCCCATCGGGTACTGGAGCAGGGCGAACGGGGCGAAGAACGCGCCGAGCAACAGCCCCGTCTCGCCGGCGTCGAGGCCGAACGCGCTGCGGAAGTAGACGGTGCCGACGAGCGCGAAGAAACCCGCGGTGAGGCGGTCGATGAAGCCGAACGCGTAGGGTAGCGAGAGCGCCGGACGGTCCCGAAGCCGGGAGAGCGCGGCGAGTGCCCCCTCTCTCCCCCTCGGCGCGCGGTCGGGGACCGTGAGGACGAGGAGGCCGGGGACGACGAGCAGGACGCTCGCCGCGACGACGGGCGCGAGCGGGTCGGCGTCGGATAGCTGTCCCCCCACCGGCGCGCCGAGGGCCGTCCCGAGGCCGATGGCGATGCCGGCCGCACCCATGTTCCGACCGTGGCCGCCCGAGAGGTCCATCAGCATCGTCATCGCGAGCGAGAACGCGCCGATGGTGAGCGCGCCCTGGAGGAACCGGACGACGAGGACGACCTCGAAGGGGGCCTCCGCGAGCGCCAGGCCCGCCAGCGCCGCGTAGCCGACGGCACCGCCGAGCGCGCCGGCGGTGATGAGCGCGACGCGACGGCCGAGCGCGTCGCTCAGCGCACCCCACAGGCCGGCGACGAGGACGAACCCGACGAACTCGGCGGCGAGGAACCAGCGGCCCGCGTCGAGGCCGGTCGCCGCGAGGTTCTCCGCGGCGGGCGTGCCGGTCCACAGCGCGACGAGGTCGGTGATGCCCGGGTACAGTAGCACCTGCGCGAACAGGACGGCGAAGACGGTCGCCGCGAGCGTCGTGCGAGCGCGTCGAACGGTCACTCACGACGGTACGTACGCCACCGTAGTAACGCCGTCGGGGCGATACGTTCGGCTCCCGGGAGTATCGCTCATCGGATATATACTACGCAGTATGACATAACATATCGACAGCGGTGTGGTTATAAGTCTCGATGGAAATACAGTACTCCATGGCATCACACACGAGTCGACGGAAGTTCCTGGTCGCGACCGGTGTCACCGGCGCAACGCTGCTCGCCGGCTGTACGGGTGGCGGTGGAAACGGTGGCGACGGTAACGACAGCGGCAACGAAAGCAACGGCGGCGGCGGCAGTGGCAGCATCTCGTGGCACGCCGGCGGCACCAGCGGGACGTACTACCCCCTGTCGAACGACTTCAAGACGATAATCGAGGAGAACACCGACCTGTCGGTCAACGTCCAGTCGACCGGCGCCAGCGTCGAGAACGTCGGCAGCCTCTCGCAGGAGGACGCCGACTTCGCGCTCATCCAGAACGACGTCGCCTCCTTCGCGTACAACGGGACGGGTATCGACGCGTTCGAGGACAACGCCATCGACACCATCCGCGGTGTCGCGACGCTCTACCCCGAGACGATACACATCGTCACGCTGGCGGACGCGGGCATCGAGTCCCCCGCCGACCTCGAGGGGGCGACCATCAACACGGGCGACACCGGGAGCGGAACGCAGGTCGACGCGCTGCAGATCCTGGAGGCGCTCGGTATCGAGGAGTTCGACGAGCAGAACACGGGCTTCTCCCAGGCCGCAGAGCAGTTGAGCAACGGCGACATCGACGCGGCGTTCGTCGTCGGCGGCTACCCCGTCGGCGCCATCGAGGAACTCGCCCAGACCGAGGACGTCGTCATCCTCCCCCTCGAGGGCGAGGACCGGCAGGCCGTCCTCGACGCCGAGGACTTCTTCGCCGAGGACGAGGTCCCCGAGGGGACCTACGGGCTGGACGAGGCCGCACCGACCGTCGCCGTCCAGGCGATGATCGCGACCCACGAGGGGGTGTCCGAGGACGTCGTCGAGCAGGTGCTGACGTCCATCTTCGACAACACCGACCAGATCAACAGCAAGCAGGAGTTCATCACCGTGGAGAGCGCACAGGACGGCATGTCCATCCCGCTCCACCCCGGCGCGGAGGCCTACTTCGAGAGCGCCGGCGGGAGCGGCAACGAGACCGCGGGCGGTAACGAGACCGAAAACGAGACGGAGGACGCGACTGCGAACGAGACGGGCAACGCGACCAACGAGAGCAGCGAGTGATGGGCCGAGGTGATGTCGTAAGACGTATTCCACGCGGCATCACCACTCGCTAGCGATGCGGACCGCTCTCGGCGTCGGCGCGGCAGCCCTCGTCTGCCTCCTCGTGGTCGGCGGCGCGGCCGCCGTCCCGGCCGACAGGGCGCTCGTCGTCTCCGACACCGAAACCGGCGAGCGACTGCTCGTCACGCCCGTCGAGGAGAACACGACCGTCGCGCTGGAGTACACCCACAGCGTCGAGAAGACGCGCGTGCTCGACGTCTACGAGGTCCGCGGCGACCGGCTCGTGACGACGCGGATGGAGTTCGAATCGTACGGCTGGGGGCTCCCGGCCGACGCGAACGTGACGATGACCGAGAACGATACGTTCGCCTACAACCCTGGGGGGTCCTTCGAGGAGCTCTACGTCAAACCGGGCCGCATCGCCGGTCACCGGCTCCACGTCGGCGACCGGACGTACGACCTCGTCGAACGCTCCGACGCGCGCTCGGTCCACCTGACCGTCGAGCGGCGCTCCGCACTCGACGTCGCCCTCTCACACCTACCATGACAGACGATACATCGACACGGACGGACGGACCACCCACCGACGGCGAGGGGCCGCCGGTGCGGACGGACGGGGGACCGCCGCTCGACGAGAACGACGACGACGTCCTCACCGCGGAAGAACAGGAGGAACTCCGCCAGGAGGTCGAGCGCAAACGGAGCCTGACGGGGCCGACGGCGGTGCTCCTCTCGCTCGTCGGCATCCTCTTCTCGGCGTTCCAGATGTGGCTCGCCGCGCGGGGACAGGACTTCGAACTGCAACTGCCACTGGGGCTGGGCATCGACCTCGGTCAGCTCCAGCTCCTGCAGGTCAACGCCATCCACGTCACCTTCGCGCTGGTACTCGCGTTCCTCGTGTTCCCGCCGTCGACCGGCGACGGCGGCGTCAGCCAGCGGCTCGCAGCCGTCGGGACGGCGACCCGGGAACGCTTCGGGGACGACAGCCCCCTCACGCGGGGCGTGGCGGGCGTCGGTCGCGGACTGCGCTGGTTCATGGTCGACCGCGAGTTCGGCCGGGTGACGCCGCTCGACTACGTCTTCATCCTGTTCTCGCTGATGGCGGGGGGGTACGTCGCGACCGAGTTCGACGAGATACAGAACCTCCGGGTGTTCGGCCTCGCCAACGGCGACCCGATGCAGGAGGTGTACCCGTTCCTCGAACTACCGGTCCAGCTGATCTCCGCGCTCGGTATCCCCCTCGACACCGTCTCCTACGCCTACCTCGTCGGTGCCCTCGGCGTCCTGATGGTGCTGGAGGCGACCCGACGGAGCCTCGGTATCTACCTCGTGTTCATCGTCTCCGCGTTCATCCTCTACGCGCACTACGGGACCCTCCTCCCCTCGAACGCCCCGTTCATCCAGCCGCTCGTCCTCGACGAGGCGTTCTCGTGGCCGCGCATCATCGCCTTCCTCTGGTACGACGTCAACAACGGGGTGTTCGGCATCCCGGTGACGGTGAGCGTCCAGTTCATCTACATCTTCATCCTGTTCGGCGCGTTCCTCGAGACCTCGGGGGCGGGCCAGTGGTTCATCGACCTCGCCTACGCCGCGACGGGGACCCGGAAGGGCGGGCCCGCGAAGGCGTCCATCCTCGCGTCGGGGTTCATGGGCACCATCTCGGGGTCGTCCATCGCCAACACGGTGACGACCGGCGCGTTCACCATCCCGCTGATGAAGCGCTCCGGGTACCGGCCCGAGTTCGCGGGGGCCGTCGAGTCCTCGGCGTCTTCGGGCGGGCAAATCCTCCCGCCGGTCATGGGCGCGGCGGCGTTCCTGATGATCGAGTTGACGGGGACGCCGTTCCGTGAGATCATCACCGCCGCGGCCATCCCCGCCATCGTGTTCTTCTTCGGCGTCTGGGTGATGGTCCACCTGGAGGCCTCGCGGGTCGGTATCGGCGGCCTCTCCCGGGACGACGTCGTCGACCCGCGCACCCACCTCAAGCAGGGCTGGTTCTACCTCGTCCCCATCGTCCTCCTGCTCTACTACCTCCTGATCGTGAACCTCTCGGTCTCGCGGTCGGCGTGGTTCACGCTCGTCGCCATCATGGCGCTCATCGCGGTGGTGGCGGCGTACAACGAGCGGACGCGGGTTCCCCTGGTGGGGACCATCGCGCTCGTCACCGTCGCGGAGTTCGTCTCCTTCCTCGTCGCCGGCACCGACCTCGCCGGCCTGGTGACGGGCGGCGGCGGGGCGAGCCTCGACGTCTACACCGCCGCGTTCTACGCCCTCGGCGGGGTGGGGACGACGGCCATCGTCGTGAGCCTCGTCGTCATGCTCGCGCGCCCGCACCTCGACGCCCCGTTGCTCGACTACGACGAACAGGTCGACGAGGCGGTCGAGGGGACGGCGGACCGGCTCGACCGGCCGCAACTGGCCGACAACGCCCCGTTCAAGTTCGGCGGGTTCATCCTGCAGTCGATGGACGCCGGGGCGCGGACGGCCGTCGAGGTCGTCATCGCCGTCGCGGCCGCCGGCATCATCCCCGGCGTGGTCGCGGTGACCGGTCTCGGCCCGAACCTCATCTCGTTCATCGGGAACGTCGCGGGGAGTTCCATCGTCCTCTTGCTCGTCGTGACGGCCATCTCCGCCATCATCCTCGGGATGGGGATGCCGACGACGGTGACGTACATCATCCTCGCGTCGCTGCTCGCGCCCGCCATCACCGAACTGAGCGCCATCCCCATCCTCGCGGCGCACCTGTTCATCCTCTACTTCGGCGTCATCGCCGACATCACGCCGCCGGTGGCCGTCGCCGCCTACGCGGCCAGCGGTATCGCGAAGTCCGACCCCTTCCGGACGGGCGTCGAGGCGTTCTCGCTGTCGCTGAACAAGGCCATCGTGCCGTTCGCGTTCGTGCTCACCCCCGGTATCCTCCTCATGGACGGGACCGGCGAGGGGGCGGAGGTGGTCGGCCTCGGCGTCGTCGCGGACCCGACGTACGCCCTCCTCGAGGTGTTCGTCCCCGTCGCGGGCGTGTTCGTCGGCGTCGTCGCCCTCGGTGCGACCGTCATCGGGTTCTTCTACGCGAAGGTCGGCCGGGGCGAGCGCGCGCTGTTCGCGCTCTCGGCGCTGTTGCTCATGGCGCCGATGCTCCTGTTGAACGCGGTGCTCGACGTGCTCAGGGCGGTCGGCGTCGGCGGTGGCGTGGGGGACGCCCTGGTCATCGACCTCGCGCTGCGCGCCCTCGGACTGCTCATCTTCGGCGCGCTCGTCGTGCTGAACAAGCGCGGGGCGACGAAACAGGAGACCGGCGACGTCTCCGAGCCGACGGCGACGACGGACTGACGCCCCCCGCTCGCTCCTTCCCGCGTGACGGGCGAACACACCGGGGCGTCACGGGCAACACTTGCCGTAACTCGCAGTTATAGATTCGTTCAGCTATATGCGTAGCATACATGAGCGACGACACGCCGCTTGGCTTCGGGACGCGCTGCGTTCACGCCGGACAGCGCGCGGACCCCGCGACCGGGGCGGCGGCCCCGCCGCTGTACCAGACCTCCTCCTACGAGTTCCCGGACGCGGACGTCGCCGCGGCCCGGTACGCCCTGGAGGACGACGACCACGTCTACTCGCGCATCAGCAACCCGACCGTGAGCCTCCTCGAGGACCGCCTCGCCGACCTCGAGGGCGGGACGGGCGCGCTCTGCACCGCCTCCGGGATGGCCGCGCTCGACGCCGCGACGCTCGTCCTCGCGGACGTGGGCGACAACGTCGTCTCGGCCTCCTCCATCTACGGTGGCACCCACGCCTACCTCTCGCACACGGCCCGCCGGCGGGGCATCGAGGCGCGCTTCGTCGACACCCTCGACGTGGCCGCCTACGCCGACGCCATCGACGAGGACACCGCCTACGTCCACCTCGAGACCATCGGCAACCCCTCGCTCGTCACGCCCGACATCGAGGCGGTCGCCGACGTCGCCCACGAGGCGGGCGTCCCGCTGTTCGTCGACAACACGTTCGCGACGCCGGCGCTCTGTCGCCCGCTCGACCACGGCGCGGACCTCGTCTGGGAGTCGACCACCAAGTGGATTCACGGCTCCGGGACGACCGTGGGCGGCGTCCTCGTCGACGGCGGCACCTTCCCGTGGGCCGAGTACCCCGAGCGATTCCCGGAGGTGGGCGGCGAGAACCCCGCCTTCCACGGCACGAACTTCGCCGAACGCTACGGCGACCGGGCGTTCACCGAGGCGGCCCGCCAGCGCGCGCTGCGCTCGCTCGGCGACGGCCAGTCGCCCTTCGACGCCTGGGTCACCCTCCAGGGGCTGGAGACGCTCTCGCTCCGGATGGAGCGCCACTGTTCGAACGCCCAGACCGTCGCGGAGTTCTTGGAGAGCCACCCCGACGTGGCGTGGGTCACCTACCCCGGCCTCCCGGACCACGAGACCCACGAGACGGCGCGTGCGTACCTCGACGGCGGCTACGGGGGCGTCATCGCGTTCGGCCTCGAAGCCGGCTACGAGGGCGGCAAGCGCCTCTGTGAGGACGTGGAGCTGGCGCGCTTCCTCGCGAACATCGGCGACGCGAAGACGCTCGTCATCCACCCGGCGAGCACGACCCACGCCCAGCTGGACGAGGAAGCCCAGCGCGCCAGCGGCGTCACGCCGGACCTCGTGCGCCTGTCGGTCGGCATCGAGGACCCCGAGGACATCGTCGCGGACCTGGAGCGGGCGATAGCCGGATGACCGAGTTCGCCTCGCTCGGCCGCTTCGAGTTCGCCTGCGGGGAGTCGATTGCCGACCTCGTCCTCGCCTACGAGGCCTACGGAGAGTACGAAGGCGACAACGCGGTGCTCGTCTGTCACGCCCTGACGGGGAGCGCGAACGTGGCGAACGTCGGCAGCCCCGGCCGACGCGAGGGGAACGAGGACGGCCAGGCCCGCGCCTGGTGGGACGCGGTCGTCGGCCCGGCCAAACCCATCGACACGACCGAGTACTTCGTCGTCTGCGCGAACGTCCCCGGGTCGTGTTACGGCTCCTCGGGTCCGCCGGCGACCGACCCGGAGACGGGCGCCCCCTACGGCGCGGACTTCCCGCCGGTCACCGTCGGGGACTGGACGCGGGCGCAGGCGCGCCTGCTCGAGCACCTCGGCGTCGACGACGTCCACGCCGTCGTCGGCGGGAGCGTCGGCGGCATGAACGCCCTCGACTGGGCGAAGCGCTATCCCGAGCGCGTCGACCGCATCGCCGCCATCGCGGCCGCCGCCCGCCTCGACCCGCAGTGTCTCGCGCTCGACGCCGTCGCCCGTCGCGCCATCACGAGCGACCCGAAGTGGGAGGGCGGCGACTACTACCCCGGCCACGGCCCGACCGACGGCCTCGGCCTCGCGCGCCAACTGGGGCACGTCATGTACCTCTCGAAGGCGTCGATGGACGAGAAGTTCGGCCGCCGGGAGGCGGGGCGGGAGGCCCCCGACACCTTCCCGGCCGACCCCGGGTCGCTCTTCTTCGCCTACCGGGACGTGGAGTCGTACCTCGACTACCAGGCCGAGCGCTTCGTCGAGCGCTTCGACGCGAACAGCTACCTCTACCTGACGCGGGCGATGGACGACTACGACCTCGCCGACGGCTACACCTCCGACGTGGACGCGCTGGCCGCCTTCGACGGTCAGGCGCTCTGCCTCTCCTACACCGGCGACTGGCACTTCACCGTCGAGCAGTCGGAACGGGTCGCGGAGGCGTTCCGCGAGACGGGGACGGCCACCGCCCACCACGTCGTCGACTCCGACCACGGCCACGACGCCTTCCTCGCGGAACCGGAGACGCTCGCCGCCCCCCTCCGCGGGTTCCTCGCCAGCGGCGTCCGCGCGGGGTCGGTCTCCGACACCGCCACCGCCACCGACCGTTCCTCCCAGTTCGCGCCGGTCCACACGAGTCTGTTCAGCTAGCCGAGTCAGGACCGAGAGCGGACGAGGGCGACCGTCCCGAGCGCCACCGCGAGGACGTACGCCGGGTAGGTCCGGGCGACGTCGAGCGCCAGCACGGGGAGCGAGACGCTCGCCGCGACCACCGGGTCCGCGAGCGTCGCGCTGACGGCATCGTAGAGGTAGCCGGCGGCGAGCAGCGCGGCCACCCCGCCCGAGAACCGGAGCGGGTTGGCGCTCACCCAGCCGAGTATCCGAGCGACGACACGACGCGGAATCCCCCAGAGCAACGACGAGACCATCGCGGAGGGAGACGGCGGCCGCACCGATAAACGTTCGTCAGACGCTCGACAGTACGGGCGTCAGGCGAGCGAGCGGTCCGCGAGCAGGTCGCCGAGTTCGTCCATCGACGTGACGATGACGTCGCAGACGGGCGCGACGGCCGGTTTGGGGGCGAAGCCGACGGCCAGCCCCGCCACCTCCAGCATCGGGAGGTCGTTCGCGCCGTCGCCCACGGCGACGCAGTCGTCGAGGTCGACGCCGAGGTCGGCGGCGAGCGAGGCGAGCGCGTCGTCCTTCGTCCCCTCGACGAGCGGCCCCTCCACGTCGCCGGTGAGTGCGCCGTCCGCGACGGGGAGGCGGTTGGCGACGACGGTGTCCACCGCGACGCCCTCGCTCGCGAGCGCCGCCTCGACGCCGCGCTCGAACCCGCCGGTGAGGACGGCGACGTGGACGCCCGCCGCCCGCAGGTCGCGGATGACGTCGGCCGCGCCGGGGCGGAGGGTGACGTCGCCGTAGGCACGCTCCGCGGCCGTCTCGGGGAGGCCGTCGAGGAGGGCCGCCCGCTGGCGCAGGCTCGTCGCGTAGTCTATCTCGTCGTTCATCGCCCGCTCGGTGATGGCCGCCATCTCGTCGGCGACCGCACGCTGGCGGCCGAGCAGTACCGTCATCTCCGAGTCGGAGAGCGTCCCGTCGAAGTCGAACGCGACGAGGTCCATGCCGAGCGGTCGGTCCCGACCGGTATGAAACCCGCAGAAACGCCGCGCGCCAGCAAGCTTAGCCGCTGTCGGAAAGGGTTATCCTCGGCGGCTAACAGAGGTACGCATGAAGGTACTCGTCACGGACCCCATCGCGGACGCGGGTCTGGAGCGACTCCGTGAAGCGGGCCACGACGTGGTCACCGCCTACGACGTCGAGGGCGCCGAACTGCGCGAGGAGATACGCGACGCCGCCGGCCTCGTCGTCCGGTCGGGAACCGAGGTCACCGAGGAGTTGCTGGCCGCCGCGCCGAACCTCGTCATCGTCGGGCGCGCCGGCATCGGCGTCGACAACATCGACATCGACGCCGCCACCGACCACGGCGTCATCGTCGCCAACGCCCCCGAGGGGAACGTCCGGGCCGCAGCGGAGCACACCGTCGCCATGGCGTTCGCCGCCGCGCGCTCCATCCCGCAGGCACACGCCCGCCTCAAGGACGGCGAGTGGGCGAAGGGCGACTACCTCGGCACCGAGGTGAACAACAAGACCCTCGGCATCGTCGGCCTCGGGCGCGTCGGCCAGGAGGTGGCCAAGCGCCTGAACGCCCTCGGGATGGACCTCCTCGCGTTCGACCCCTACATCAGCCAGGAGCGCGCCGACCAGCTGGGCGCCGACCTCGCCGACCTGGAGACGGTCCTCGACGAGGCCGACTTCCTCACCATCCACACGCCCCTGACACCGGAGACGGAGGACCTCATCGGGACCGCCGAACTCGAACGCCTCGGCGCCGGCGGCTACGTCATCAACTGCGCCCGCGGCGGCATCATCGACGAGGCGGCGCTCGCGGCCGCCGTCGAGGACGGCACCATCGCCGGCGCCGCGCTCGACGTCTTCGCCGTCGAGCCGCTCCCCGACGACAGCCCGCTGCTCGGCGTCGAGGACGTCGTCGTCACCCCGCACCTCGGCGCGAGCACCGAGGCCGCCCAGGAGAACGTCGCCACCAGCACCGCGGAACAGGTCATCGCGGCGCTGAACGAGGAACCCGTGCTGAACGCGCTCAACGCCCCCTCGGTCGACAAGAGCGCCTTCCCCCGGGTCCGTCCGTACATCGAACTCGCCGAGACCGCGGGCCGCATCGCGGTCCAGCTGTTCGAGGGGCGCGTCAACGCCGTCGAGGTGGAGTACGCCGGCACCATCGCCGACGAGGAGGTCGAGATCGTCACCGCGAGCGCGCTGAAGGGCGTCTTCCGTCCCCTCGAGGTCCACGTCAACACCGTCAACGCCCCCCGGGTGGCGGAGGAACGCGGCATCGACGTGACGGAGTCGAAGACCAGCCAGTCGGACGTCTTCCAGTCGCGGGTGAGCGTCGTCGTCACCGACGGCGAGGACGACATCCGCGTCTGCGGGACGCTGTTCGCCGGCGACGACCCACGCATCGTCCAGATAGACGGCTACCGCGTCGACGCCATCCCCCACGGCCACATGCTCGTCGCGCGCAACTACGACAAACCGGGCGTCATCGGCCTCATCGGGACCGTCCTCGGGGACAACGAGGTCAACATCGCGGGGATGTTCAACGCCCGCGAGACCATCGGCGGGGAGGCGCTCACCGTCTACTCCCTCGACAGCGAGGTACCCGACGCCGTCATCGACCGGCTGGAGGACGACGAGCGCATCATGCGCGCGCAGTACCTCGCGCTGAACAACCACACGAACCCGTAGCGCCGTCGACTACGACTCCCAGACCAGTTCCAGCGAGAGTTCCGCCGTGCAGTCGGGCGCACGGTCGGTGTCCTCGCGGCCCTCGTTCTCCAGATAGCCCCGGCAGCGCCCGTGCTCGACGATGTCGATAAGGCTCGCCGGCGACCCGCACTCCGGGCAGTCGAGGGAGTACCCCTCGTCGCTCTCGTGGAGCGCGTCCGGACCGAGTTCCATGCGCGCCGACTCCGCGTCGTGCTCGTCGGTTCCGCTGGTCTCGTCGCTCATATCCCATGAAAAACGGTCCGGACCGAAGTGGTTACCGGGCGCGTGTGCAAGCGTCGACGGCGGGCACCGAGGAATCAGCCGAGACGGCGCCTGACGCGCCCCAACAGGCCACCGGAGCCGGACCTCCGGCGTCCCTCGATGTGGTCGAGGACGGCGTCCGCGTCGTTCGGGACGCTCTCCGGGGCGGTGCCGGCGGCCGCGGCCGCGTCGGGGTCCTTCAGCAGGTGCCCGGTCGTGAGGCAGACCACGTCCTCGCCCTCGTTCACGACGCCCGACTCGCGGAGTTTCCGGAGACCGGCGACGCTGGCGGCGGAGGCGGGTTCGACGCCGACGCCCTCCTCGGCGAGCGCGCGCTGGGCCTCGGTGATGGCCTCGTCGCTCACCGCCACCGCGGTGCCGCCCGTCGCGTGGATGCCCGGCAGGGCCTTTCGGGCGTTCACGGGGTAGCCGATGCGGATGGCCGTCGCGCGCGTCTCCACGTCCGACCACCGCTCGACGTCGTCGTTGCCCTCCTCGACCGCTTCCACCAGCGGGGCCGACCCCTCGGCCTGGACGGCCGTTATCTTCGGGACGTCGCCCGGCGCCAGCGCGCCGGCGTGGACGAGTTCGCGCAGCGCCTTGTACAGCGCGGCGGTGTTGCCCGCGTTGCCCGCGGGGAGGACGACCCGGTCGGGGTAGCGCCCCTCGTCGGCGTGGAACTGTTCGAGCAGTTCGAAGAAGATAGTCTTCTGGCCCTCCAGGCGGAAGGGGTTGAGCGAGTTGAGCAGGTACACCTCGCCGCGCTCCGCGAGCGCCTGGACGATGTCGAGACAGTCGTCGAAGTTGCCGTCGACCTCGAGGATGCGCGCGCCGTGGAGGCCGGCCTGCGCCAGTTTGCCGGCCGCGACCTTCCCGGACGGGAGGAGGACGAGCGTCTCCAGGTCCGCCCGGGCACCGTAGGCCGCGAGGGCGGCGCTCGTGTTCCCCGTCGAGGCACAGGCGAGGCGCTCGACGCCCAGTTCCTGGGCGACGCGGACGCCGACGGTCATCCCGCGGTCCTTGAAGCTCCCCGTCGGGTTCATCCCCTCGTGTTTGATGCGGAGGGTCCGCACGCCGACGTCCGCTTCCAGTCGCGGGACGCTGTGCAGCGGGGTGTCGCCCTCGGGGAGCGAGACGCCCTCCTCGAAGGGGAGGGCGGCGGCGTAGCGCCAGACGCCCCGTCCCTCGAACGCCTCGAAGGTGGGGTAGCTGTCGTAGCGCGCCTCGAGCAACCCGTCGCAGTCCTCACAGGTGTAGATGACGCCCTCGAAGGGGGCGTAGGTCGCGCCGCACTCGATACACGCGAGCCACACGCCGTCGTCCGCCGCCTCGGGGACGCTCGTCGAGAGTTCCAACTCGGCCATTGGGGGAGGGTCGGAGCAGACGATGAAACGTGTGGCGGTCCGCGCGGCATCTGCCGACGTCCCGAGGGGTCCCCTGACGTACCGATGCGAACGAGTTGATGTCAGTAAATATAATTTCTAAATAGTTAGAATACAAATAATTAATACGCCGCACGGAGCGCCTTCGGTCGCAATGGGACCAGACATCGACCGGCGGACGTTCGTGAAAGGAATCGGAACGACGGCGGCGACGGCGACCCTCGGCGCGGGGAGCGCCGTGGCGCGCGGTGGCTACGGAGGGAAAGAAGAGGACGGTCACGACGACCGGGGCGACACGGATCGCGACTGGTACGGTGACGCCCCGGCGCTCATCGCCCACCGGGGCTTCGCGGGGCAGTACCCCGAGAACACCGTCGGCGCCGTCGAGCTCGCCGCCCGCGGCGGCCACGGCCCCGGTGCCACCCGGCGCGGCGCAGACATGATAGAGATAGACATCGTCCCGACGGCGGACGGCGACGTCGTCGTCTTCCACGACGACGGTCTCGCCGAGCGCGACGGAGGGGAGCGCGGCCTCACCGACGTCGAGGGCCTGGTCTGGGAGACGCCGACGGAGACCGTCCTCGACGCGGAGGTTCTGGGGAGCGGCGAGACGGTACCGCTGCTCTCGACGGTCCTCGACGCCATCCCGCCGCACGTCGCGGTGAACGTCGAGTTCAAGAACCCCGGGTCGCTCGACCTCCGCTTCGCCGAGAGCCTCGATTCGGATGCGCTCGCCGCCCAGAAGGGGCTGTGGCGTCCGTTCACCGAGCGAGCGCTCGACGCCATCGAGGCGTGTCGAAACGACGTGCTCGTCTCCTCGTTCTACGAGGCCGCCCTGGCGACCGTCCGCGACCTCGCGCCCGACCTGCCGGTCGCGCCGCTGCTCTGGGACTCCATCGAGGACGGCCTGGCGATCGCCCGCCGCTACGACGCCGAGGCGGTCCACCCGCCGTACAACATGGTCCGCGGGACGCCGTTCTACGGCGACCCGTACTACACCGAGGGACCGTGGTCCGAGACCGACCTGCTGGCCGTCGCCCACGAGGAGGGACGGGCCGTGAACGTCTACACCGTCGCGACGTGGTACCAGGCGCAAGAACTCGTCGACGCGGGGGTCGACGGCATCATCGGGGACTACTCGAACCTGCTCGCGTTCGGCGAGCGCAGCTGAGGGCCCTCAACCCTCCATCGCGTCGCCGAACTCGTCGATGCGCTCGTGGACGTAGGCGGCCCACTCGTCGAGCGTCTCGTGGAGCAGGCGCTTGGCGTCGGGGAGCGGCGTGGCGGTGTACTGGTAGACGTGGCCGCCGCCGTCGAGCAGGCGCCGTCGGCGCTCGGCGAGTTCCTTCTCCCGGAGCGTGGCGAGCGACCGGTTGACGTTCGACCGGTCGCGGTCGACCACCTCGGCCAGTTCGGTGACGGTGCTCCCGGGGTTGTCCAGCAGTGCGAGGTAGGTGGTGCTCTCGTGGCGCTGGATGCCGAAGACACACGAGAGGACGTCCGCGAACGCTGGTTCCTCGTCGAGCATCAGCTCACGAAACCGTTCAGGACTCGGCTCGGCGTCCATGCACGCACTACGCCCGAACGACCGATAAACCCCGCCCTACGTGTCGGCGGCGTAGCCCATCTTCCGGATGCAGACGCGCATCTCCTCCTCGGTCGCGTGCTTGTGCAGTCGCGTCGGCGTGTCGCAGTAGTACGTCTCTCCGTCCCAGCGCAGCGTCACCTCGTGTTGCTCGCCGAGGAACTCCGTCTCGACGACGACCCGCTGGCCGTCGGCGAGCGCCCGCAGTACCTCGTCGCTCGTCCACTCGCCCGCCGAAATCCTGACCGTGCTCACCGGGTGTTCACCGGGCGTGAGTAAACGCCCCCGTATAATCATAGCTCGGATGTGCGTGTGTGAGACACGGACACGCATCCGAGGGTGCGCTTTGCCCCTCGTTACCGAATCGACAGGCGCGATGAGCCAACAGGTACGCACCGAAACCCCGGTACAGCAGCCGACCAACGACGCGTGGCGCGCGGGCGTCCTCGCCGGCATCCTCGCGGGTGCCGTCATGGGCGTCCTCCTCACCGTCCAGATGACGCCCGTCATCGAGGTGGCGATTCCCTCGCTGTACGGCCTGGAGGGCGGCCTCGCGGGCTGGGTCGTCCACGTCGCCCACGGCGCGGTCCTGGGGGTGGGGTTCGCGGCGCTCGTCCGCGCGGCCGGCGTCGAGACGACCGTCGCCCGGTCGCTCGCCCTCGGCCTCGCCTACGGCGTCGTCCTGTGGGTCGTCCTCGCGGTGCTGGTGATGCCCGTCTGGCTGGGCGCCGTCGGCGCGCCGATGGTCCCGCCGCTCCCGAACGTCGACCCGATGAGCCTCGTCGGCCACCTCGTCTACGGGGCGGTCCTGGGCGCGAGCTACCCGCTGTTCGCGCGGTAGGTCCTCACTCGACCCTCCTCGTTCGGCCGCCCTCCCCTTCACGCCACACCTCGTCGAGGACGCGCCGCCAGTTCCCCGCGGCGACCCGCTCGACGTCGCGCTCGGAGAGCCCCCGCTCGCGCAGGTGGTCGAGCAACCGGGGGAGGCCCGACACGTCCCCCACCTCGCTCGGGACGCTCGCCCCGTCGAAGTCCGAACCGAGCGCGACGTGCTCGACCCCCACGCGTTCGGCGACGTAGAGGACGTGGTCGGCGAGCGTGTCGAGGGGAACGTCGTGGCCGAACCGCCCCTCCGGGTCGAGCGCCCCCACGCCGAAGGTGATACCCACCAGCCCGCCGCTCTCGGCGACGGCGTCGAGTTGCTCGTCGGTCAGGTTGCGCGAGGCGGGACAGAGGGCGTGGACGCCCGCGTGCGAGACGACGAGCGGCGCCTCGGTGCAGTCGGCGACGTCCCAGAACCCCGCCGCGTTGAGGTGCGCGCAGTCGACGAGGACGCCCCGCTCCTCGCAGGCGCGCACGAGCGCCCGCCCCGCGTCGGTGAGCCCCGGGCCGACGTCCGGCGAGGCGGGGAACTCGAAGGGGACGCCGTGGGCGAAGTGGTTGGGACGGCTCCAGACCGGCCCGACGGACCGGACGCCGGCCCCGACGAGGGCGTCGAGGTTCGAGAGGTCGGGCGCGATACCGCCGGCGCCCTCGACGTGGGCGACGGCACCGACGGCCTCCCCCGCGAGGCAGGCGTCGAGGTCCGCCGCCGTCCGGACGAGGCGGAGCCCCTCGCACCCCTCGACGAGCCGGTGGAGCAGGGCGAGCTGTTCGTCGGTGATTCGCCGGGCGCGCCCGGGGTCGAGGGGGTCCGAGAGCGGGATGGAGTAGCCCCCGCCCGTCCCCGAGGGCGGGTCCAGCCGCCGCGCGTCGGGAACGTAGACGGCGAAGAGGCCGGCGCGGAACCCTCCCGCCTCCATCCGCGGCAGGTCGAGGTGGCCCTCGCGCCCGCCCGCGACGGCCGCGACGGGGTCGGCGTCGTCGCTCCAGAGGCGAAACAGGAGGTCGTTGTGACCGTCGAGGACGGGGACTGTGGACACGCTCGTACGAGCCTCGGGTCGGAAAAAAGCGTTCGCGTCGGCGGGTCAGGCGTCGAGGAGCCACGCGAGCAGCGCCTTCTGGGCGTGCAGGCGGTTCTCCGCCTGCCGCCAGACGACCGCGCGCTCGCTCTCGATGACGTCGGCGCTCACCTCCTCGCCGCGGTGGGCGGGGAGACAGTGCATGACGAGCGCGTCGGTGCCGGCGAGGAGGTCGGCGTTCACCTGGAACCCCTCGAACGCGGCCAGTTTCTCCTCGCGCTCGGCCTCCTGTCCCATGCTCACCCAGACGTCGGTGTAGACGGCGTCCGCCCCCTCGACGGCCGCCGCGGGGTCGTCGGTGACCGTCGGCGCCTCGCCGAGGTCGGCCGCCCGGTCGAGGACGGCGTCGTCGATGCCGTAGCCGGACGGCGTGGCGACGGTGAGCGACTGGCCGGCCATCGCACAGCCGAGGACGAACGACTGGGCGACGTTGTTGCCGTCGCCGACCCACGCCACCTCGCCGTCGAACCCGCCGAGGGTCTCGCGTATCGTCAGCAGGTCCGCGAGCGTCTGGCAGGGGTGGGCGTCGTCGGTGAGACCGTTGACGACGGGCACCGTCGCGTACTCGGCCAGTTCCTCGATGTGGGCGTGGTCGAACAGCCGCGCCATGACGACGTCGACGTAACACGACAGCGTCCGGGCGATGTCCGCGACCGGTTCGCGCCCGCCGATACCGATGTCGTCCGGGCCGAGGAAGACGGCGTGGCCGCCGAGTTGCGTCATCCCCGTCTCGAAGGAGACGCGGGTGCGCGTGCTCGGCTTCTCGAAGACCATGGCGAGCGTCCGGTCGGCGAGCGGTCTCCCCCCCTCGCCGGCTTTCATGCTCGCCGCGCGGTCGAGCACCGTGCGGAGTTCCTCGGCCGAGAGGTCGTCCACGTCCCGGACCGACCGGGCGGCCGTCGCCATCAGGCCTCCCCCTTGAGGGTGGCCGCGACGTCCGAGAGGACGGCGACCGCGCGGTCGTACTCCGACAGCGGGAGGTGCTCGTTGGGTGCGTGGTCGAGGTCCGAGTCGCCCGGGCCGTAGGTGACCATCGGGCAGTCCCACTCCTGGGCGAAGAGGTTCATGTCGCTCGTACCGGTCTTGCGCAGCATCCGGGGGTCGGCGTCCTGCTGGCGGATGGCGACGCGGAAGGCGCGGGCCACCTCGGTGCGCGCGCTCGTCATCACCGGCGGGACGAAGTCGTGCCAGCGGACGGTGCCGCCGTTCAACTCGCCGTCGGCCCGCTCGCGCACCTCCTCGACGGAGTACGCCGGGGGAACGCGGAACTGCACCTCCATCGTCGTCTCGACGGAGAGGCCGTCGTCGCTCGTCCCGCCCTCGATGGCGACGGGTTTGGGCGTGACGCGCTCGAAGACGGGCGTCCACTCGTCCTCCTCGAACGCCTCGGTGACGCGGTCCCACCACGCGACGGCGTCCTGGATGGCGTTGTTCTCCGGGCGCGAGGAGTGGCCCGACTCGCTCGTGGCGACGTACGTCCCCGAGAGCAGGCCGCGGTAGCCGAGCGTGATGCCGTTCGACCCCGAGGGCTCGCCGTTGACGAGCGCGTCGGGTTCGGGCCGCCCGGAGTCGATGACGTGACGCGCGCCCGTCGAGGTGCGCTCCTCCTCGACGACGCCGATGAAGCTCACCTCCTCGCGGACGGCCGCGACGGCCATCGAGGCGAGCGGCCCCTTGGCGTCGACGCTCCCGCGCCCCCAGAGGGCGGGTTCGTCGCTCCCCTCCGCGGGGGCGATTTCCACGGGGATGTCCCCCGGGACGGTGTCGATGTGGGAGGTGAGCAGCACGCTGTCGTCGGCGGGCGCGTGGACGTTGCCCACCTCGTCGGTCCACGCCTCGCGGCCGTGGCGCTCGAAGAACGCGACCAGGTGGTCCGCGCAGGCGCGCTCGTTCCCGCTGACAGAGGGCGTCGTCACGAGCGTCCGCAGCAGGTCGCGCGCCTCCTGTTCGCCGACGGTGGCGAGAACGCTCATCCCATCACCTCCGCGACGGCCTCGACGACGGCGTCGCAGTGCTCGCGCTCGACGACCAGCGGCGGGAGCAGCCTGAGGACCGTCCGCCCCGCCGGCAGCGCCAGTATCTGGTGGTTCATCGCCAGTTTCGGGAGGAGGCGATTGGCCCCGCGGCGCACCTCGACGCCGAGCATCAGTCCCTCGCCGCGGACGTCGCGGACGTCCTCGCCGACGGCCGCGTCGAGTTCGCTCACGAGGTAGTCGCCCATCGAGGCGGCCCGCCCCGCGAGGTCCTCGCGCTCGATGACGTCGAGTGTGGCGGCGGCCGCCGCGCTGACGACCGGCCCGCCGCTGAACGTCGAGCCGTGGTTGCCGGCGTCCTCGGCGACCCACTCCCGACAGAGCGTGGCGCCGACGGGCAGGCCGCTCGCCAGCCCCTTCGCCGTGGTGAGGACGTCGGGGACCACGTCGTGGGACTCGCAGGCCCACATGGTGCCGGTCCGGCCGAGGCCGGTCTGTATCTCGTCGAGTATCAGCGCGGCGCCGTGGTCGTCGCAGGCCTCCCGGACGGCGGCGAGGTAGCCGTCGGGCGCGGGGTTGATGCCCCCCTCGCCCTGCATGGGTTCGAGCAGGACCGCGGCGGTGTCGTCGTCGACGGCGGCCGCCATCGCCTCGGCGTCGCCGTACTCGACGAACTCGAAGCCGCCCGCGAGCGGTTCGAACCCCTGCTTGTACTTCCCCTTCCAGGTCGCCGCGAGCGACCCCATCGTCCGGCCGTGGAAGCTCTGGGTCGCGGCGACGACCTTCGAGTCGCCCGTCGCGTGGCGGGCGAACTTCAGCGCCGCCTCGTTGGCCTCCGTCCCGGAGTTACAGAGCCAGGTGTAGTCGAGGTCGCCCGGCGCGCACGCCGCGAGACGGTCGTAGAGGTCGTCGCGGGCGTCGACCGGGTACGACCCCTGGACGTACATGAGCCGTTCCAGCTGGTCGGTGGCCGCCGCCACCACGTCGGGGTGGCAGTGGCCGGTCGGCGTCACGGCGTAGGAGGCCCCGAAGTCGAGGTACTCCGTCCCCGACTCGTCGTAGAGGTGGGGACCGGCGCCGCGGGCGATACGGATGGGTTTCTCGGAGAAGACGAATCCGGTCATAGTGCGTCGGGTGTAATGGTGGTGCCCGCGCCGCCGAGGGCGGCGGAGACGGGCGCGTCGGCGTTCGCGTCGGCGATGACGGCGCTGCTCGCGCCGCCCTCCAGCCCTTCGGTGGCGGCCATCACCTTCCGGGTCATGAACCCCTCGGCGGCCTCGGTCAGCGCCTCGTAGGCCGCCGGCGAGTCCACGCGGTCGATGACCGACTCTGGGTCCTCCAGGTCCGCGAGGACGCCCGGCACGTCCGTCAGGAGGACGAGGTCGGCGCCGAGGGCGCCCGCGACGGCGGCGGCCGCCCGGTCGGCGTCGGAGTTGACCGCGAGCCACTCCTCGCCGTCTTTCGCGAGCATCGGCACGGTCGCGACGGGGGTGTAGCCGCCGTCGAGGAGCGTCTCCAGCAGGTCGCCGTCGACCTCGGCGATGCGTCCGGAGTGGTCGCCCCGGCGTATCTTGCGCTTGCCGTCCTCGACGACGCGGACCGCCCCCTTCCGGGGGCCCGTCAGCAGGCCGCCGTCGACGCCGGAGAGGCCGACGGCGTTCACGCCCGCGTTCTGCAGGCCGACGACGAGCGCCGTGTTCAGCTTCCCGGGGAGGACCATCGAGAACACGTCCATCGTGCGCTCGTCGGTGAACCGGCCGACGACGCCGCCGGGTGTCTCGACGTACTCGGGCGTCTCGCCCATCGCTTCGAGCGTGTCGTCGACCGCGGTCGACCCGCCGTGGACGACGACGACGCGCTCGCCCGACTCGACGAGCGAGGCGATATCGGCGAGCGCTCCCTTCGGGTCGACGGCACGCGCGCCGCCGATCTTCACGACGACGGTCATGGGGTACCAACGGGGTGGAGCCCCGTGAACGCCAGGCCGGCGGTCTCCTCGAAGCCGAGGGCGACGTTGGCGGCGTGGACCGCCTGGCCCGCCGACCCCTTCATCATGTTGTCGATGGCCGAGAAGACGACCACGCGCCCGTTGCGCGGGTCGAGTTCGAAGCCGACCTCGGCGTGGTTCGACCCCGCGACCGCCTTCGGTTCGGGGTAGCGATACACCCCGCCGCCGCCCGCGACGGTCCGGACGAACGGTTCGTCACCGTAGGTCTCGCGGTACGCCCCCCAGAGGTCGCCCTTCGTGACGGGTTCGTCGGGGAAGACGTGACAGGTCGCGCTCGCGCCGCGGACCATCTCGACGGCGTGGACGGTGAAGGCGACGCGCGTCCCGAGGTACGTCTCTATCTCCGCCTCGTGGCGGTGACTCGTCGGCGCGTAGGGCCGGACGACGCCCGAGCGCTCGGGGTGACTGGAGGCGGCGCCGCCGCCGGCACCCCCCTCCGAGGACCCGACCTTCACGTCGACGACGACGCGCTGGTCGCCGTCTACGATGCCGGCGTCGACCAGCGGGAGCAGTCCCAGAATCGTCGCGGTGGCGTTACAGCCGCCGGCGGCGATGAGGTCGGCGCCGGGGAGGTCCTCGCGAGTGAGTTCGGGCAGCGCGTAGGTCGCCTCCGACAGCAGTTCCGGGCGGTCGTGCCCATCGTACCAGTCGTCGTACAGCGCCGCCTCGGGGAGACGGAAGTCGGCCGAGAGGTCGACGACGGTGTCGGCAGCGTCGCGGAACGCGTCGATGTGCTCCATGGAGACGCCGTGGGGCGTCGCCGCGAACAGCACGTCCACCGACTCGAGGTCCGCCGGGTCCGAGAAGCGCAGGTCGAGGTGCCGGAGGTTGGGGTGGGCGTAGCCCACCGTCTTGCGCGTGTACTGCCGGCTGGTCGCCTGCGTCACCTCGAACTCGGGGTGGCCCGAGAGCAGGCGGAGCAGTTCCCCGCCCGTGAACCCGGAGGCGCCGACGACGGCGGCCGTCGTCGTCACGCCGACACCTCCGTCGCCCGCGCGGCCTTCGTTTCGAGCCAGTCGACGACCCGCGCGGGCACGTCGACGTCGACGGTACCGTCGAGCGCCTTGAACTCGACCGTGTGGTTCACCTCGTGGACGGTGTACTCGCCGGAGCCCTCGCCGCCGACCTCCATCAGGTCGACGCCGAGCAGACCGCCGCCGACCGCGTCGGCGGCCGTCCCGACGAGGTCACGGACCGTCTCGTCCACCTCGAAGGCGGTCACCTCGCCGCCCTTCGCGGCGTTGGTGAGCCAGTGGTCCGACGAGCGGGTCATCGCCGCGACCGGGTCGCCGTCGACGGCGACGACGCGGATGTCACGGCCGGGCTTGTCGACGAACTCCTGGACGTAGAACACCTTGTGCTCGTAGTGGCCGAGCGTCTCCTTGTGTTCGAGGACTGCCTCGGCCGCGCTCCGGGAGTCTATCTTCGCCATCAGCCGGCCCCACGACCCGACGACGGGCTTGAGGACGCAGGGGTAGCCGAACGACTCGATGGCCTCGAGGGCGGCGTCGCTCGTGAACGCCACCTCCGTCTCGGGCGTCGGGACGCCCGCGTTCGCCAGCGCGAGGCTGTTACGCACCTTGTCGGCACAGATAGCCGCCGTCTCCGGGCCGTTGACCACCGGGATGCCGTAGCTCTCGACGAACCGCGTCGCGTAGACGCTCCGGCTGGTCGCGAGACACCGGTCGAGGACGACGTCGCAGTCGGCGAGCGCCGCCGGCGGCTCGTGGAGCCCGAAGCGCTGGGCGCGCACGTCCACCTTCTCCACGTCGTGGCCGCGCTCGCGGAGTTCGTTCAGCAGGAGCTTCTCGTCCCGCCGAATCCGCGAGTAGAGGACGCCGACTCTCATCGGCGGCCCCGCGTGTCGCGGCCGAGGGTCACTGTGCCGACACCGTGCATCCTCACTCCCCCCAGTCTTCTTCGAGTTCGGGCGCGGTCTCGAGCGTCACGGGGTCCACCTCGATGACCTCCAGTTCCGCACCGCAGGTGTCACAGTCGATTATCTCTCCGACCTCGATGTCGTCGTAGAGGGACACGTCGGCCCCACACTCGGTACAGGTTGCCATTGTACCTCCATATCCCACACACGTACACTTAAACCCGTCGAACTTATCAGAAAATCTACAAACGGGCACTACCCTCTGCGCGTGTGTCAGGCGTTCGGGCCGTGTTCACGAACGTTTCGTGAATTCGATATGTGTGCTCGTCCCCGGGGGGACGGCGGGCGCGGTCGTGGGCGCGGTCGCGGGACCGGCGGTCGAGCCGGGAACGCGCGCTCAGACATACGCGGTCACCTCGTCGGTGAGCAGTTCCGTCGCCTCGGCGAGCGCGTCCCGGCGCGACTCGTAGGTCGCCTCGGCGGCCGCGAGCGCCTCCTCGGCGCTCGCGAGCTGCGAGTCGACGGCCGCCCGCGCGGGGCCACCGGCCGAGTCGCGGCTCTCGACGCTCGCCCCGGGGTCGAGCGCCGCCGCGACGGCGTCGGCGTCGACGTACTCCGTGAGGGGGGCGTCGAGCACCTCGGCGGCGGCCGCCTCGACGGCGGCGGCGTCGGACCCGCCCTCCGCCGCGAGCGCCACCACCTCGTGGGCCGTCCGGAACGGGACGCCGTGCTGGGCGAGCAGGTCGGCGACGCCGGTCGCCGTCGAGAACCCCTCGCCTGCCGCGGCCGCGAGCGCCTCCTCGGGCCACGTCGCGGTGGCAACGGCGCCGGCGGCCACCTCCGTCGCCTCGGTGACGGCGTCGACCGTCCGCCAGGCGTGGGGCGTCGCGCGCTGGAGGTCGCGGTTGTACGCACGGGGGAGGCCCTTCAGCGTCGTGAGCAGGCCGTTGAGCCCCGCGCTCGCGTCGCCGGCGCACGCCCGCACGAGTTCGAGCGTGTCGGGGTTCTTCTTCTGGGGCATGATGGAGGAGGTCGAGGAGTAGTCGTCCGAGAGGTCGACGTACCCCTTGTTCGCGAAGACGACGAGGTCCTCCGCGAGGCCCGAGAGCGTCGTCGCCAGCCCCGCGAGCGCGGCGACCGACTCCACGAGGAAGTCACGGGCCGCGCTCGCGTCCATCGCGTTCTCCACGACGCCGTCGAAGCCGAGCAACTCGGCGGTGCGCTCGCGGTCGACGTCGAAGGTCGTGCCGGCGAACGCCGCCGCGCCCAGCGGCGAGCGGTTCGTCCGACCGTAGGCGTCGAACAGCCGCGCCGTGTCGCGGCGCAGCGCCTGTTCGTAGGAGAGCGCCCAGTGCGCCACCGTCGTCGGCTGGGCCGGCTGGAGGTGGGTGAAGCCGGGCATGACCGTCCCAACCTGTGCGGCCGCCACCTCCGCGAGCGCCGAGCGCAGCGCGAGCGTCGCCTCGACGGCCGCGAGGAGGTCCTCGCGCAGGCGATAGCGGATGCACGCCGCCACCTCGTCGTTGCGCGAGCGGGCGGTGTGCATCTTCCCGCCGACGGGGCCGATTTCGCCGATGACGGCCGTCTCGATGGCCGCGTGGACGTCCTCGCCGTCGGGGAGCGAACCGTGGCCGTTCACCTCGACGATGTTGAGCGCGGTGAGGACGTCGGCCGCCTCGTCGGCCTCGATGATGCCCTGTTCGGCGAGCATGACGACGTGGGCGCGGTCGACCGCGAGGTCGGCCGCGAAGATGCGCTCGTCGGCCGCGAGCGAGGAGAGGAACCCCCGCGCGGGGCCGCCGCTGAAGCGCTCGCGGCGGACCACGTCGCCCGCGCCCTCGCCGTCGTTCATCACTGCTCCGTGTCGTCGTCGCCGCCGTCGGTCACGAGCGCCTCGGTGGCGTCGTCGGCCCCCGCCTTCGCGAGGACGGCGTTCGCGAGACGCGACTGGAAGCCGTGGTACTTCGCCACGCCCGTCGCGTCGGCCTGTGCGATGCCGTCGACCGTCTCCGTGTTGAACGAGGCGGCCGACTCCGAGTAGACGGCGTAGTCGCTCTCGCGTCCGACGGCGCGACACTGCCCGCCCTCGAGTTTGAGCGTGACCGTCCCGGTGACGCGCGACTGGGTGGCGTCGATGAACCCCTCCAGTGCGGTGACGAGCGGCGCGGCGATGAGCCCCTCGTAGGCCTTCTCGCCCCACTGGCGGTCGACCTGCGACTTGAACGAGCGCTCCTCCTGCGTGAGGACGAGCCCTTCGAGCGCCTCGTGGGCGGTGAGCAGCGCCGTCGCGGCGGGGTGCTCGTAGTTCTCGCGGACCTTCAGCCCGAGCATGCGGTCTTCCATCATGTCGGTGCGGCCGACGCCGTGGGCGCCCGCCACCTCGTTCAGTTGCTCGATGAGGTCGGTCGCGTCGAGCGTCTCGCCGTCCAGCCCCACGGCGTAGCCGTCCTCGAACTCGACCTCGACGAGTTCGGCGTCGCGGCTCCCCGGCGTCTCCGTCCACTCGTAGATGTCCTCCGGCGGGACGTAGCCCGGGTCCTCCAGGTCGTCGCCCTCGACCGAGCGACTCCAGAGGTTCGTGTCGATGCTCCAGGCGCCCTCGTTCCCCCCCTCGACGGGGAGGTCCTTCTCCGCGGCGTACTCCATCTCCCACTCGCGGGTGAGGCCGAGTTCGCGCACCGGCGCGATGACCTCGAGGTCGGAGTCGCGCCAGACCGCCTCGAAGCGCAACTGGTCGTTGCCCTTGCCCGTACAGCCGTGGGCGATGGCGGCGCAGCCCTGTTCCTCCGCGACGTCGAGGATGGCCTGGGCGATGACCGGGCGCGCGAGGGCGGTGCCGAGCGGGTAGCCCTGGTAGTCGGCGTTCGCGCGGACCGACTGGAGACAGAGGTCGGCGAACGCCTCCGTCGCGTCGACGACGTAGTGCTCCAGGTCGAGGGCCTCGGCGGTCTCCTCGGCCTCGTCGAACTCGGCTTCGGGCTGACCGACGTCGACGGTGACGCCGACGACGTCGTCGTAGCCGTACTCCTCTTTCAGCAGCGGTACGCAGACCGTGGTGTCGAGCCCGCCGGAGAAGGCGAGCGCGACGGTCGATTCGGACATTGTGGTGTGGTGTTCTCGTGGGTGGTGTGGTCGAAAGCGGTGCGAACCGGGACGGGGGGATGAAGAGAGATGGGCCTAACGGCCCGGTCGCGGTCGCACGAGAACGAGGCGGCACCCGTCGCTTTCGGCGGCAGGGCCGGCAGCGCGCTGGGTCCGTGTCATTACCCACACCGTACGACCGTATCGACTTAAGCCTGACTCGGACGGCAAGTGCCGCCGATATGACTCTGCGACACAGGGACACGGAGCCGCGACGGTTATCCCCCTCTCCGTCCCACCGCCACCGTGTACAGCCTCAACGCGCCGCTCCCGTCTCGAGTGACGGAGGTTGCCGCCGACCTGCGCGACGACCTGCCCTCGGGCGTCCGTCCGCGTCGACGACCGACGCTCGTCGTCAAACGCCTCGGCGAGGGCGACCACCGCGACCTGACCACGCGCTGTCGCACCCTGCTCGCGGACGCCCCCGCCTGCGCCGCACGGCTCGCCGGACTGGACGCCTTCGACGCCCCGACCGGGCCCGTCACCCACCTCGTCGTCGAGAGCCCCGGCCTCCGTCGCCTCCACGACCGCCTCTGCGAGTCGTTCGACCCTATCGAGGGCATCGAGGGGACAGACTACGTCCCGCACGTCACGCTCGGGCGGGGCGGCGATTCGCGCGAGGTGCGGCGGTTCTGCGAGTGGCCGGTCGAGGGCGTCGAGTGGCGTATCGACGACCTGTGGCTGTGGCACGCCGACTACCGCGAGCGGGTCTCCGTGATTCCGCTCGGCTAGGGCGCGGGCGGGGCGTCGGCCCAGGCGTCCATGTCCGAGTAGAAGTTGAGCATGGCGAAGCGGAGCTTCTCGGACTGGACGTCGATGGTCTCCGCGCGCTCCTCCGGGGGGAAGGAGTCGGCGACGCTGTACTTGCGCATCTCGCGGCGCGCACGGCGCGTGTAGCGCTCGTCGAGGAGGACGCGCACCCCGAAGTCGGTCGGCGAGCGGACGACCCGGCCGAGCGCCTGGCGGGTCTTTCGTACCGTGGGGACCTCGACGGCGTACTCCCAGCCGGGGTCGTCGCCGGCGTCCGCGAACGCCGTCGCGTAGGCGTCCTGGACGGCGTCCATCCGGTCGTCGAGGTGGGGGTAGGGGACGCCCACGACGACGACGGTGCGGGCGTCGTCGTCGTCGAAGCTCACCCCCTCGGCGAGCGTCCCCCACAGCGAGGTGAACAGGACGCCGTCGTCGTCCGCGACGAACCGCCGGCGGAGGTCCTCGACGCGCGTCCCCGGCCGGTCGAGGTAGCGCGTGGCGTCGACCGCGAGGCGGTCGTGGTAGCGCTCGGCCTCCCGGTAGCTCGGGAAGAAGACGAGCGTGTTGCCGGGCGTGAACCTGATGGCGTCCTCCAGTGCGCTCTGGACCGCACGCTGGGTGGCGGGGTCGTCCCGGCGGCTGGCGAACAGCGCCGGCACGTCCACGGCGTAGGTCCGGCGGCGCTCCTCGGGGAACTGCTGGCCGTAGGCCATGGTCAGCGGCCCCTCCTCCTCGTCGGTGAGACCGAGTACGTCGCCGAGCACGTCGAACGGCCGGAGCGTCGCGCTCATCAGGACGCTCGCCGAGAGCTCCTCTAACAGCGGTTCGGTCACCTGCCGGGGGATGCAGGTGTACAGTTCCGCGCGGCCGTACACGTCGTCGCTCGTGCCGTCGCGGCGCACCGACACCACCGGGTACTGGCCCTCCTGGTTCGAGTCGCGCAGCCAGTCGTCGACGAACGTCGCCGCCTGCAGGACGCGACACTCCTTTCGCGTGCGCGTCTCCCCCTCCTTGTACGCCTCGTGGTACCGCCGGTCGAGCGCCGCGCCGAGTTCCAGTGCTTCGTCCAGGTCCTCGTGGATACCCCGGCCGGTGTAGGCGTCGAGGAAGGCGAGCGTCAGGTCGTCGCGGCCGCGCTCGTTCGTGATGGCGAGGTCGTACCAGTCCTCGTCGACGCCCGCTCGCTCGCCGAACGCCAGCGCGTCGTCGTAGGTGGCGACGAGCGCCGTCCGGAACGCGCTCACGACGTTGCGGGTCGCCTCACACCGCGGGTCGGTCACCTCCTCCAGTTCCGCGAGGGCGCCGTCGAGCGTCGGTTCGGCGAGGGTGCGGGTGGCGTGGTCGCGGGCCGTCTCCTCGACGTTGTGCGCCTCGTCGAAGACGGCGACGACGTCCTCCGGGTCGCGGCCGATCCAGCGGAAGAACTGCTCGCGTATCATCGGGTCGAGGAGGTGGTGGTAGTTGCAGACGACGAGGTCGACCCCCTCCATCCCCTCCTTCAGCAACTCGTAGCCGCAGAAACCGAGGTCGTTGGCGTGTTCGTATATCTCGTCGGGGGTGCGGACGTCCTCGAACAGCCACTCGTAGAACTCGTCGGTGTCGCCGACGAGGTTGTTGTAGTAGTACTCGCAGGTGGCCGCCTCCTGCAACTCGTCGAGTTCGTCGTCGAGGGCGGCCAGTTCGTCCATCACGGCCTCGCGGCCCTCGGCGGCGCCGTCCGCCCCGCGCTGGGCCTCCTCCAGCAACTCGTCCTCGCGGTCGCCGAGGTCGCGGCGGTCGCGCTCGGCCTCCACCAGCGAGCGCGTCGTGTCCCGGAGCGCCTGGCACTCCTCGTAGCCGACGTCGATGTGGCACATCGAACCCTTCCCCCGGAAGACGACCGCCCGAATCGGCTCCTCGCGCGTGATGGCGCGGGCCTCCTCGATGAACTGGCGGGTCTGCTGGTGGACGTTCGTGGTGATGACGACCGTCTTCCCGGTCCGACGGGCGTGGTCGAGCGCCGGCGCGAGCGCCGCGAGGGTCTTGCCCGTCCCGCAGGCACCCTCGAACAGCACGTCGCGCCCCGCGTCGAGCGCCTCCGCGATGTTCGCCATCGCCTCGCGCTGGTGGTCGTACGGCTCTCCGTACGGGAAGAATCGCAAGTGGGCCGGCGCGGTCACTACGGACGATTCGCTCCCGACGACGTAAAAGTCTACGCACGGGTACGGTCGCCCGGCGGGCGGCGCGTCGCACGTGTCCGCCGTCTCGTCTCGGAACGCTGCGTCAGAGTTCGGGTTCGAGGTACACCTTCCGTATCTGGGGTTCCGCGTCCTTCAGCGCCCGCTCGATGGCGGTGATGCGCTCGTCGATGGTCTCCGTCCCGAGGTCGGGGTCGAAGCTGACGTCCGCGGTGAGGAGCAACTGTTCGGGACCGAAGTAGACCGTTCGGAAGCCGTCGATGTGGGTGACGCCCTCGGCGTCACGGATGATGGTGCGCAGGCGTTCGTCCTCGTCCCCGGCGACCGACTCGCCGAGCAGGAGGCGCTTGTTCTCCCAGGCGAGTGCGAGCGCGAACCCCATCAGCATCAGGCCGATGACCACCGACCCGACGGCGTCGTATATCGGGTTACCGGTCACCTGCGAGAGGTAGACGCCGACCAGGGCGATGGCTGCACCGCCGAGCGCGATGGAGTCCTCCGTGAACGCCGTCAGCGTGGTGACGTCGCTCGTCTTGCGGAACGCCTCCCGGAGGGTCGCCCACTCGTGTTCGACCATCTGCGCCGAGAGTCCCTGGTAGGCCTTCCAGAGCGCCCACGTCTCGAAGAGGATGGCGAAGAGGAGGACGGCGTAGTTCACCCAGACGCTCGGTATCTCGGTCCCGACGACGGGGAGCGTCACCAGGTTCGTCGAGACGGCGTGTGGGTCGACGATGGCCTCGTACCCGTGTCGCAGCGACTCCCAGCCCGCGATGCCGAACAGGAGGACGGCGACCAGGAACGCGTAGAAGAACTGCGCCTTCCCGTAGCCGAAGGGGTGGTCGCGGTCGGCCTCGCGGCCGCTGTAGCGGATGCCGACCAGCAGGAACACCTGGTTGCCCGTGTCGGAGATGGAGTGATACGTCTCCGAGAGCATCGAGGGGCTCCCCGTGAGGAGGTAGCCGAGGAACTTCATGACCGCGATGGACCCGTTGGCGATGAGGGCGGCGATGACGACCGACTTGCTGCTTGCCATTACTGTCCGCAGTCGAGGGAGTGGCAAAGAGCTACCGCCAGAGCCACGGTCCACCCGGCCCACACGACGAGCGTGATTACCGTCGTCTCCGACACGCACGGCCGGACGGGCCACCGACTGGCGGGACGGACGCTCGACGCCGTCCGCGAGGCCGCCCTCGTGGTCCACGCGGGCGACTTCTGCACCGAGGCCGTCCTCGACGCCTTCGAGGCCGAGAGCGCCGCCTTCGCGGGCGTCGTCGGGAACAACGACACCCCCGGCGTGCGCGAACGCCTCCCCGAGACGCGGGTGGTCGAGCACGGGGGCGTCCGCCTCGCGGTCGCCCACGGGCACGAACACACCGACACCAGCCTCGCGCTGTTCGGCCGCCAGTCGAACGCCGACCTCGTCGTCGTCGGCCACTCCCACCGCCCCGGCTTCGACTACCTCGGGGAGGTGCCGGTGCTGAACCCCGGCAGCCACGCCGACCCGCGCTGGTACGAACCCGCCCACGCCGAACTGCACACCGACCCCCTGCGTGGGGAACTCGTCCGTCCGGACGGGAGCGTCGTCGAGTCGTTCGCGGTGTAGCGTGATTCGAGCGCGAACAGTCGGGGGAATATATATATATAAACTAACATACAAGAAACGGCTATGCGCCGTCGGACCCTCCTCGTCGGAACCCTCCCGTTGCTCGCCGGGTGTCTGACCAGCGTCTCGGGCGAATCCTCTGACGACCCGCGGACGACGGACGAACCGTTCGGCACCGTCACGTTCGAGCGCCGCGACCCGGGGAGCGTTCGGACCGGGCCGGTCTCCGAAGTGGAGTCGGGCGTCTCCGAAGACGCACCCGTCATCGCGGTCGACGGCGAGTCGGTCCGCGTGCAGGGCGCGCTCGCCGTCGGGTCGAGCGAGTGCAAGGAGGTCGCGCTGGGCGACGTGACCTACGAATCCGGCGTCCTGACGGTCGAAATCGTGGACGGAAAGAGCGCGAACCACCCGGACAACCGGCTGTTCGGCGGGGGGTGCTCGGACGACATGAGCGTCGACGGCTACGAGGTCGGGGTGCGGTTCGACGAGGCTCCGCCGACTCGGGTCGTGGCGGCAGAACTGAACGTCGACGGGACGCGGGCGACGGCGGAGTACCCGTGAGTCGGGCGTCGAACGACAGTGGAGAGAGTGAAGGAGGGCACGTCGAACGGGGAGGGCCGAAGCGACGACTACCCCGAAGCGCGGTGGAGGTATATACTCGCTGGAGGCTCAAATCACGGTTTGACCGTTACATCCCCGAAACGTCTTTCCTCGGCGGGGCGTCACCTCCGGTATGATATTCGGCCTCGACATCGTCACGCTGGTGGTCATCGGCGCCATCGCCGTCTTCCTCCTCGCTATCTATCTGATGTTCCGGCGGACGGCGCTCGCCTTCCGCGAGGGCTTCGACGGCGACCGGCGGTGACCGTCGGTAGGGACGTCGAGCGACGCTAGCGGACGGACTCGACACGCTCGACGGCCGTCTCGACGTCCTCGCGCGAGACGTCGAGGTGGGTGACGAACCGGACCGTGTGTTCGCCGAACTCCGAGGCGGCCACGTCGACCTCGGCGATGCGGTCGATGAACGCGCTCGCCGGTTCTTCGGTCCGGACGAGGACGATGTTCGTCTCCGGCGACTGCACGGAGAGACCGGAGAGGTCGCGGAGGCCGTCGGCCAGCACGCGGGCGTTCTCGTGGTCCTGTGCGAGTCGGTCGACGTTCTCCAGGGCGAGGAGACCGGGGGCGGCGATGACGCCGGCCTGGCGCATCCCGCCGCCGAGGAGTTTGCGGACCCGGCGCGCGCGCTCGACGAACTCGGCGTCGCCGGCGAGCATCGACCCGACGGGCGCGCCCAGCCCCTTCGAGAGACAGGCCATCACGGAGTCCATCTCGCGGACCATGCGGTCGAGGGGGACGTCGTGGGCGACGGCGGCGTTGGCGACGCGCGCGCCGTCGAGGTGGACCGGGACGCCCAGGTCGTGGGCCGCCTCGGCGGCGGCGTCGAGTTCCCCGGGCGCGAGCGCGACGCCGCCCCTGCTGTTGTGGGTGTTCTCCAGCGCGACGAGGCCGGTACCGGGGCGGTGACTGCTGGGCGCGACGTACGCCTCGCGGACCGCCCCGGGCGTGAGGGCGCCGCGCGCGCCGCCGTCGACGGTCCGGGGCTGGACGCCCGAGAGCTGTGCGGCGCCGGCGAGTTCCCACTTGTAGATGTGGCACTCGCGCTCGCAGACGAGTTCCTCGCCGCGGTCGGCGTGGACGCGGACGGCTATCTGGTTGCCCATCGTCCCGCTCGGCACGTAGAGGGCGGCCTCCTTGCCCAGGAGGTCCGCGACGCGCGTCTCGAGTTCCGCCACCGTCGGGTCGCCGCGGTGGACGTCGTCGCCGACGGCGGCGTCGCGGGCCGCCTCTCGCATCGCGTCGCTCGGGCGCGTGACCGTGTCGCTCCGGAGGTCTATCATGCGCAGTGATGCGGGGGACGAGCCCAAATAGGGTGCGGTCGGGGCCGGCCGGGGTCGTGACCCTACGGGAGCTGGTCGACGACGTCGCGGTACTCGTCCTCGGTGAACGCCCGCAGCGTCTCCGTCCTGACGGCCCCCTCGCCCGCGATGGTGATGGCGGCCCGCGCGGCCGCCTCCGCGTCGGGGTACTCCCCGACGGCCACGGCGTCGTAGCCGCCCAGCGTGAGGAAGAACTGCGAGAGGTCGCCGCCGACCGAGTCGGCCACCTCCCGCGCCGCCTCCAGGCGCTCGGGGCTCTCGTTCATGTGTTCGATACCCTCAGAGGTGTACGAGACCAGGTGGATGAACGTCGGCATGCTACCACGCCCGGGCGGACCCGGGCGTACGAGGCGACGACGTGACAGTAGATAGATATATCTCACGGGATGCGTGAGGTCACGGTGGGAGGACCGTGCGAAAGCGGTATCACCGGAACGGGAGAGTACCGAGGCATGGACCCGCGAATCCGCGACCACGCGCGCATCATCGCCGACCACTCGACGGACATCGGGGAGGGTGACAACGTCGTCATCAGCGCCCCCGCCGACGCCGAGGACCTCGTCGTCGCGCTCCACGAGGAGGTGGCGGACCGCGGCGCGACCCCCGTCTACACGAACAGCAGCGAGCGGGCCGCCCGGGCGTACCTCCGCAACCACGACGGGGAGTTCGAGACGCCCTCGCACCTCCTCGCGCTCTACGAGGAGATGGACGTCTACGTCGCCGTCCGCGGCGGCGAGAACGCGAGCGAGACGGGCGACGTCGACCCCGAGACCACCGCCGCCCACCGGCGGGCGATGCAGCCAGTCCTCACCGAGCGCCTCTCGAAGCGCTGGTGCGGCACCCAGTTCCCGACCGCCGGCTTCGCCCAGCTCGCGGGCATGAGCACCGAGGGCTACGAGAACTTCGTCTGGGACGCCGTCTCGCTCGACTGGGACGCACAGGGCGAGTTCCAGCAGGGGATGGTCGACGTCCTGAACGAGGGCGAGTCGGTCCGCATCCGGTCGGGCGAGCGGACCGACCTCACGATGTCCATCGCGGGCAACGTCGCCATCAACGACACGGGGAAGAAGAACCTCCCCGGCGGCGAGGTGTTCACCGCGCCGGTGCGCGAGAGCGTCGAGGGGACGGTCCACTTCGACCTCCCGCTCTACCGGCAGGGCCGCGAGATAGAGGACGTCCACGTCACCTTCGACGAGGGGCGCGTCGTCGAGTACAGCGCCGAACGCAACGAATCCGTCCTCGACGGAATCTTCGAGACGGACGAGGGCGCGCGCTACCTCGGCGAACTCGGCATCGGCATGAACCGGGCCATCGACCGCTTCACCTACAACATGCTGTTCGACGAGAAGATGGGCGACACCGTCCACATGGCCGTCGGGTCCGCTTACGCCGAGTGCGTCGGCGAGGACAACGAGGTGAACCGCAGCGCCGAACACGTCGACATGATCGTGGACATGAGCGAGGACTCCATCATCGAGGTCGACGGTGAAGTCGTCCAGCGCGACGGTACCTTCCGTTTCGAGGACGGCTTCGAGGCGTAGTCACGCGAGCCGACAGAAGGTTCGTTCTGGGAAGGGTTTAGTGGCCGTGTCCGTACCTCGGGGTATGGACCCCCGAATCGAGCGGCACGCGGAGGTGCTCGTCGACCAGTGTACCGGCGTCACGGCCGAGGACGACGTGGTCGTCGTCGCGCCGCCGGTCGCGGAGGACCTCGTCGTCGCGCTCTACCGCCGTCTCGGTGAGATCGGTGCCCAGCCGACGCTCCACTGGAGCAGCGCCCGCGCCGAACGGGAGTACGGCCGCGCGATGGACGAGGAGGCCTTCCGGACGCCCGAGCACCGCCTCGCCGAGATGGAGGCGACGGACGTCGTCATCGCCATCGGTGGGGGGACGAACCTCGCCGAGACGAGCGACGTGGCCCCCGAGAAGAACGCCGCCCGGGGACGGGCGCACGAACCCGTGTTCAAGGAACGGCTGGAGACGCGCTGGGTCATCACCCAGTACCCCGCTCCCGGGAGCGCACAGAAGGCGGAGATGTCGACGGCCGCCTACGAGGAGTTCGTGTGGAACGCCGTCGACCGGGACTGGGAGGCCCAGCGCGACTTCCAGCAGGAGATGGCGGACGTCCTCACCGAGGGCGAGGAGGTCCGGATTCGCTCGGGCGACACCACCGACGTCACGATGTCCATCGAGGGGATGCGAGGTTGTAACGACTGGGGGACCCACAACATGCCAGCCGGCGAGGTGTTCACCGCGCCGGTACGCGAGAGCGTCGAGGGGGAGGTACTGTTCGACAAACCCGTGATGCGTAACGGCCGGGAACTCACCGACGTCTTCCTCCGCTTCGAGGAGGGTCGCGTCGTCGACTTCGACGCCGCCGGACACGTCGACGTCCTGGAAGCCACCCTCGACACCGACGAAGGGGCGCGCTACCTCGGCGAACTGGGTATCGGCATGAACCGGGCCATCGACCGCTTCACCTACAACATGCTCTTCGACGAGAAGATGGGCGACACCGTCCACATGGCCGTCGGCGACGCCATCGACGAGTGCGTCCCCGAGGGCGTGGAGGCCAACGAGTCGGCCGCCCACGTCGACATGATCGTGGACATGAGCGAGGACTCCACCATCGAGGTCGACGGCGAGGTCGTCCAGCGCGACGGCACCTTCCGTTTCGAGGACGGCTTCGAGGCGTAGTCAGACGAGTTCGTTGTCCCGCAGCAGGTCGCAGAGGACGTGGGTGTAGAGGACGACGGCGGTGAAGACCGCCAGCGGGGCCGAGACGAGCGCGAGGCCGCCCACCAGCACCCCCCCGAGGGCGTGGTGCGAGAGGTGCCTGCGGCGCTCCATCTCGAGGCCACGGAAGGTACCGGCCTGGTCGACGAACGCCCCCCGGCCCCGTCGCAGCGTCGAGCGCAGGTGCGACCAGTCGCCGGAGAGCAGGCGCGCCAGGAGGAAGTGGTCGAGGTCGACGAAGACGCTCAGCGCCACGCCGTACCCCCAGAGGACGGCGAGCGCGGGGGGCGAGAAGGCGTCCACGAGCGGGACGAGCGCGACGGCGCTGACGACGGCTCCGACGGCAGCGTGTTCCGGTGACTGCATGGCGATGTGGAGTTCGCGAGCACACTTCCCTGTCGGTATTCGCCGTCGGGCGGACGACGGATTCGTGCAGGCGAGTTGAGATATGCGTGGTATTCATTGTGAGAGACATACAAATGTCTCGGGCGGATACGGCGGGTAATGGCTGACCTGTCGTTCGAGCCGCTCACCTACGACGACCTGGCGCCGGAGGAGCGTCCGTCGCTGGTGCAGGCGCTCGTCCCGCTGGTCGGGATGCTGACCTTCCTCGGGGTCGGGAAACTCGTCTTCGGTCTCGACCCGCAACTCCCCCTGCTGTGGGGTATCGCACTGACCGGCGCCGTCGGGCGCTACTGGCTCGGCATCCCGTGGCGCCGGTTGTACGAGGGCATCGTCGACGGTCTCGTGATGGGGATGCAGGCCATCCTCATCATCTTCGTCATCTACGCGCTCATCGCCACCTGGATGGGCGCGGGGACCATCCCGGCGCTCATCTACTACGGCCTCGACCTGCTCTCCCCACGGGTGTTCCTCCCGGCCGCCGCGCTGTTCGCGGCCGTGGTCGCCTTCGCCGTCGGCTCCTCGTGGACCACGGCCGGGACGCTCGGCGTCGCGTTCATCGGCATCGGGGTGGGCCTCGGCGTCCCCGAACCGATGACCGCCGGCGCGGTGCTCTCGGGGGCGTACACCGGCGACAAGATATCCCCCCTCTCGGACACGACGAACCTCGCCGCCGCCGTCACCAACACCGACCTGATGAGTCACGTCCGGACGATGCGCGTCGGGACGAGCATCGCCCTCGGTATCTCGGTGCTCGGCTACGCCGCCCTCGGCCTCGGGTTCGACGGCGCCGTCCCGCCGGGGCGCATCGAGGCCATCCAGGGGGCCATCGCGGGCAGTTTCACCGTCCACCCGCTCGTGTTCGTCCCCCTCCTCCTGACGTTCGGCCTCGCGCTCCGCGGCTACCCGGCGCTCCCCACGCTGGGGATGGGCGCCATCGTCGGCGCCCTCGTCCAGATTCTCGTCCAGGGCGGCCCGTTCGTCGGGACGTGGACGCTCGCGTCGCTCGCCCAGACGGTGACCGCGGAGTCGTTCACCGCCGCGTGGGAGGTGGCACAGAGCGGTACCGCCCCCGAGACGGGCGTCGAGCAGGTGAACAGCCTGCTCGCGACCGACGGCCTCGTCGGGTCGGCGTGGACCATCACCATCATCGTCGCGGCGCTCGCGCTCGGCGGACTGCTCGAACGCACGGGCATCCTCGCGGTGGTCGCCCACGCCATCGGCCGCGCCGTCTCGAGCGTCGCCGGCCTCACCGCGGGCACCGTCGCCGCCGCGTTCTCGATGAACGTGCTCTCGGCCGACCAGTACATGAGCATCGTCGTCCCCGGCATCAGCCTGCGGAACATCTACGACGAGTTCGACCTGGAGACGCGCAACCTCTCGCGGGCCGTCGAAGCCGGCGGGACGACGACGAGCGCGCTCGTCCCCTGGAACTCCGGGGGGGTCTACATGGCGACGGTCCTCGGCGTCCCGACGCTCGCGTACGCGCCGTACTACTTCTTCGGCTTCCTCTCGCCGCTGGTCGTCGTCGTGATGGGTCTCACCGGCTGGCGCATCGCCCGACGCGGCGAGGAGACCGAGGCGGGTATCGCGGCCGCCGCCCGCTCGCTGGCCGAGGACGACTGAGCCGGAGCCGCCACGCGGCGGAGCCGTCGCTCGCGGGCGGTGAAACCGGTCCGCGCGGCGTCGCGCCGGCACGGACGTGAGAGGGTGTGAGACGACAGCAGTCGTGGCGACGGCGCGTCGGTCGTCGCCTCGTTACTCGGTGAACGAGAGCTGTGCGGTGCCGTCCATCGCGAGTTCGGTGAGGTCGCCGCGGAAGTGGTAGGCGTCGACGCCGCCGTCGACGCGCCCGGAGACGCTCGTCCCCTCGACGACGTCCGTCGCGGCGTCGTCGCTCCCCCACGGGTGCTTGACCACGAGGCCGTCGACCGTCAGGTCGTACGAGCAGGGGTCGCTGTCCGTGCCGTCGACGACGAACGTGTGCGTCAGCGCGGCGCCGGCGAGCCCCTTCGTCGCGAGCAGGTCGGGGTCGACCTGCTGGCCGTCGACGTAGACCGCCGCCGGCCCGTCGAGCTGGAAGTCGGTGACGGAGCCGGAGAACAGGTAGGCGTCGGTGCCGACCGAGACGGCACCTTCGGCGCTGCTGCCGGAGACGTTGTCGCCCGCGTCGAACGTCCCGGTGTCCGTGTCGGGGGCGACGTCGCCGCCCACGGTGAACTCGTAGCTCGCGACGGTGTCGAGACCGACGATGGCGATGCTGTGCGGGTAGTCGTCGTCCGTGTCGGCGTCCGACTCGTCGTCGCCGCCCGACTCGGTCTCGTCGGTGACCGAGCGAACCACGTCCGGGGTGACGGTCGCTCCGTCGAGTTCGATGGTGGCGTCGCCCTCGACGTCGAACTCCGTCACCGACCCCGTGAAGTAGTAGGCGTCGGTGCCGCCGGCGAGCACGCCCCACGTGCTGTTGCCGTCGAGGTGGTCTTCGCTCCCCCACCGTGTGTCGAACCGCAGGTCGCCCGTCACCGTGAGGTCGTAGCGCGACTTCTCCGGCGAGTAGAGCTTCAGGTGGTGCTCGACCGGTTCCGAGTCCTCCGAACCGTCCGACTCGTCGTTCGAGTCCTCCGAGCCGTCGGACCCCGAGTCACCGTCGGAGCCGTCCGAGTCGTTCGAACCATCGTCGTCGCCCGATTCGGGTGCGTCCGGTTCCTCGGTCTCGTCGGTGATCGCACGCACGTCCTCGGCAGTGACGACCTTCCCGTCGAGTTCGATGGTGGCGTCGCCCTCGATGTCGAACTCCGTCACCGACCCCGTGAAGTAGTAGGCGTCGGTGCCGCCGGCGAGGACACCCCACGTGCTGTTGCCGTCGAGGTGGTCTTCGCTCCCCCACCGTGTGTCGAATCGCAGGTCGCCCGTCACCGTGAGGTCGTAGCGCGACTTCTCCGGCGAGTAGAGCTTCAGGTGGTGCTCGACCGGTTCCGAGTCCTCCGAACCGTCGGACCCCGAGTCGTCGTTCGAGTCCTCCGAACCGTCGGAGTCGCCCGAACTGCCATCGCCCGAGTCGTCCGAACCGGAGTCGTCGGACCCGTCGTCGTCCGCGTCACCGACGGAGGCGGGGTCGACCGGTCGCCCCTCGACGTACGCCGTCGCGTTGGCGTCGATGTCGATGGCCACGATGTCGCCGGTGAAGTCGAAGATGTCGCGGTAGCCGGCGACCGTCCCGCTGACGGTCGAGCCGTCGTCGGAGATGCTGTCCTCGGCGTTGAGCGTCTCGGGCGAGTCGAACGTCCCGTCGGCGGAGACCGTGTAGGAGGCCACGTCGTCGCCGCTCCCACCCTCGATGCGCAGGCGGCGGGTGGTGGCGTCGGGGCCGTCGTCGGTCGAGTCGTCGTCGGAGTCCGACCCGCCGGACCCCGACTCGCCCATCGAGCGCAGTTCCTCGGGCGTGACAGCCCCGCCGTCGAGTTCGATAGTCGCGTCGCCGTCGAGTTCGAAGTCGGTGACGACGCCGGTGAAGTAGTAGGCGTCGGTGCCCCCGACGAGGAAGCCGCGGGCGCTGTCGCCCTCGATGTAGTCCTCGGTCCCCCAGCGCGGGTCGAACTCGAGGTCGCCGCTCACCGTGAACCGGTACGGCGCCTTCTCCGTCGAGTGGAGCTTCAGGTGGTGGGTCGACCCGTCGTCGACCAGGTCGCCATCGTCGGCATCGCCGTCGTCAGTGCCCTCGGAGTCCGTCGGTTCGTCCTCGTCGGCGCGCCGCCAGGTCTCGCTCGGGACCGGACAGCTCTCGCCGTACTGGAGACCGCTCGTGTCCGCCGACGACCGGGTGTAGTCGATGGCCTTGCCGGGGACGTTGATGGTCGTGTTCTCGACGACGCAGTCCGGCGATTCGCGCAGGTGGATGCCGTCGTCGTTCTCCATCTGGATGCAGCAGTCGCGGATGACCGTCTCGGGCCGCGTGTCGAGGAAGACGGCGCCCTTCGTCGAGCGCCCCGATCCGGTGATGGAGACGTTCTCGAGGGTCAACCCCCAGTCGGACTCGGGAGGCGTGCCGTGCGAGGAGAAGCGCTCGCCGGGAGCCCACGCGTAGATGGCCGCCTGGCCGTCGACGTCGTTCTGGATGCGGGTGTCCTTGATGGTGACGTCGCCGTCGGAGGCGTTGATGAAGACGGACCCGAGGGCGTCGTTGTTCCCGTCCTGCTTGCGGGTGATGATGTCGCAGTTGTAGATGCCGCCGCCGGACTTGCCGAACTGGCCGCTGGAGAAGTAGAGGCCGTTGACGCCGCCGACGTCACCTGTGTTCTCCGGATGGGCGTCGTCCCAGTCGAGGACGATGGTGGAGTCGCGGATGTACGACCCGGCACCCATGCGCATCACACACATGTCGTTGTTCTTGAAGAAACAGTTCTCGAAGTTCGTCGACCCCTCGTGTTTCCCGGTGTAGAGGCCGCCGTCGCCGGCCGCGTTCTCGATGTGACAGTTCCGGTAGATGAGTTTCCCGTTGTGTCCCTCGAAGACGCCGCCCGCGCCGTCGTTGATGCCGTGGGGTTTGAAATCGGAGGGGCCGGTGTGGACGAAGCCCGTGATGAGGCCCTCGCCGTCGGGGTCCGTCAGTTTCGGGAGGAGCGCCCAGCGGTCCGCCGAGCCCGAGGAGTTGAACCCCGCGAACTCGATGTCGTGGACCTGCAGGTTGTCCTCGATGACGATGACGTTCCCGATGTCGCCGGCGTCCTTCCGGGCACGCTGTTGGAACGTGACGTTCTCGAGCAGGATGTCGCTCCCGCCGCGGACGAACAGGAAGTAACTGGACCGTCCCGGCGGGGTGATGAACTCGACGTCGTTACGGTGGGCGCCGAGTCCGCGGACGCCGAAGCGGCGGAGTCCGCGCTGGAGGGTGTAGTCCTCGAAGAGGTACTGCCCCGGGGGGAACTCGATGAGGGTGCCGTTCTCCATCGCGCCGTAGAGCGCGTCGTCGATCGGTTCGTTCCCGTCCGGGTCCATCCCGAGGTCCTCGACCGCGTTCAGTACCCGGTCGAAGTCGATGCCGTGACGGCCCGTCGTCGCCGCGCGGCCGGCCCGACTGCCGACCGCGACGACGCCCGCCGCCGCCGCTCCGAGTTTCAGGTACGCGCGGCGGTCGAGCATCGACCGCCCGGAGTCTCGCTCCCCCTCCATCGAGGAGCCGTGTTCTGCTGTCTGATCGCTCACGTTCTCACGTGCCAATTCGTCCATGCCAGTTTCATTCATCGATTACGATGTAATAAGTATTTTGTTGTAAATCAATATCTGATGAAAGTTACAAAATAAGATATGTTCGATTATGTATCTATGGAGTTTAGGCCACTATCTCATCCGAATTCCGCTATATTTGACACTCCAAGACGTTTAGGAGCGTTCACACGAACGGAGTACCTCGAGCCTTCGGGCCATCCTATAAGATAGAGTACCTATCATAAATAATATATTACCAAATAGAATATCATTGTGGAGAGGACTTCGTTACGCAGTAAGCCACAAGATTCAATACTGATAATCGAGGTCGGCCGGGAGTCGGTCGACGGAACGACCGAGAAATCGAGCGCAGGGGCCCTCGTATCGCCGATATAGGGGGAACGTATATAAACAGGTCGCGGAGAGCGAACCTGAGTGGCAGGACGTGAAATCGTTCGCCTCGCATCGGACCGACGACCATTCTATCGGCGACACGAGACGCCTACCGCCCCAGTGACGGTCGTCGGAACGTGATGCAGGGGAGGGATTCGCTCGCAGTCGCGGTCGTCGACGGAGAGTGAGCGCGGTAGGGATCGAAGGAGGGCACGACTCCTCGCAGACGAGTAGGGGGGTCGAACTCCGGTCGGACGAGTCCTCACTTCGCTCGAACTACGTGCTCCCTGCTTCGAATCCCTTCTCGGTTGTTCACCACGCCGAGCACGATGGGATTCGAACCCACGACCATCGGATTAGAAGTCCGACGCTCTATCCTGGCTGAGCTACGTGCCCTGGAGGGGGATTCACGCGTAGGCATCAAAAGGAGTCGGTTTCCTCGCCACCACGGCCGGAACACAGGCGTTAAGGGCGCATCGAACGGACTCCGTGGCGATGCGAGTCATCGGGACCGTCGGGTTGCCGGGAAGCGGCAAGGGCGAAGCCGCGACCGTCGCCCGGGAACTTGGCATACCCGTCGTCACCATGGGCGACGTCATCCGCGCGGAGTGCCGTCGCCGCGGCCTCGACCCGGCCGACCACCACGGCGAAATCGCACAGCGCCTCCGCGAGGAGGAGGGCGTCACGGCCATCGCCGAGCGTTCGCTCCCGCTCGTCGAGGAAGCCCTCAACGACGCCGGCACCGTCCTCGTCGACGGCATCCGCTCCGACGTCGAGGTCGAGCGCTTCGAGGAGCGCTTCGGCGAGGACTTCACCCTCGTCGCCGTCACCGCGCCGTTCGACCTCCGCGTCGAGCGGGTCGGCGTCCGCGGGCGCGACAACGTCGGCGACGGCGGCGAGGCGCTCGAGGCGCGCGACGAGCGCGAACTCGGCTTCGGGATGGGCGCGGCCATCGACCGCGCGGACGTGACCGTCGAGAACACCGGCACGCTGGCCGCCTTCCGCCGTCGCGTGCGGTCGATTCTGGAGGGCGAGCGAGCATGAGTACCGTCTACAGCGTCGACGTGACGATTCGCGCGCCGGTCGCCGCCACCGAGGTGACCGACCGGGTCGTAGACGCCGTCGAGCACGTCTTCCCCGGCGTCACCGTCGAGGAACACCCCGGCGAGGTGCGGGCGACGACCCACTCCCTCGAGTCCTTCTCCGAACGCCTCCACGAGGCCGAGATACTCGACAGCGCGCGGATGACGTTCCTCCAGACGCTCTCCGGCGACACGTTCACCTTCCGGCTGAACAAGCAGGCCGCGTACGCGGGCCGGCTCACCTTCGCCGTCGGCGACCCGGCCGAACTCGGCGACATCGAGGTGGAGGTGACGGTGCGCGACCCCGACCCCGAGACGTACGTCGACCACGTCGCACCGCCGACCGAGGACGGCGTCCCCATCGACCCCGCCGACCGACGGGACGAGCGGTGACCGACTCGACCGCGGTCCACTTCGACCTCGACGGGACACTCCTCACGTTCGACGACTACGCGGCCGTCGTCGAGGGCGCGTTCCGCGACCGACTCGACCGGGTCGAACCGGCGTGGTGCGAGCACTACAGCGACCGCTTCTTCGAGGGCTTCGAGGCGCTCCGTCCCGACCCCTACCGCCGCGCGATGGCCGACGTCTGCGAGGCGTTCGGCCTCGACGCCGACCCGACCGCTCTCGTCGACGCGCTGGTCGAGCGCGAGTGCGCCGAGAGCGCCGTCGTCCCCGGCGCACGCGACCTGCTCGCGACCCTCGACTGTCCGCTCGGCGTCCTCACGAACGGCGTCGGCCGCGTCCAGCGCGCGAAACTCGCCCACCACGGTCTGCTCGACGCGCTCGACGCCGTCGTCGTCTCCTACGACGTGGGCGCGCACAAGCCCGACGCGGCCGCCTTCGACGCGGCCCGCGAGGCGCTCCCGGCGGACCGCCACGTCCTCGTCGGCGACGACGAGCGCGCGGACGTCGCGGGCGGCCGGGCGGCGGGGTTCGAGACGGTCCACGTCCGCGGGGGCGACCCCGGCGTGACCGTCTCGGGACTCGACGACCTCGCACGAGTCCTCTAGTCGAGCCCGCTGACGAAGATAGCGAGCCACTGCCCCCAGTCGCGTTCCTCGCGCACCTCGACGGCCGTCACCCACTTCACCCACTGGAAGCCGCGCTTGCCCGGCGCGACGAGTCGGAGGGGGAAGCCGTGGCCGTGGGTCAGGCGCTCGCCGTCGACGTGTGTCGCGAGGAGCATCCCGCGCGCGACGTCGACGGGGAAGCCGAAGCGATAGCCCGTCACGGAGTGGAACGTCACCCACCGTGCCTCCCCGGTCACCCCGGCGTCGTCGAGCAGGTCCGCGACCGGCACCCCCCGCCAGTCGCGCTCGACGAACCAGCCGCTGGTGCAGTCGAGGAGCGCGCGCTCCTCGCGGCGGGCGTCGAGCGCGTCGTAGCCCAGTTCGAGGGGACGCTCGACCGCGCCGGCGACGTGCAGGCGCCACGTCTCCGGCGCTATCGGGTCCGGGTCGTCGAGTACCCAGCTCGTGACGGGAAAGCGATTCCCGCTCCCCTCGTGGGGTTTCGACCCGGTGAAGCGCCGGTCGGCGCCGGCCGTGTCGAGCACCGCGACGAGCGCCTGCTGGGCGCGCCAGGCGAGCGCGCCGAACAGCACCAGCGCGCCGTACTGGAGGACGGTCCGACGCCCCTCCCAGTCGGCGGTCGTCGGCGTCCGGAACCGCGCGGCGAGGTGGACGAGGAGGACGGGGACGACGACGAGGCCGAGACCGATGTGGAGGTTGAGCAGCGTCCACCCCCAGAGGTCGAGGTCGTAGCCGAGCACCCACGCGATGCCCGTCGCGAGCGCGCTCAGCGCGAGGAACGCCAGGAGGACGGAGAGCGCGACGGTCCGGTTCCACCGCCCGGTCACCCGCCGGCGGACGCGCCTGAGCTTCCAGAAAAGGAGGACGACGAGCACCAGCGCGCCCGCCCCGTGGAGGACGAACACCCAGCCGAACCGCGGCGTCCCGACGCCGAGGCTGACGACGCCCGTGACGAGCGCCAGCGCGACCGCGAGGAGGATGGTCCAGTCGACCAGCCGCGGACGGGGTTCGAATCGCACGGTCGCCCTAGGGGCGCGAGCGGTTTAGCCTGACGGGCGGGCGACGCGGCGGCACGGGACGGGACGGGACAACGGTGATATGGCGGGCGCGACAGGGGACAGACGACAATGCTCGTTCCGCTGCGCGTGCGCGACGTGATGACGGAGACGGTGGAGACGACGACCCCCGAGACGACGGTGACGACGGCGGCGACCCGGCTGACGGAGGCGGACATCGGGTCGCTGGTCGTCGTCGACGGCGGAACGCCGGTCGGTATCGTGACGCGGAGCGACCTCGTCGCGGTGCTTGCGGCGGACGGAGACCCGGAGGCGACCACGGTGGAGACCGTGATGTCGACGTCGCTGGAGACGGTGGCGGCGGACGCGGGCCTCGGCCGGGCGGCGGAGACGCTCCGCGACCACGGCATCACGCACCTCCCGGTGACGGCGGACGGCGAACTCGTCGGTATCCTCACGGCCACCGACCTCTCGTACTACCTCCCGAAGCTCTCGCCCGCGAGCGACTGGCACGAGCGCGGGGGGCGCGCGCGCCTCGGGAGCGACGAGGTGGCCTACGAGTCGGCCGAGTGGGAGTTCACCCACAGCCGCGAGAACGGCGCGCCGGTCGGCGTCGGCGACGTCGTCCGGTTCAGCAAGGACCTCTCGGACGACGACGTCCGCTCGTTCGCGGGGGCGAGCGGCGACACGAACCGCCTCCACCTCGACGACGGGTTCGCCGCGGACACCCGCTTCGGGCGGCGCATCGCCCACGGGACGCTCGTCGCGGGCGTCATCAGCGCGGCGCTCGCGCGCATCCCCGGTCTCACGGTCTACCTCTCGCAGGACCTGCGCTTCCTCGGCCCCGTGGGGGTCGGCGAGACGGTCACCGCCGTCTGCGAGGTGGCGGAGGAACTCGACGAGGGTCGCTACCGGTTACTGACCGCCGTCTACGACGAGGACGGCGAGCGCGTCGTCGAGGGCGAGGCGGTGGTCCTCGTCGACGAGTTACCCTACAGCGAGGAGGAGAAACTGGAACCGGTCGAGGACGACTGACTCAGTCGCGCCGGCCGACCATCGCCCCGTTGTCGGCGTCCATCAGGTTACGGAGGCGCTGGCTCCCGCCCGCGTCGAACGAGAGCTGTGCGCCCGCGCGGCGGGCGAACGAGAGCGTGTCCGAGGCGGGGGCGGGGGCCGTCGCGTCGGCCCACCTGCCGGCGGTCGTGGTGGGGGTGGTCGAAGTCGGTGTCGGTCGATACGTCGCGGAACTCGGTCGTGGATTCGTGCTCATGGAGCGGCAGGGTCGTGTCGTGGTCGGTGGGCGGGACTGGGTCGAACCGTCACCGAGCGCGTACGGGGAACATGACTGTACGACACCCGACGGCCGTATTCATCATAAACGTTCATGTATGACTCGTCGTTGCCGCGACTCGGCCGTGTTCACACGACACACCGCTCAGAACGGGACGTAGAGGAGCACGACGAGCGCGACGGCGATCCAGGCCACCTTCAGGGCGGTGTTGACGACGATGACCTTCGAGCCGAAGTCGGCCCCCCAGATGCCGTACTGGAAGGGGATGGAGCGCTTGAACGTCGAGACGGTGAACGAGACGATGCCGCCGACGAGCATCGTCGCCACCGCCGTCCGCGGGGTGAACACGCCCTCCTCGACCAGCGGCGAGAGCACGAGCGCCCCGTTCGTCGTATCGAGCGTGAACACCGCGACGACGGGCACCGCGGCCGCCGGCAGGCCGACGGTCCCCGCGAGCGGGTCGGCCGCCCCCGCCCCGGCGACGCGCGCGACGTCGTAGCGCGACGTGAGGAAGGCGACGGCGGTGTAGATGACCAGCAGGCGCGGGAGGATGTCGCGGGTCTTCGCGAGGCCGCTCTCGACGGCGTCGCGGACCACCGCGCCGGCCGACTGCCCCTCGGCCGCCCGTCCCCCGTCGGCCTCGACCGCGGGCGTCGCCGCCCGGTCGACGTTGTCCCCGTCGAGCAGGAGCGCCCCCGCGAGGACGCCCGTGGCGGTGATGGCGAGGGCGACGGCCGCGCGCGTGCCGACGTAGAGCAGGCCCACCTCCAGGCCGAGGATGGGAATCAACACGGGCGCGTAGAAGGTGAAGACGTGCTGGGCGAAGCCGAAGAACGTGTTGATGGTGACGGCGACGAGCGTCGCCCGGTCGTCGAGCGCGCCCGACTCGCGGAACTCCGCGAGCATCCCGTAGCCCGCCGTCGTGGAGGCGGTGGTGGTGAGGATGGCGGTACCGACCTCCTCGGGGAGGTTCGCGGGGCGCGTCAGGGGCCGCGAGAGGCGGGCGATGGCCCGCACCGCGCCGAACCCGACGAGCAGGTTCGCGAGCGCCACCCCGAACGCGATGAACAGGGCGATGTTCGCCACCCGCGGGAGCACCGTCGCGAGGAGGTCGAGCAGTTCCTGCACGCCTCCTCGTAGGGGGACGCGGGGCAAGTGCGCGTCGGTTCCACCGCCAGACACGGGGTCGCACGCTCGACTCCCACACGGAACGCGTTTATCCGACACGACCGTACGGGGGGTGAATGATGGCAGTGACGCACGTGCTCGTGGGGATGGCGCTCGCGAGCGCCGTCGTGTGGGTCGCCCCCGAGTTCGCCCCGCTGGCGGTCGTCGCCGGCGCCCTCGGGGGCGCGTTCCCCGACTTCGACCTCTACGTCGGCCACCGCAGAACGCTCCACTACCCCGTCTACGGGTCGGTCGCGGGGGTCGGCGCGCTCGCCGGGGCGCTCACCCGACCGAGCGCCCTCACCGTCGCCCTCGCCTGCTTCCTGCTCGCCGCGGGCGCCCACGCCGCGATGGACGCCCTCGGAGGGGGCCTCGAGCTGAAACCCTGGGAACGCACCTCGGAACGGGCCGTCTACAGCCACTTCCACGACACCTGGCTCCGCCCCCGGCGCTGGGTCCCCTACGACGGCGCGCCGGAGGACCTCGTGCTGTCGGCGGCCGTCGCCCTCCCGTTGCTCGCGCTCCACGGGCCGCTCCTCTCGCGCCCGGTCGTCGTCCTCCTGCTCGTCGGCGCCGGCTACACCCTCCTCCGTCGCCGCCTCGCCGACGTCTGGGCGGCGCTGGTCGCGGCCGCACCGCCCGCGCTGGTCGCATACCTCCCCGAGCGGTTCGTCGCGGCGCGCTGAGACCGTCTATTTGTACCCGGGGGGTGAACGGGAGGCGTGGGCACCACAGAACGCCTCCGCAGCGCGCTCGACTCCGAGCGCCTCCCAGAGACGGTCCGCGCCGTCGTCGGCCTCGCACACGAACGAAGGGTGACGACCGCCGCGGCGAGCCTCGGCTACCACGCGTTCAACACGCTCGTCCCGCTGGCGCTGTTCCTCGTCATCGGCCTCTCGCTGTTCGGCGAGGCCGAGACCCTCACCCGGCTCGTCTCGACCGCCCTCGGCGTCGGGTCTGCGAGCGCCGAGTCGGCCGTCAGGTCGCTCTCGGAGAACGCGAGCGGTCGGCGGCGGGCCGCCGTCCTCGCCTTCCTCATCCTCGCCTGGAGCGCCGTGCGCACCTTCCGGGCGACCAACGCCGCGTTCGTCTCCATCTACGGCGAGCGTGACGGCCTCTCCGTCGTCGAACGGGCGGTCGACGTCGGCCTCGCGACGGTCACCATCCCCCTCGCGCTGGCGCTGGTCGCCGGCCTCGGCGTCGCGTTCACCCTCGCCGTCGACGGCGTGTTCTGGCGACTCGCCAGTCCGTTCCTCCTGTTCGCCGCGCTCGCCGTCGCGTTCTTCCCCATGTACTACCTCTTCCCGACCGACCGCGTCACCGTCCGGGAGGTGGTCCCGGGGACGCTGCTCGCCGCGGGCGCGTGGACGCTCTCGGCGCTCCTCTTTCGCGTGTACGCGAGCGTCTCACAGACCGTCCACTTCTACGGCGTCGTCGGCGGCCTGTTGCTCCTGCTCACCTGGCTCTACCTCGGCGGCCTCGCCATCCTGCTCGGCGCGGTGGTGAACGCCGTCCTCGCCGGTCGGGCCGCGCCGAGCGACGAGTGGCTCCCCGAACTGCAGTGACTCAGACGAGCAGTTGCACGACGACGAACAGCACGACGACGCCGAGGACGTCACAGGTGTTCGTCACGACGGGGATGACCACGTCGTCCGGGTCGAGTTCGAACCGGTAGGCGGCGTACGTCGCCACCACCGTCACGACGACGGCGAGGACGGCGAGGACGCCGCCGCTGAGTGCCGCCACGACGACGACCGTGAGCGGCGGGAGTCGCGCCCCGCCGGTCAGCGTCGAGAGCGCCCACGCACCCACCCCCACCAGCGGGAAGACGGTGAGCGCGAGGGCGACCGTCGCCACGCCGTTGCCGAGGAGCGTCTCGTCGGCGCCGAACGAGAGCGTCCCCAGGTGGAAGGCCGTCGAGAGGCGCGCCGCGAGGATGCTCCCGAGGTTCCCCGCCGTCCCGATGGTGACGGGGACGAGCACCAGCAGCGACGGGTAGCGGAGCAGCGTCGCCTCGAACCCGCCGAGGACGAGGCCGCTCCCGATCTCGACGAGCGTGAGCACGAGCAGGACGGGGAGCATCGCCCTGGTGATGGCCCGGACGGTCCACTCGGTCGTCACCCGCCCACCTCCAGCACGAGGCGGACGGCGAGAAAGAGGAAGGTGACGCCGAAGACGTCGCCGGCGGTGGTCACGATGGGGCCCACGAGCGTGTCGGGGTTGTACCCCCGGCGGTAGCCGGCGAACACCACGGCCACGACGATGGCGGCGAGGACGGTCCCCGAGAGCAGGGAGGCGACCAGCGAGATGGCGACGAGCGTCGAGAGCGGCGCGGCGGGCATGGCGAGCAGTCGCAGGACGAGGAACGCCGCCGTCGCCGCGAAGACGCTCGCGACGATGCCGTTGCCGATGGCCGCCACCACCGCCGCCCGGAGGCGGTCGTCCGCCTCGCCGACGGACGGGGTGATGAGCCCCTGGTGGAGCGCGGTCGAGACGCGCGCGCCCAGCGCGCCGTAGACGTTGCCGCGCGTGGCGAGCAGCGCCGGGACGAGCACGAGGAGCCCCGGGACGGCCTCGAACTCCGCGCGCATCCCGCCGAGGACGACCCCCGCCAGCAGGCCGCCGACCGCACTCGCCGCGAGCGCGGACACCCCCTCCCGGTAGGCCTCACGGGCCACGTCGCGGACGGTCATTCGTCCGGGACATTGCGGTCGGTGACCAAAAAGCAGGCGGGCACGGGGACGAGGTCAGTCGCCGAACGGCCCCATGCCGCCCATCCCGCCGCCGCCGCCACCGCCGCGCTGTTCCATCTGCTTCATCATCCGCTGCATGTCGCCGTCGCCCATCCCCTGGAACTGCTTTATCATCCGCTCCATCATGCGGTGCTGTTCGAGCAGTTCGCCGACCCGTTCGGCGGGTTTGCCGGAGCCGCGGGCGATGCGCTCGGTGCGCTCGGCGCCGATGACGCGGGGGTTGCGCAGTTCCTCGTCGGTCATCGAGTCCATGATGACCTCGAAGTCGCGCAGGCGGTCCTGGGTGACGTCCATCGCGTCGTCGGGTAACTGGTCCATCAGCCCGCCCCCGAGCCCGGGAATCATGTCGAGGACCTGGTCGAGCGGCCCCATGTTGTTCATCGCCTGCATCTGCTTTCGCATGTCGTGCAGGGTGAACTGCCCCTTCATCATGTCCTCGGGGTCCCAGTCGTCGTCCTCGCCCGTCGACTGCATCGCCCGCTCGACGCGCTCGGCGAGCTGTTTCAGGTCGCCCATGCCGAGCAGCCGGGAGATGAAGCCGTTGGGCTCGAAGCGCTCGATGTCCTGGACCGTCTCGCCGGTCCCGAGGAAGGCGATAGTCGAGTCCGTCTCGTTGACCGCCGCGAGGGCGCCACCACCCTTCGCCGTCCCGTCGAGCTTCGTGATGACGACGCCGTCGATACCGACCGCGTCGCCGAACGCCTGGGCCTGGTCCTTCGCGCCCTGCCCGATGGCCGCGTCGAGCACCAGCAGGTTGGAGTCCGGCTGGACGAACGACTCGATGTCCTTCAGTTCCTCGATGAGTTCCTCGTTCAGCCCGGAGCGCCCCGAGGTGTCGACGATGCGGACGTCGGCGTCCTCGGCCTCTTCGAGGCCGTCGCGGGCGATGGCGACGGGGTCCTCCTCGTCGGGGTCGCCGTAGAACTGCACCTCCGCGCGTTCACACATCTGTCTGGACTGCTCGTACGCCCCCGGTCGGAACGTGTCGGTCTGGATGACCGCCGGGCGCAGTCCCTTCTTCGAGAACCACCACGCCATCTTCGCCGCGGTGGTCGTCTTCCCCGACCCCTGGAGGCCGGCGAGGAGGATGGTCTGGGGTTCGAGCGGGAGCTGCGTGCTGTCGCCGATGAGCGCGACGAGTTCCTCGTAGACGATGCGGAGGACGTGGTCGCGGGCGGAGGTGCCGGCCGGCGGGTCCTCCTCCAGCGCGCGGGTGCGGATGGACTCCGAGAGGTCCATCACGATGTCGATGTCGACGTCGGCCTGCAACAGCGACCGCTGGATCTCCTTGACCACCTCGTCGACGTCCTCCTTGCTCAGGCGGGTCTTCCCCTGGAGCTTGTCCAGGGTCCCGCGGAGAGAACTGCCGAGATTGTCGAGTACCATTGTGCCCGGATATGCGATGCAATCGGTAAAGGCTTCGCTCCCGGTTCGTGGCCGTCGGCCTACGGTTCGACGAGCCTCACGTCGTCGAAGTCGGCGAGCGACCCCGACGCCGCGCGTTCGACCGCCGCCAGCGCGTCGATGAACCCCGCGCCCGTGCTCGCGGGGGTGTACGACTCGTGGGCCTCGTACGCGGTCGCCTCCACCGTGTTCAGCACGTCGACGGGAGTCGGGTCGTCACCCGTCGCCGTCCGGTAGGCGTCGACGACGAGGGCGGCCGTCCCGCTGACGACCGGACAGGACATCGACGTCCCCGAGATGGTGGCGTAGTAGCGGTCGCCGTCGGGGCTGGTCGCATTGAGCACGTCGAGGGGCGACATCGTGCTCGTCACCGCGTTCCCCGGGGCCCCCACCCCATTACGGTAGAGGCCGACGGGGCCGTCGACCGTCCCGCCGTCGTAGTGCGCCCGGAGGTTTCCGAGCGCGGTCTCGCGGTCGTAGTTCGCACCGGCGTCGGCCGACCGCCCCCGCGAGGAGAAGTCGGTGACGGCCCGGTCGTCGTCGGTGGCCGCCACCGAGAGGACGTGCGGGGCCTTCGCGTAGTCGTTGAGCGTGTCGTGGTCGGGTCCGCTGTTACCCGCCGAGAACACCGGGAGCATCCCGGCGTCGAACGCCGCCCACGTCGCCGTCTGGAGTGCCCCGTCGGGGTTGTAGTCGTCGGCGCTGGCCGCCCCGTAGGAGTTCGAGACGACGCTCACCTCCCCGGCGTGATTCGCCAACAGGTGGTCGTAGGCGGCGGCCGCTTTCAGGATGGAGACGGCGGCTCCCGAGGAGTACGAGGTGAGCGAGGCCGCGGGAGCCATCCCCCGGTCCTCGCCGTTGCTCTCGGAGCCGTCGCCCGCGACGGTGCCCGAACAGTGCGTCCCGTGGCCGATGTCGTCCGAGTCGAGGTCGCCGACGGGAAGCCACAGCGTCGGGTCGTCGAGGGGGTTGCCCGCCCACTGGTAGTTGCGCTCGACGGCACCCGCGAGGTCGGGGTGGTCGCCGTCGATACCCGAGTCGACGACGGCGACGTGGACGCCCTCACCGTCGTAGCCGAGGTCCGACTGCACCTCGTCGACGTCGGTCACCGCACGGGCGTCGGCGTTGTGGTAGTCGAGGTCCCGGTTCGCCTCGACGTAGCGCACGCCCGCCCGGTCGGCGAGCGCCGCCGCTTGCGCCCCGGTCAGGAGCGTGTAGGCGACCGGCAGGACCTCGAACTCGAGGACCCCCTCCGCGAGGTCGAACTCCGAGAGCAGCGAAAACCGGTCGCGGGAGTCGAAGACGACGAGCGCCTCCTGGAGCGCGTCGTCCGTCGTATCGAGCGCGTCGTCCGTCGTATCGAGCGCGTCGTCGACGAGCGTCGAGGCGCCCGCGGGACGACTGAGCGGGACCAGCGATGCGACCCCGAGTGCCCCGGTCGTCTTCAGTACTGTTCGCCGCGAAACGGTGAGTGTCGAACGTTTCTCCGTCATTGACTCAATCCGACGCCGGACGGCAGACCCGTCGGTTCGCCCCGACGTCATTCGTTCCTTGCGTTGGTGTTAGAAAATAACGGCCCCTCATCAGTCAGGGGAGCAGGGTGGCGGCCGGCGATTACCCGACCTCGGGAGAGCCATCCGCGAACACCCGCTCGACGAGTTTCCGCTCCGCGACCCGGAGGTGCTCGTGGAACGTCGCCGTCGAGATACCGAGCGAGTCGGCGAGGTCGGCACCGGTGTTGGCCCGCGGCGAGTCGAAGTACCCCGAGAGGTAGGCCCGCCGGAGCACCTCTCGCTGGCGGTCGGTCAGCCCCGCGAGGAGGCCGTCGGCCGCCAGCGAGTCGCGCGTGCGCTCGCGACGGGCGGCGAGCGTCGCGGCCGGACACCACGCCTCGACGGCGGCGACCGCCGACCTGGCGTCGGTACCGGGCGGGAAGACGGTGACGGCACGGGCGTCGTCCCCCTCGGCGTGGAGGTCGTCGACGACGCCGCCGTGGTCGACCAGCGCGTCGGCGAGCGTGCGTCCGACCGTCACCCGGACGACACCCCCATCGCGGTCGGTGCGGGCGACGTGCGCGTCCAGACAGGTGTCGTCCGTCGCGGCGACGACGTGCTCCGGGGCGACGCCCTCGACGCGGTAGAACTGCACCGACGTGCCGTCCCCGTTCGGGACCGTCCCGACGAGGTCGACCGTCGCCCCCTCGCGGGCGGCGGCGACCGGGAACAGCGACCCGTCGGGCAGGTCGAACGCCAGTTCGAGGACGGTGTCGGCGATGAGCGCGCGCCGCCGGTCGAGCGCGCTCATCGCGTAGGCGACGGTCCGGCCCAGTTCCGCGAGCACGTCGCGTTCGGTCGCGTCGAAGGCGTCGGGGCGGTCGGCGTAGACGCAGAGGACGCCGTGAGTCACCCCCCGGTACCGGAGCGGGATGGCGGCGGCCGAGGCGAAGTCGGCGGCCAGCGCCGCCGGTCGCCACCGCTCGGTTCCGTCGCCGTCGGCGATGTGCTGGGCGACCACCACCTCGCCCGTCCGGGCGGCCGTCTCGGCGGTCCGGTCGCCGTCGTCGAACTCGAGGTCCCCACGGGCGTCGAGGTACGCGGTCCCCTCCCCGGCGTGGGCGACGGGCGTCACCCGGTCGCGGCCGGGGCTGTACTCGCCGAGCCACGCGAAGCGGTAGGGCTCCTCGTCGGCGAGGCGACCGCACACCGACTGGACGACCTCCTCGCGCGTCGACGCCCGGACCAGGTCGCCGTTGACGTTGCGGATGACCTCGTTGATGCGGTTGAGCGTCCGCAGACGGTCGGTCCGGCGTTCGAGCGTCCGCTCGCGCCGGCGCCGCTCGGTGATATCGCGCCCGATGCCACAGACGCCGACGACGTCGTCCCGGTCGTCGGTGAGCGCCGTCCCGGTGAACTCGTAGGGGACGTGTTCGCCGTCGCGCGTCACGAGGTGGCCCTCCTCGGTGGCGCGGCCGGTCCGGACCGCGCGCCGAATCGCGGCGGCGATGGCCGCCTCGTCCTCGTCGGCGACGAAGTCGGTCGGCTCCATCGTCACCACCTCGCTCGCGTCGTAGCCGGTGACCGTTATCAACCGACGGTTCCACGCGAGGAACCGCATGTCGGTGTCGAAGAGGAAGAACACGTCCGCGAGCGCGTCGACGGACTCGCGGACGAGCGTCTCGCGTCGGGACGGCGGGTCGCCGGTCAGCGCGGAACGGACGACGGCCGCCACCGTCGCGGCGTCGGCGCTCGCGTCGCCCGTCAGGTGGACGCAGCGGTCGGCGCCCGCGGCGAGCGCTCGCGGCGGCGTCTCCGGCGACTCGTAGAGGACGACGTGCGGGGAGACGGCCGCCCCCTCCACCACGGGACGGTCGCGGAGCGGTCCGGCGTCGAGCAGGCAGTCGGCGGTGGTCGGGGTGTCGGTCCGCCGAATCCGGTGGTCGCGCGCCAGACGGCGGCCGAGACGTTCACCCACCGGTCCGACGACCAGTGCGTGAATCGGTGCTGCCATCGGTGTACCTACGCCAGGACCGTCATGAACGTTACGCCGCGCGGCGGACCCGCGCGGGAAGGAAGAGAACCGGGGGAGAGCGCCTCACTCGGCGCCGAGGAGGCGGTCGACGATGCGCTCGGGGTCGAACCGTTCGAGGTCGGCGTACCCCTGGCCGGTCCCGAGGAAGAGGATGGGGCGACCCGTCACGTGGGCGATGGAGATGGCCGCGCCGCCCTGGGAGTCGGCGTCGGCCTTCGTGAGGACGGCGCCGTCGATGGCTGCCGCCTCGTTGAACTGCCGGGCGCGCTGGGTCGCGTCCTGACCGGCGACCGCCTCGTCGACGAACAGCGTCATGTCGGGGTCGACGACCCGGTCTATCTTCTCCAGCTGGGCCATCAGGTCGTTGCTCGTGTGGAGCCGACCCGCCGTGTCGCCGAGGACGACGTCGATGTCGTTGGCCTTCGCGTACTCGACGGCGTCGTAGATGACGGCCGCCGGGTCGCCGCCCTGCTCGTGGGCGATGAGCTTCCGGTCGAGCGCCGCCGCGTGCTCGCGCAACTGCTCGTTGGCCCCGGCGCGGTAGGTGTCGCCGTTGGCGAGCACCGACGAGATACCGCGTTCCTCGAGGTACCGCGAGAGCTTCGCGATGGAGGTGGTCTTGCCGACGCCGTTGACCCCGGTGAAGATGATGACCATCGGCTTCTCCGCCGCCGCGATGCGCTGCTCGAAGTCGAACTGGCCGACGCTGATGACGTCCACGAGCGCCTCGCGGAGCGCCATCTCGACGACCTGGCCGGTCGACTGGACCTGCGCGCGCGTCGTCCCCTCGACCTCCTCGCGGATGGTCCGGAGGATCTCCTGGGCGACGCTCATCTCGACGTCGCTCGACAGCAGGGCGAGTTCGAGGTCGTCGAGCGGCTCGTCGAGGTGTTCCGGGCGGATGACGACGCCGCCGGTGGCGAACGCCTTCGCCCGCGCGCCGAAGCTCGCCCTGAACTCCTCCTCGTCCTCGGCCTCGTCGCGCGAGAGACCGAGCCCGCCGGCGGGCTCCTCCTCACCCGCGCCCTCGAGGTCGCCGGCGGCGTCAGCGTCGACACCGGCGTCGTGGTCGGTCGTGGCGGACGGCTCCTCGACCTCGGCCTCCGCGTCGCGGTCGGCGGGCGGTGCGGCCGGCTCGGCGGGCGTCGGGTCGTCCGTCTCGACGGCGTCGGTATCGGAACCGGGGACCGCGTCGCCCGCGGACGCCTCGCTCTCGGTCGCGGGAGGGGCGTCGTCGGCCTCCGGTGCCGTCGCGGCCTCCGCCTCGGCGTCGGCATCGGCCCGGGCGTCGGCTTCCTCGGCCGCCGCCTCCTCCGCGGCCTCCTCGGCGTCCTCGCGGAACCGGCTGAGCTTCTCCTTCAGTCCGTCGAACATCGCTTACTCGTCGTCCTGGTCGCCCTGCTGCTGCTGCTGTTGCTGCATCTGCTGTTGCATCTGCTGCATCTGCTGCTGTTGCATCTGCTGGGCGCGCTGTTCGAGCTGGTCGCTCTCGTCTTCGAGGTCGGAGATGTCCTCGCGCACCTCGTCGATGCGGTCGTCGAGGAGCTCCTGCTTGCGTTCGAGGCTGGCCTTCGCGCCCTCCTCGTCGCGCTCGGCGGAGTAGCCGCCGCCGAGACCGACGACGATGCGGCTCATGTCCTGGACCTCCGCGCGGAGGTAGGCGCCGCCGCCGAGGGGCACCTGGACGGTGTCGCCGTCGTCGAGCGTCTCGATGGCCTCGACGGCGTCGTCGATCTCGGTCTGCTCGGTCTGGAACTCGTCGATTTCCTCGCGCAGCGCCTCGATCTCCTGGTCGATGAGCTGGAGCTGCTGCTGGAGTTCCTGCATCTGACCGCCGCCACCACCCAGACTCATGCTTCCACCCCGGAGACCTCGAGCTGCGTTCGCTTCAGGCCGTGTTTCGACCCGAACTCGGCGTAGGTGTGCTCGACCGCGACGTCCTCGTTGGGCGCCTCGACGGACTTCGAGAAGTCCTTCCATCCGTCACGGGCCTGGAACCGGCCGGTCACCGTGTACTGACTCATAGAACAGCGTCGGGCGGGAAGCGGGAAGAAAGTTCCCTTTTAGTCGATGAAGCCGAGCGCGTCCTCGATGCGCCCGAGCTCCGGTCCCGTGGTGTCGCGACCGGCGATGTAGCCGTAGTCGTTGGCGACCAGCCCGGAGCCGACGAGCGGCGCGCCGTAGTTGATGGTGCCGATGTCGGCGGGGACCGAGAGGAGGTCCTCGAGGAAATCGAGTTCGGCGTCGGTCGACTGGGGGTGACAGAGCACGCCGTCGTTCGTGGCGACCGCGGCCGTCCCGACCGTCCGGACGCCCGCGAGGTCGCCGCGCTCGACGGGCACCGAGAGCCCGTCCTCGACCGCCTCGACCGCCTCGTCGGAGAGGTCGGGGTGGACGTACGCCCCGCTGTCGTTGGCGAGGACGACGTTCCCGGCGGCGTTGATGCGCCCGGGGAGGCGCGTCACCGGGCGGTCGGTCGCCCCCTCGATGGCGTCGCGCTCGGCGTCGGTGAGGCGGCCGCTGGCGAGCAACCCGTGGCGGTTGCCGGCGACGAGCGCGCCGACGGTCGAGGAGCCGCCGATAGTCGTCGCGAGGGCGGACACCTCGAGTTCCTCGGCGAACTCCGCGACGAGGTCGTCGTCCGCGTCGGGTCGGATGAGCAGGCAGTCGTCGGTCGCCCGGGCGAAGACGCCAACGTAGGCGGAACCGGAGAGGGCCGCGCGAAGCACCCTTATGCGGTCTCGGCTTCGACGACGGCCTGGCCGTCCTCCTCGAACCGGGCGGCGCGGACGCGGAGCTTGCGCGGGGGCTGCTTGCGCCCGCGCGACCAGACGGCCTCGTTGATGGAGGGGTCGAGGCGGACGTCGTCCTCGTCGACCCGGAAGTGCTTCGCGAGGTGCGCCCGGACGGCGGTCATCGCCTTGCCGGCGCGCTTGTGCTTGGCCTCCGCGAGTACGTCACGGAGCGGGACGGTCACGACGCGCTCCTCGAAGTCGCTCGCACTCATTCGTCCGTGTCACCCCGCCGCCAGCTCCGTCGCTTCGGGTTCATCATCACGTCGCGGTCGGTCTTCATGATGACCCACGCCGGAACGCGGCGGTTCTGCCGCTGGAGCTTGCCCAGCCGCTTCTTCTTCGCCTTCGATTTCTTCCCCATAGTACGCCGGAGTACCGTCGCGGTCTTTAAATCGTTGTTCCTTTGGCCCACTCGTCAGACGAACGCCAGCGGGACCATCAGGAGCGCGCCCGCGAGCAACCCGACGGCGAGTTCGGGGAGGCCGCGACTCGGCAACGCCCCGCCCACGTCGATGGCCTCGGGGATGAACTCCGAGAGCACGAGATATATCATCGCGCCGGCGGCGAAGCCGAAGCCGACGGGGAGGAACGCCCGCGCGAGCGTGACGAAGTAGAACGCGAGCACCGCGCCGATGGGCTGGGGAAGGCTGGAGAACACCGCCCACCACACCATCCGCCAGGGCGGGACGTCCATCGCCCGCAGGGGGATGGAGACGGCGACGCCCTCGGGCACGTTGTGGATGGAGATGGCGACGGTCATGAACACCGCGAGCAGCGGGACGGTGTAGCCGAACAGCGCGATACCGGCGACGCCATCGAAGTTCAGGTCGGCGAAGGAGACGCCGATGGCGACCCCCTCCGGGAAGCTGTGGACCGTGAGGATACCGAGGATGAGCGCCAGTTTCCGCACGCTCGCCTCCTCGTAGCGCCGGGGGTGTATCTCCCGGCCCTCGATGACCTCGTGGGCGACGACGACGAGGCCGACGCCGGCCAGCAGGCCGACGCCCACCGGGAGGGGGCCGCCCGCGGCGAGCCCCTCGGAGACGAGGCCGAAGCCGGACGCCGAGAGCATGATGCCCGAGGCCAGCCCCCAGAGGACGACGTTCACGCGGTCGGACATCTCGTCGACGAGGAAGAAGGGGAGCGCGCCGAGGCCCGTCGCCAGCGCGGTGACGAGGCCGGCGAGGAAGACGAGCGCGAAGTCGGCGGGCGAGGCCATAGACGGTGTACCCCGCCCGACGGGATAAATATATCACTCATCCTATAGTTTTGGCGGGCCTAAATCGGTCGGGCCCGGCTACTCCCGGAGGTCGACGACCTCGACCGTCTCGTGGACCGGCCCCGAGGACGTGAGGCGGCTCTCGGTGAGACGGACGGCCTCGACGCGGAGGCGGCCGACGTCGGGGTCGCGCTCGCGGACGATCCGCTGGACGCGCGACTTGCCGCCGGCGTCGTCCATGCGGGCGACCGTGACGTGGGGGGTGAACTCGTGGTCTTCCGGGGCGAACCCGAGGTCCGCGAGCCGTGACTCGATGGCCTCGTGGAGGCGCGTGAGGCGCTCGTTGCCCTCGCGGACGCCGACCCAGACGACGCTGATGTACGCCGGCGAGGGGAAGACGCCGTAGCCGCCGAGGTGGACGTCGAAGGGACCGACGCCGGCGGCCGCGACGGCGTCGCGGAGCGCGGCGGCCACGGACGGGACGCGCGCCTCGGGGACCTCCCCGAGGAACGAGAGCGTGAGGTGGGCCTGCTCCGGGTCGGTGAGTCGGAGGTCGTCGGCGTCGGCCAGCGGTTGCTGCGCGTCGCGGAGCGCGTCGGCCAGCGGGTCGAGGTCGACACTGACGAAGAGTCGCATGGTTGTACAACCGAGGGCGTAGCCCTTAACCCTGCCAGTCGCCAACCCCGAGCCATGACAGACGAGAGGGACGACCACCGCTTCTCCGAGAGCCGGGGGTTCGGCGACCCCTACGAGGGGTTCGACCTCGACCCACCGGAACTCGAGGTGGACCCGTCGATGGTCGACCCGGTCGACTCGCGCGCGCTCGCCGACATGCTCGACCGGCGCCAGATACCGAAGGGCGCAATCGACGTCGAATCGCTCGTCGAAGTGGGCATCTCCTACATGCAGATCAACCGCTTCGAACAGGCGACCGATGCGCTCGAACGCGCCGCCCGCCTCGCCGACGACCCATCGCTCGAACAGGAAGCGTGGGTGAACAAGGGGGCCGCCCACGCCGAACTGGAGGAGTACGACGACGCCATCGGCGCCTACCGCGAGGCGCTGACGGTCGACGACGACTCCGAACACGCCGCCACCGCGGAGACGAACCTCGCGTACGCGCTCTGGGAGGACGGCCGGACCGAACAGGCGCTCGAACACGCCGAGCGGGCCGTCGAGATCGACCCGCGCTTCGGCCAGGCGTGGTACAACCGCGGGTTCTTCCTCGCCGAGCGAGGGCTGAACGAGGAGGCCGTCAACTGCTTCGACAACGCCATCCGCCTCGGCTTCCGCACGCCCGAACTGCTGGAGGAGAAGGGCGCCGCGCTCGAACACCTCGGCGAGGACGAGGAGGCCGAACGCCTGGCGGAGGAGGCCGACGAGATACGCCAGCGCGCCGAACAGCGCCTGGTCGAGTGAGATGCTGCTGACCGAACGTCGGACCGAGGAGGGCCTGCTCGTCTCCGTCTGCGACGCCGACATCCTCGGCGAGACGTTCGAGAACGGGGAGGTGTCGCTCACCGTCGAGACCGACTTCTACGACGGCGAGGAGGCCGACGAGGAGCGCGTCGTCGGCGCGCTCGCCCGGGCGACGGTCGCCAACATCGTCGGCACCCGGGCGGTGAGCGTCGCCGTCGAACACGGCTTCGTCGACGAGACGACCGTCCTCGACGTCGGTGAGACGCGCCACGCGCAGTTGCTCCGGCTCTGAGCGGCGGACGACCGAAGGAGTGTTTTGTCCGCGTCCCCTCTCTCCCGGCAATGAGTACGCAAACCACGGAGCCGCTCGACGTCGAGCGACTCCGCGAGGACTTCCCCATCCTGGGACGGAAGGTCGGCGGTGACGTCTCCGTCCCGGGGGAGGGTCCCGGCGACGACACGCCGCTCGTCTACCTCGACAACGCCGCGACGAGCCACACGCCCGAACAGGTCGTCGACGTCATCGCCGACTACTACCGCTCGTACAACTCGAACGTCCACCGCGGCATCCACAGCCTCAGCCAGGAGGCGAGCGTCGCCTACGAGGAGGCCCACGACCGCGTCGCCGAGTTCATCGGTGCCGACGGCCGCGAGGAGGTCGTCTTCACGAAGAACACCACCGAGGCGATGAACACCGTCGCGTACGCCTGGGGGCTCGCCGAACTCGGCCCCGGCGACGAGGTGGTCCTCACGCAGATGGAACACCACGCCTCGCTGGTCACCTGGCAGCAGATAGGCAAGAAGACCGGCGCCGACGTGAAGTACGTCCGCGTCACCGACGACGGCTACCTCGACATGGACCACGCCCGCGAACTCGTCGGCGACGACACGCGGATGGTGAGCGCCGTCCACGTCTCGAACACGCTCGGGACGGTCAACCCCATCGCCGACCTCGCCGACCTCGCGCACGACCACGGCGCGTACGTCTTCGTCGACGGCGCCCAGTCCGTCCCGAACCGCCCGGTCGACGTGACGGACCTCGACGCCGACTTCTTCGCCTTCTCCGGGCACAAGATGTGCGGCCCGACCGGCGTCGGCGTCCTCTACGGCAAGCGCCACCTCCTCGAGGAGATGCAGCCGTACCTCTACGGCGGCGAGATGATACGGAAGGTCACCTTCGAGGACGCGACCTGGGAGGACCTCCCCTGGAAGTTCGAGGCCGGCACGCCCGTCATCTGTCAGGGCATCGCGCTGGCGGCGGCCTGCGACTACCTCGACGACATCGGCCTCGAACGCATCCGCGCCCACGAGGAGGGGCTGGCCGAGTACGCCTACGACCGCCTCACCGAACACGACGACGTGACGGTGTACGGCCCGCCGGGCGACGACCGCGGCGGCCTCGTCGCGTTCAACCTCGACGGCGTCCACGCCCACGACCTCTCGTCCATCCTCAACGACCACGGCGTCGCCATCCGCGCGGGCGACCACTGCACCCAGCCGCTCCACCAGGAGATGGGCGTCGCCGCCTCCGCCCGGGCATCCTTCTACCTCTACAACACCGAGGCGGAGGTCGACGCGCTCGTCGAGGCGGTCGACAGCGCCCGCCAGCTGTTCGCGTAACGTCGCCGCCCCGGTCCTCTTTCGGTCGTTCCCTTCGTCGACGACCCGGGAACCCAGGGACAACCCTTTTCGTCGCCACTCGCATACGGGCGACAACAATGGGACTCGGCTCGGACATGTACCGACAGCAGATTCTGGACCACTACAAGAACCCCCGGAACCACGGCGAGGTGGCGGACCCAACGTTCTCGCACGAGGGGGAGAACCCGTCGTGTGGCGACACCATCCGGATGGACGTCGTGCTCGAGGACGACGGCGAGACCATCGAGTTCGTGGCGTTCAGCGGCGACGGCTGCGCCATCAGCCAGGCCAGCGCCTCGATGCTCACCCAGCGGCTGCCGGGCATGACCCTCGACGAACTCGACGCGATGGACCGCGACGACGTCGTCGAGATGCTCGGCGTCGACATCAGCCCGATGCGCATCAAGTGCGCCGTCCTCGCGGAGAAGGTGGCCCAGGACGGCGCAAGGATACACACCGGCGACATCGACGTCGAGACGACGAAGACCGAGTAAAAGCTCGACGAAAAGCACTCCTCCTTCACTTCACTCACGCCTTCGGCGTTCGTTCCGTTCAGTCGTCGGCCCGCTCCTTCGCTCGCGTCGCTCGCTCAGTCGCGGAGAGGTACGTGGGGGTGCGATGAAAAGCTCGCTCGGTGGCGATTGCTGCGTTCGGGTGGCGCCAGCGCGCTCACCGCGAGCGAACGCAGTGAGCGAGCGGACCAAGGAACCCCCGAGCGTAGCGAGGGGGTGACGTAGTGCTTTTACCCGAGCTTTTGTCAGGGAGCCATCAGCGACCGCGAAGCGGGTCGCTGATAGGCGACCGCAACAAAAGGTCGTTTTACTCGGGCTTCAGGCCCTCGTTCTCGACGCGCATGACGGCTTCGCCGTCGGGGAGGTTCGGCGCGTCGACGAGCTTCACGATGCGCTTGTTCCCCTTCGACTTGCGGAGGTACATCCGGAAGGTGGACTTGTGGCCGAGGATGTTCCCGCCGATGGGCTTGGTCGGGTCGCCGAAGAAGGCGTCGGGGTTCGACTGCACCTGGTTGGTGACGAGGACGGCGGCGTTGTAGAGGTTGCCGACCCGGTCGATGTCGTGGAGGTGCTTGTTGAGCTTCTGCTGTCGGGGGGCGAGCTGCCCGCGCCCGACGTACTCCGCGCGGAAGTGAGCGGTCAGCGAGTCGACGCAGAGCAGGCGGACGGGGAAGTCGGACTCCTGGTGTTCCTTCGCGATCTCGTTGGCCTTCTCGGCGAGGAGTATCTGGTGGTTGGAGTTGAACGCCTTCGCGACGTGTATCTTGTCGAGGAACGACTCGAGGAGCTGTTCGCGCGCCGCCTCGTCGTCGGGCGTCCCCTCGATCTCGCGGTCGTCGAGCGCCGCCTGGAGGATGTCGTCGTCGAGCCCGAAGAGCATCTCCTCGATGCGCTCGGGGCGGAAGGTGTCCTCGGAGTCGATGAAGATGGCGCTGCCGCCGAGGCCGCCGGCCTCCGGCGGGAGCTGGACGTTGACCGAGAGCTGGTGGGAGATCTGGGACTTGCCGGCGCCGAACTCGCCGTACACCTCGGTGATGGACTGGGTCTCGACGCCGCCGCCGAGCATCTCGTCTATCTCCGGGACGAGCATCTTCAGCTTCCCGATGCGCTCGCGGCGTTCGAGCACCTGCGACCCGGTCTCGAACCCACCGATGTCGGCACCCTCACGGGCGGCCTGGATGATGTCGTGGGCGGTGCTCTCGCCTACGTCCGCGGTGTTCGACAGTTCGCCGGGGGAGGCGACGGCGATGGACTGGTAGGAGTCGTAGCCGTTCTCGCGGAGCTTCTCTGCGGTGGCCGGACCCACGCCGGGGAGGTCCTCAAGGTCACTTGCCATGGAAGTGGCTTGCGCCCATCCGGGTATAAACCCTCGTTAACAGGTGAGTGAAAGTGAAACCGAAGTACGGGAGCGTGGTCGACCGTTCGGAGGAACGAAGGGTCAAGTACGGGAGGGAGTACGAGCGCTACTCCCAGGGGTGGCGGCCGCGGTCCGGCCAGAGGGGGAACCAGTAGTCCTTGTCCTGCTCGACCGTAAGTTCGCCGTCGAGGACGCTCTCCAGTTTGAACTCGACACCCGAGTCGCGCTCGTGCCCGGGGCGCGGCGCGAAGGGGTAGTACGTGCCGCGGCGGAAGGAGTAGACCCAGTAGACGGGCTGGCCGTCCTTCTCGAAGGCGAACAGCGCCGCGAGCAGGCGGTTGCCGAACCCCTCCTCGATGAAGGTGTCGGCGGCGAAGTGGATGCTCGTCACGAGGTCCTCGGGGTCCGTGTCCTCGAGGACGACCCACTGGTAACCGTGGGAGTCCGTCTCGAAGCGCGCCTGCGTCCCGGTCTCAATCTCGCCGGCTTCGAGGATGCGCTCGACCTCGCGCTCGGTCTCCGCGAAGGCGGTGCTGTCGACGCCGGAGAAACAGAGCGCCGCCGCGCCGCCCTGGTCGTACCCGAGGTCGGCCTCCATCGTCATGTACGCCGTGCTCATCCCGAAGAGGTCCTCGGGGCTGGCCTCGCGGGTGGCGTCCGTCTCGGCGCTCATCCCGAGGGCCTGCCGGAGGGAGTCGAAGATGCCCATGGCGCGGCTACGGACGCCGACGGTTTATGCCTGCTCGATTTCGCGGGCGAGGTCGCCGAGCCGACGGATGCGCTCGGCCGTCGGCGGGTGTGTCGAGGGGAGCCACGCCGGGAGGGAGGCCGTCGGGACGATACAGAAGGCGTTGAACGTCGCGACCCGTCTGAGGTCCGCGGTCGGCGGTCGCGGCGCGCCGTAGAGCGTGCCGAGCGCCTCCGCGAGACCCACCGGGTCGCCGGTGATGGCGACGGCGCCGCGGTCGGCGGCGAACTCGCGGTAGCGCGAGAGGACGAGCGTCCCCGGGAGGCTGGCGAGCAGCAGGGGTGCGCCGACCACCGCGACGAGTAGCGCGAGGCCGAGCGCCTGCCCGAAGAACCAGAACCGGAGGACGCTCCCGGTCGACGCGCGGGCGAGAGAGCCCGCCGAGGAGAGCAGGAACAGCGCGACGGCGGTGGGGAACGCGGCGACCGTGAGCACCGTCGAGTCGCCGTTCTTCAGGTGGGCGAGTTCGTGGGCGACGACGGCCTCCAGTTCCCGCTCGTCGAGCGCCTTCAGCAGACCGAGCGTCACGCAGACGACGGTCCGCTTCCCGGTGCCCGCGGCGAAGGCGTTTCGTTCCTCGGTCGGGACGACCGCCACCGCCGGCATCGGCATGTCCGCCCCCCGGGCGACGCGGCCGACGGTGTCGTACACCGGCGGGTACGTCTCGCGAGAGAGGGCGATGCCCCGCGTGAGCAGGTAGGCGATGCGGTCGGCCTCCCGCACCTGCACGACGAGCGCAAGCACCAGGAGCGCACCGGCGGGGAGGGCGAGCGACCGGGGGAGCAGCCAGTAGAGGCCGCCGAGGAGGGCCGCGTACCCGACGAGCGTCAGGGCGAGCGACCCGACCATCCGGCGCTGGAGGCGGCGGTCGGAGGACCAGTCCATACCTCGGAGTGGCCGAACGAGTAGATAACTGTTGGGTCGCCGTCAGCTCCGGGTGTGGGAAGAGGGTGGGACGTCGAGCGGCGACCGGCGACTCAGGCTTCGAGTTCGCGTTCCATCGCGCGCAGGCGTTCGACGCGCTTCTCGGTGCTCGGGTGGGTGCTGAACAGGCGCCCGACGACCCCGCTCTTGATGGGGATGATGAAGAACGCGTTCATCTCCGACTCCTCGCGGAGGTCGTTCTTCGGGACGTTGTCCATCTCCCCGGATATCTTCAGCAGGGCGCTGGCGAGGGCGCTCGGCCGGCCGGTGATGACCGCCCCGCCGCGGTCGGCGGCGAACTCGCGGTAGCGCGAGAGCGTCCGGATGAGCAGGAACGAGATGATCCAGACGACGAGCGACGCGAGGATGGCGACGACCACGCCGCCGCTGTTGCGGTCGCGCCCGCCGGTGAACAGCCACCCCCAGCGCACGACGAGGAACGCGAGCGTCGAGAGGAACGACGCGATGGTCATCACCATCACGTCGCGGTTCTTCACGTGCGCGAGTTCGTGGGCGAGGACGCCCTCCAGTTCGTCGCGGTCGAGCGTGCGCATGATGCCCGTCGTGACGCAGACGGCGGAGTTCTTCTGCGAGCGCCCGGTCGCGAAGGCGTTCGGGACACGCGAGTCCACCACCGCCACCTTCGGCTTCGGGAGGTCGGCCTGCTGGCTGAGTCGCCCGACCATCGCGTGCAGTTCGGGGTACTCGTCCTCGTCGACGACTGTCGCGCCCATGCTGTAGAGCGCGAGCTTGTCGCTGAAGAAGAACTGTCCGAGCGAGAACGCCCCCATGACGAGGACGATCGTCAGGAGGCCGACACCCGCCGCGGCGAGAACCCCGATGAACACGATGTAGAGGGCGAAGAGCAGGAACATCGTGAGCGCCATGCGCCCACGCAGTCCCCAGTCGGGTTTCCAGTCCATGGGTGGTCTAGACGGTGGACGGATTTAATATCTCTTCTCTCGGGAGGTCTCCGACCCGCCGGCCCTCCCGACAGGGTTCGACACGCGGTCGACACGCGATGGGCAGCCCCGAGACGGCAGCAGGACCGCTCGAACAGTCGTGCTTCGTGATAGTAGGCGTCGGAAGCGCTTCTCACCGCTCCTCGGACGACGTATCCCCCCGATTCCGGTTGCCTCACAGGTCGAGAGCGTGTTCCAGCGTCGCTCGACCGCGTCGATTTCACTTTCACTCTCGTGTTGGTGGGGCGGGAACGGTCGCCTCGGGCGGCCGGGAGCGCGAATCCGGGCGAATCGAGGCCCCCACGAGCGCCCGTGTTCGGAGTCGTATCCCGGCGCCGTCGGTCACTTTCGGGGTCCGGTCCAGTTTCACTCCGCCCGTGAATTCCGGTTAATATCCCGATGGCGGTACTCGAAGGTAACCATGCCCACACTGGGAGCGTTCGCGGACGGGAGCGGCGAGGGTGACGCCTACCACCGCGTCGTCGTCGACCGCGGCGACCCGCTGGTCCGCTGGCGGTTCGTCTGTCCGAACGGCCACGTCGACTGGGACCCCACGAACAACCACATCTGGTGCGCCGCCTGCGCACAGTTGCACGGCGTCGAACCGGAGTACTGGGAGCTGTTCGACAAGAAGACCGGCGAGACGGTCCCGTGGGCGGCCGTCGACCTCCGGTAGTCCGGCCTCGAACGCGTCCGCACCGCCACAGCCATGTCAGAGCCACAGCCACCGACCACGTCCGACGACGAACCGCCCCGGTCCGAGGGGACCGAACCACAGCCCGTCCGTACTGGCGGCGTTCGCGCGGTGCTCGCGGCGGCTGCGCTGCGCGCCGCCGCAGTGCTGTTCGAGAGCGCCGTCCCCCTGGCGACGCTCTCGCTGCTGGCGCTCGTCGAGGCGCTGGCGACGACGGTGCCCACCGTCGCCGTCGCCACCCCCGGCGGGTCGGTGGCGCTGCCGGTGACGGAGGCGCTCGCGGCGGCCGTCGTCCTCGAACTCGCGCGCCGCCTCGCCGCGCTGAACGCCGCGGGGTGAGGGCGCCGAACACGCGGAACTTAACCGCCCGAGGGGGGTACTCGGGGTAATGAGTACATCGCGCGAGTTCTGCCCGCGCTGTGGCGACCCCGTCGACCCGCGGGACGGACCGCGGGTGGGGGACCCCGCCGGCCGCCGGGCGCAACTGTGTGACGCCTGCTACTTCGAGGACTTCGAACTGGTGTCGGCACCCGAGGAGCTGACGGTCCGGGTCTGTCCGCGCTGTGGCGCCGTCCACCGGGGCAACCGGTGGGTCGACGTCGGTGCGGAGGACTACACCGACGTCGCCATCGAGGCGGTGACCGAGGAGCTGTCGGTCCACCTCGACGCCGACGAGTTCTCGTGGCTGGTCGACCCCGAACAGGTCGACCAGAACACGGTGTTGATGCACTGTCACTTCACGGGCGTCGTCCGCGAGACGCCCCTCGAGGCCGACCGCGACGTCCGCGTGCGCTTCAGCCGCGAGACCTGTACGCGCTGTTCGCGCATCGCCGGCGACTACTTCGCCGCCGTCGTCCAGGTACGCGCCGAGGGGCGCGACCCGAGCGACGCGGAGTGCGACGCCGCCGTCGACATCGCCGAGGAGTACGTCGCCGCCCGCGACGACAAGGGCGACCGCAACGCCTTCATCAGCGAGATAGACCACGGCCCCGAGGGCGTGACCATCAAGATATCGACCACACAGATGGGCCGGGCGGTCGCCCAGCGCATCCAGCGGCGCTTCGGCGGCGAGGTCACCGACTCGCGGACGCTCGTCACCGAGGACTCGGACGGCAACGAGGTGTACCGCGTCACCTACGCGGTCCGCCTGCCGCCCTATCCCGCTGGCACCGTCCTCGAACCCGAGGACGACGACCCCGTCCTCGTCCGGAGCGCCCACGGCAACCTGAAGGGCGACTACCTCACCACCGGTGAGCGCTACGAGGCCGACAGCGACGACGGCGTCTCGCCGCCCGCCCGACGCCTCGGCACCGTCGACGACGCCCGGGAGACCACGCTCGTCGCCGTCGAGGACGAACACGCGGTACAGGTGCTCGACCCGGAGACCTACGAGACGAAGACCATCGCCCGCCCGAGCTACCTCGACACGAGCGCGGAGACGGTCCACGTCATCAAGAGCCGCGCCGGCCTCCACGTCCTCCCCGAAGACGCCGTCGAGAACGCCGAGTGAGAACGGTCAGTCCGCTCGCTCGTCGCGCTCGAAGGGGGCCTCGCCCCGCCCGCGGAGGGTCGCGAGGCGCTCGTCGACCGCGCGGTCGAGCCTGTCTAGCGGCCCCGCGACACGAGAGACCACGGCACGGTACGAGACCGTTGCGACCAGAACGCCTATGCCGGGCGCTCCGCAGTGGGGAGGTATGACACGACAACAGTGGTTCGCGGTCGTGTTCACCCTCCTCATGGTCGGCTCGTCCGTCGTCTACGGGATGTCGGCGCTGCTCATCTAGCGCCAGACGTCGCCCAGCGGGTGGTCGTCGATGGAGCGCGGGCGCCGCCGTCGGGTCGATGTTCCCCCACCGCCGAGCGCCGCGTCCGGGTCGAACGCCGGGAGGTCGGGGGCGCTCATCCGGTCGACCTGTTCGGCGAACCAGTCGGGGACGTCGCTCCGCGCCCGCTCGAAGAGGTCGAGCAGGCTCGAATCGGCGAGGTAGGTCGCCCCGCGGTCGTCGGGCGCGCGGACCACCCGACCGCAGGCCTGGATGACCGTCCGGAGCGCGCTCCGGTAGTACCACGCCCACTGGCCGTCGGCCAGTCGGCTGGCGACCCGCGAGTCGCGCGTGTTCGGGTAGGGTGCCTTACACAGTACCTGCCAGCGACAGAGGTCGCCCGTCAGGTCGAGCGCCTCCTCCATCTTCACCGAGACGAAGACGTCCGCGCCGTCGCTCCGCTTCCAGGAGTCGAGCGCCGCGTCGCGCGTCGAGGCGTCGTGCGTCCGGACGCGGCTGTCGACGCCGAAGTCCGCGAGCAGGGCGGCGAGGCGCTCGGCGATGGCGTAGGAGTGGGCGTGAATCAGCCCCTTCTCCTCGGGGTGGCGCTGCATCAGGCGGACGACGAGGCGGGCGACCTTCGGGAGGGTCTCGTCCCGGTGCTCGTAGGTCATCTTCCCCTGGGTCACGTCGTACAGCGGGCGGTGCTCGACGGGGAAGGTGTGGTCGACGTCGACGAGCGCGACCCGCGAGGGGTCGAGGCCGGAGCTCCGGCAGAACGCCTCCTTGTTGAGGATGGTCGCCGAGAGGAGCGCGAAGCGCTGGCCGCGGTCCCAGAGGGTGTAGTGGAGGTAGCGCTCGGGGTCCATCGGCTTGACGACGACGCGCGACCCCGCGCCGTCGGGCTGGTCGACGACCCACGTCGTCGCGCTCTCGGGGTCGCGGGCGTCCTCGACGAACCAGCCCAGTTCCCGGACGAGTTCCGCGAGTCGGTCGCGCTCGGCGGCCTCCTCGGGCGTCAGCTCCTCCTTCCCGCGCAGTTCGGTCTGGCGGCGCGAACAGACCGTCGAGAGGCCGTCGGCGTAGCGGGCGGCGTCCTCGGTGTCCGTTACCTCGGGGGCGGGCTTGTCCTCCCACAGCGGCACCGTGTCGGGGCCGAGGTCGATGGTGGCGTACATCTCGGCCCACTCCGCGAGGCCGTGGGCCTCGTCGACGACGACGACGTCGCGCTGGCCGAATACGTCGGAGCCGGCCATCTGCATGAAGTACGCGAGCGTCATCGCGGCGATGGGCCGGTTGGCGGCGACGTCGCGGTCGGAGAAGTACGGACAGCGGTGCATCACCGGGCAGTCGAATCCGCGCTCGCGCGCGCAGGGGGCACGGTCGACGGGCGTCGTCGTCTCGCCGGGGAGCAGACAGGAGTAGTTGCGCTTCCCCCGGATGACCGAGAGGTCCGAGAGGAGGTCGTCGCCCGCCACGTCGTCCAGTTGCGAGACCTGCGGGGTGGTGTAGTACGCGCCGATGGGTTCGGTCGGGGCGGCCTCGCCGGGGCGGCGGGCGCAGCCGGCGATGGCTCGCGCGAGCAGCGACTTGCCGCTCCCCGTGGGCGCTCGTACCAGCACCACCTCGTTGCCGGCCTCGAAGGCCGCGCGGATGTCCCGGACCGCCTGCGCCTGGGCCCCGCGATAGGAGGGCGCGGGGAACTCCTCGTCGATGCGGGCGGGGTTCACAGTCGGGTCAACGACCCCGCGAGGGTAAACTCACCGGTCGTCGAGGGCGTGGACGTCGCCCGGCGTGGGGTCCTCGGGGAGCGCCCCGAGACAGTCGAAACAGAGGAAGTACTCGGTGCCGTTCGAGAGTTCGAGGGTCATCCCGCCGGTCGGTCCGCTGTCGGTGGTCAGGATGTCGCCGACGCCGCCCGCGATGCGGACACGCCGTCCGCACCCGTCGCAGGGTTCACTCGCCATGGGCGGGGTTGGCCAGTCACCGGTAAAGCCTTTCTCCGGGTTCGGACTTATACGCCCGCCGCGCGTTGGTCCGGTATGCGTGTTCTGGTGACCGGCGCGACCGGGTTCGTCGGCGGACGACTCGTCCCCGCACTGCTCGCGGCCGGCGAGGACGAAGACGACGGGGAGACGGCGGCCTCGGACACCGGGGGACCCCACGACGTGCGGGTGCTCGTGCGCGACCCCTCGGACTACGACGCGCCCGATGGCGTCGAGGTGTTCGAGGGGGACCTGCTCGACGCCGGGAGCTTCGACGACGCGCTCGCGGACGTCGACGCCGTCTACTACCTCGTCCACTCGATGCAGTCGGGCGACGAGTTCGAGGAACGCGACCGGCGCGCGGCGCGCAACTTCGTCCGCGCCGCGGACGCCGCCGGCGTCGAGCGCGTCGTCTACCTCGGCGGGCTGGGCGAGGAGCGCGACCAGCTCTCCGAGCACCTCCGCTCCCGGCGCGAGGTGGAGTACATCCTCGGCGAGGGCGAGTTCGACCTCACGACGCTCCGGGCGGCCATCGTCATCGGCGACGGGAGCACGAGCTTCGAGCTCATCGAACAGCTCGTCGACCGCCTCCCGGTGATGGTGACCCCCGAGTGGGTCCGGACGCGGTGTCAGCCCATCGGCATCGACGACGTCATCGCCTACCTCGTCGGCGTCCTCGACGTGCCCGAGACGGCCGACGAGACGTTCGAGATCGGCGGTCCGGACGTGCTCACCTATCAGGAGATACTCCAGCGGACCTCACAGCTCGACCGTGGCCGGGAGCTCTTCATCGTCCCCGTACCGGTGCTCTCGCCGGAGCTGTCGTCGTACTGGGTCGGGCTGGTCACCGACCTCCCGCGCAGCGTCGCGCGCCCCCTCATCGAGGGGCTCCGCAACCCGGTTGTCGTCGACGACGACCGCATCGAGGAACTCGTCCCCATCGAGCTGACGCCGTTCGACGAGGCGGTCCGGAGGGCCCTCGGCGTCGAGGACGCGGGGGACGACGGCGACGACGCGGACGCGGAGCGCAGCGCGCCGGAGGACGCCGCGTAGATGGCACGGGTCGAGTTCGGGGAGACCTGGGTCTACGAGAGCATCGTCAGCGCCCTGCCGGGCATCGACGTCTCGCGGCGCCTCGCCATCGCGATTCAGCTGGGAATCTTCGAGGTGGGCGTCCTCCTCTCGGCGTGGTACTACGACCTCTGGGGGGCGGCGCTCGCCGGGACGGCCGCCGTCTTCGTCGCCGCGCTGGGGAGCGTCGAGATGCTCCGCATCTCCTCGCTGGTCCGCTCGGAGTCGCTCCCCCACACCTACCGGCAGCTCCTGTTCGGTTCCAGCATCGAGGTGGTCCTCGGGGTGCTGGCGTACGTCGCGCTCATCACGCAGATATTCGTCTTCGCCCCCCAGCGCGGCGGCGACTCGCTGCTCGACACACTCATCGGGCCGGAGCCGCCCGTCGTCGTCGTCTACCTGATACTGCTCGTCCTCTGGGACGTCTGCTATCGCATCGGGACGGCGTGGTGGGCGAGCGTCGTCGCGCTGTGGCGCTCGGTACGCTACCGCTTCGACCCGCGGACCGCGCGCGCGCTCCGGCGCTCGGACCTCGAAATCGTCGCCTTCGCGACCGCACAGCTCGTCCTCTACCCGTTCGTCGCCGACCAGCCGGTCATCCAGACCGTCATCCTCGGGCACGTCGCGGCCGTCTGGGGCGTCTCGGGGCTGTCAGCGGTACTCGTGACGGTGCGCGCGCGCGACGAGGCGGAGAACCGCCGGGAGAGCGCCGCCCGCTGAGGGGAAGGGGACCGCCCGCAGCGAGGCCCCCGAGCCGTCGGCTCCCGGCGAAGCGGTCGCGAGAGAAGCACGGTCCGCGAGCGGGACCGTCCGCACTTACTGGGACTTGATGCGCTTGAACTGGTCGAGGAGCGCCTCCGCCGACTCCCCCGAGTCGAACGTCAACTTCCCGTGGTACTGCACGCGTTCGTCGTCGAAGTCCGTATCGACGGTGGTCGACTTGGCTTCGCGGCGTTCGTGCTCGTCGTCGTCATAGGCTCCCATTGACATGGTATACCGTCACTTGCAAATTATCGATTATCAATGTAACGGATAATCGCCTTTTTTCCAGACCTGTGTTAAACGAATCCAGATTCGTTCCGAACACGTCGGTTCGAAACGGTCGGAACGTCGAGCGACCGACGGCCGGTGACCGGTGGCCCACACCCCGCGACGGGGCCGTCGTCGGTCGCAACCGATAACCGCCTGCGCGCGAACTGACACCCGTGGCAGGTCCCCTCCGCTTTCGCCGGTCGAACGCACGCTGGAGCGAACAGCGCGTCCGGCAGTCGCTCCTCTCGTCGCTCGACGACGTCCACGGCGCGCGCATGAGCGCGGGCCGGTTCGACCCGCCCCGCGGATTCGACGCGCGCCGGTTCGACATGGACAACGGCGACGTGGCGCTGTTCCTGTGGCGCCAGGACCCCCAGCAGGGGTTCTGGCTCGGGAACACGACGACGCCGGAGACGCTGTGGCGCACCGAGAAGTTCGGCTTCGACGAGGTCCCCTACCCCGTCGCGCGCTGGACGCAGCGCGAACTGCTCGCGGACCTCACCGAACAGGACCCGTGGCTCCGCCCCTACCGCCACGTCACCTGGTTCTTCCTCCCGGTGTTCTTCTCGAAGGACGGCCGGTCGAGCACCCGCGAGTTCTTCCGCGAGCGCGCGGCGGGGTTCCCCGACGCCGACTCCGAGCGCGCGCTCGCGTTCTACGACGACTTCCTCCGGACCGGCGTGCTCGACCCCTACCGCGAGACGATGGCGGGCAAACTCGGCACCAGTTCCCACGTCGACCCCGTGCGCATGAACGCCGCGATGGGCGAGTTCAACGCCGCGAAACTCCTCTTCGACGCCGGCTACGAGTTCGTCCCCGAGGTCGCACTCGACAGCGGTCACGCCCTCGACTTCGCCGTCGGGAGCGGCGTCCGGTCGGTGCGCGCCGACGGCGGCGGCCACCGGACCTCCGACGTCCTGGTGGAGGTGACGCGTCCGCTCCCCCCGGCGCGCCGGAGTGCCGACACCCCCGTCGCGGCCGTGCGCGCCACCGCCAACGCCAAGACCGACGACCAGCTCGACGCCCACCCCGACGCCCTCCTGCTCGTCGACTGCTCGTCGTTCCGCGACGACGACTGGAACACCGTCCGCGCGGAGCAACCCGCCGTCAAGCACACCCCGGCGGTCGTCTACCGCACGCGTCCGAACGGCTCCGTCGAGGCGTACGCTCACGGGACGCCGCAACTGGACCTCAGCGGTGCGCTTCGCTGGGTGTAACGGAGAAGACGGCCGGCGGCGCCGGCCGCCATGAGCACGCGTCGGAGTAACTGAACTCGCGGGTTAGAACGACACCTGGTCCGGGCCGAACTCGCCGACCGCAGTCGGGTCGCGGTCCGAGTAGAACTTGCGCCCGATGGCCTTGCTCGACACCGTGCTGTAGAGCGCGTACCGGGCGTCCTGGGCGTCCGAGAACGTCTCGTTCGGCACGCACGAGAGCGCCTCGCCGACCGTCTCGCTCCCGTTGGGGAGGTCGAGTTCGACCTGCCCGTACGCGTCGATGAGGTCCTGCGTCGTCGCAGGGTAGTTGTGCGCGTCGAACTTCTCTTCAGCGTCGGTGAACAGACGCATACGAGAACGAAGCCCGCTATTCATCATAAACGTTCACTATAGATTCCTAGCCCGAATATAAGGAACTTACATGTCCTCCCAACGTAGGAGCGAGCGATGGTCGTCGCGGACCTGCACGTACACACGACGAACTCGGACGGGACACTGACCCTCGAGGAGATTCCGGCGGCGGCGCGCGCGGCGGACGTGCGCGTCGTCGCCGTCACCGACCACGACCGACTGCACCCCGACCTCCGGACGCCGGTGGCGCACGTCGACGGCGTCACGCTCGTCAGCGGGCTGGAGCTGCGCGTCGAGAGCGACGCCGGCCGGGTGGACCTCCTCGGCTACGGCGCGCGCCGGACCGACGCGCTGACGCGCGAACTCGACCGCCTCCAGGTGAACCGCGTCGAGCGCGCGCGCGCCATCGTCGAGCGCTGTGAGGGCGAGACGGGCGTCGCCCTCGACGTCGCGCTCGAACCCGGCGTCGGCCGCCCACACATCGCCCGCGCCGTCGACGAGAGCGACGCCCCCTACGACTACCAGGGCGCCTTCGACCACCTCATCGGGAACGGGGGACCGTGCTACGTCCCGCGCGACCTCCCGACGTTCGAGACGGGCGTCGACCTCCTCGCGGACGCCTGCGGGCTGGTCGGCCTCGCTCACCCCCTCCGGTACGACGACCCGGCGGCCGCGCTCGCGCTCACGTCGGAGCTGGGCGCCGTGGAGTACCACTACCCCTACGGGCACGAGGTCGACCACCGCCCCGTCGAGCGCGCCATCGACGCCCACGGACTGGTGGTGACGGGGGGGAGCGACGCCCACGACCGGACGCTCGGACGGGCGGGGCTCGACCGCGAGGAGTACCGACTGTTCCGCAACCGCGTCCGACTCCACCCGTAGGGTTCAGTACCGTCCAGCCCCGAGAGGGAGTATGCAGTGTCACTACTGCAGTGAGGACGCGGACATCGCCGTCGAGCGCGGCGGCGTGAAGGTCGGCCTCTGCCAGACGCACTTCCGCGAGCGACTCGACGAACTGCAGGAGGAAGGGTGGCTCGACGACCTCAAGAGCGAACTCGAGATGGACCGATTCGACGGGCCGACGGACTGACTACCGGCTACCGTCGACGTCGATGGCGTCGACCGGACAGATGTCCACACAGAGCATACAGTCGATACACTGCGCCTCGTTGACCGGCGCCGCCTTCTCCTCGCTGGCCGGGTGCCCGGGCGTGTCGACCCACTCGAACACGTCGACGGGACAGTTCTCCAGACACGGCCCTTCCCCGGTGCAGACGTCGAAGTCGACGGCGACGTGCGTCCCGTGGATACCGAGGCGGTCGGGTTCGTCGACGTCACCCCACACGTCGTAGTCGGCGTCGATGTCGAGGTCGGTCTCCGCGAGGGGCGTCCGCTCGCGGCTCTCGGCGAAGTTCGGGTCGATAGCCATGGGCGCGGTTGGTCGCTTTCGCACTTAAACCGCACGCGAGAGGCCGACCGAGAGGGTAGAGCTATCACCCCCCGCACCGACCGCCCGGCCATGCGACACGTGCGCGTGAGCGACCTCGATAGCTGGATGGGCCCCGCCGACGTGAAGCGACCGCTCGGGCGCGAACTCGGCACCGAGGGGCTAGCGCTGAACTACTACGAACTGGCACCGGGCGAGAGCTTCGCCTTCGGCTACCACCGCCACGCCGACCAGGAGGAGGTCTTCTACGTGCTGTCGGGAGCCGTGGCGTTCGAGACGAGCGCGAGCGCGGACCGAGAGTCCGCGTCCAGTGGAGCGAACGACCGCGAGCCGAGTGCGGAGGAGCCGAGCGAGACGGGGCGGGAGGAGGTCGTCGTGAGCGCGGGCGAGGCCGTCCGGTTCGAACCGGGCGAGTGGCAGCAGGGGTGGAACCGCGGCGACGAGCGGTGCGTCGCGCTGGCGCTGGGCGCTCCGAGCGACACCGGGGAGACCACCATCCTGCGCGAGTGCGCCGACTGCGGCGAGGCGACCCCCCAGCGCATCGAGGCGACCGACGACCGCGACGCGCTCGTCACGCTCTGCGAGGACTGCGGCGCCGAGACCGGGCGGTTCGACTGAACCGGACGGGACGCGACCCTCGCGCCTGTTTTGTGCCCAGAACCCCTAGCGCACGCATGACCGACCGTCCGACCCTCGTCTACGACGACGACTGCGGGTTCTGTACGTGGTGCGCGCGCGTCGCCGTCCGCCACTGCGACGTCGACGCCCTCGGGTTCTCCGACCTCGACGAACCGCTCCTCGCGCGCCTCCCGTCGGACTACGAGCGCGGGGCGCACCTCCTCGCCGACGGCGAGACGTACTCCTTCGGGGCGTCCATCGAGCGGACGCTGGCCCGCGCCCACCCCGCCCTCAGCGCCCTGTTCGCCGGCCTCCGGCGCGTGCCGGGCTACGCCGCCCTCCGCGAGCGTCTCTACCGCTGGGGCGCCGACCGCCGGGCCTGGTGGGGACGCATCGTCCGCTCGAAGTCCGTCTACGGGCCGGCGTAGGCGTCCGCGAAGTCGGCTTTTTGTCGTCCGCGCCCATAGGGACGGGTATGGAACTGAAACGCAACGTCGGCGGTGTCGACCGGACCGCACGCGGCGTCCTCGGTGCGCTACTGGCCGTCGTCGCGCTGGTCGCACTCCTGCGCGGCCAGCGCCGCGTCGCAGGTCTGACCGTCCTCGCGAGCGCGGGCCTGCTGTTCAACGCGGTGACGTGCTTCTGCGGGCTGAACGCCGCACTCGGCCTCGACACGACCGACGGTGAGGAGACCGAGGAATAGGACGAGAAACGAAAGCCGCTGCGCAGTACTCCAGAGGTGGCGTCCGCGCCGCTTCGCGGCGCGGTTCACCGGTTCCAAGCGCGGAGCGCGAGGAACCGGCCCTTTTTAGCGTAGCTTTGTGCGCCGAGCGGTGCGCCTCCGGCGCACCCGAGGCGTAAAAAGGTCCGACTACTGGAACGCCTGGATGCCCGTGAGGTCCGCCCCGAGGATGAGGGTGTGGATGTCGTGGGTGCCCTCGTAGGTGTAGACGGTCTCGAGGTTCGCCATGTGGCGCATCGGCGAGTAGTCGGCGGTGATGCCGTTGCCGCCGAGTATCTCGCGGGCGATGCGCGACTGGTCGCGCGCCATGCGGACGTTGTTGCGCTTGGCCATCGAGACGTGCTGGGGGCGCAGGTCGCCGCGCTCCTTCAGTTCGGCGAGACGGTGTGCGAGCAGTTGACTCGTGGTAATCTGGGTGGCCATCTCCGCGAGCTTCCGCTGTTGCAGCTGGAAGCGGGCGATGGGGCCGCCGAACTGCTCGCGGTCGAGCGCGTACTGGCGGGCGGTCTCGAAGGCGTCGCGGGCGGCGCCGACGGCGCCCCAGGCGATGCCGTAGCGCGCCTGCGTGAGACACGAGAGCGGCCCCTTCATCCCCTCGACGTTCGGGAGGACGTTCTCCTCGGGGACGTAGACGTCGTTGAGCGCTATCTCGCCCGTGATGGAGGCGCGAAGCGAGAGCTTCTCGTCGAGCTTGTTCGTCGTGACGCCGTCGCGGTCCGTCTCGACGAGGAACCCGCGAACGGGAGCGTCGTCGGCCGAGCGGTCGCGCGCCCAGACGACCGCGACGTCCGCGATGGGCGAGTTGGTGATCCACGTCTTGGCGCCGTTGAGCAGGTAGCCCCGGTCCTCGCGCTCGGCGCGCGTCTCCATGCTGGAGGGGTCCGAGCCGTGGTTGGGTTCGGTGAGACCGAAGCAGCCGACGGCCTCGCCGGTGCCGAGTCGCGGGAGCCACTCCTCCTTCTGTTCGTCGCTGCCGAAGGCGTGGATGGGGTACATGACGAGCGCGCCCTGCACGCTGGCCATCGAGCGCAGGCCCGAGTCGCCCGCCTCCAGTTCCTGCATCAGCAGGCCGTAGGCCGTCTCGCTGACGCCGGGCAGGCCGTACCCCTCCAGGTTCGGTGCGTAGAACCCCATCTCGCCCATCTCGCCGATGAGGTCGGTCGGGAACGTCCCCTCGATCCAGTGCTCGCCGATGTCGGGTTTGACGCGCTCCTCGACGAAGTCGCGGGCGGTGTCGCGGATCATCCGCTCTTCGGCGTCGAGGTCGGCACCCAGTTCCACGTAATCGAGCATGATACACCTCGGAAGGGGGGACGTAAAAACGCTCCTCCCGAGGCGAACCGGAGGTCGTTATGTGCGCGGCGGTCGCACGTCCGGCCGTGACCAGTCGACGCGTCGTCCAGTTCCGGGCCGGGGTGCGCGCGAGCGTCGTCGCAGCCGGTCTCCTGACGGTGCTCGGCGCGTTCGCGTGGGCGTCGGGACTGACCGGCCTGTTCCCGAGTCTCGGCCCCTCCGCGTACGTCCTCGCGGTCGAACCGGAGGCCGAGACCTCCGCGCCGAAACGCGTGGTCGGCAGCCACGCCGTCGGCGCCCTCGCGGGGTTCCTCGCCTACCACGCGGTCGCCGACGGGTTGACCGTCGTGCGCCCGCACGTCCCGTGGTCGGCGGCGTCGATGGCGCTCGCCGCGAGCGGCGTCCTCGCGCTCGCGATTACGGTGGTCGTGATGGAGGCGGCGGACCTCAGACACGCCCCGGCGTGCGCGACGACGCTCATCGTCGCGCTCGGCCTGCTCACGACCGCCACCCAGGCGGCCGTCATCGTCGTCGCCGTCGTGGTGCTGGTCGTCGCCCAGCGCCTCCTCTTTCGCGTCCAGTATCGCGCCGCGGCGTGGCTGTCGAGGGGCGACTGAACCCCACGGCGAGCGGCGACGCCGCCGGTCAGACCCGACCGTCCACGGTCGCGCTCGTCCCGTCGGCACGGACCGTGCGGACGTAGTCGGTGAAGTTCTCGAACAGTCGCTTCGCCTCGCACGCGCGGGCGTAGTTCTGGTCGGTGATGTCGTCGAGGACCCGTTCGATTCGCTCGTCGCCGAGGAAGGCCTTCCCGCGGGCCACCGCGCGGGCCATCTCCTGGTCGTACTCGGGGTGGAACTGTACCCCGAAGGCGTGACCGAGGCGGAAGGCGTGGATGCCGTAGTCGTTCTCCGCGAAGACCTCCGCGCCGGGCGGGAGCGTCGCCACGGTGTCACCGTGGGACGTGAAGACCGTGAACCGGTCCTCGAGACCGGCCAGCAGCGGTCCGTCGGCGGTCTGCGTGACCGTCCGGTAGCCGAGTTCGAAGTCGTCCATCGCCGCGACGTCACCGCCGAGCGCCCGGGCGAGGAGCTGGTGGCCGAAACAGACACCGAGAACCGGGAGACCGGCCGCGTGGGCGTCGTGGAGCCACGCGGCGGCGTCCGCTATCCACTGGTCGTCCCAGTACGCGGAGGCGCGCGACCCCGTGACGACGACGCCGTCGACGTCCTCGACGCCGACTGCGGGGGGGAGCTGTCCGTCGCTGACGACGTACTCGACGAGGTCGGCGTCGAGTTCGCGTCGGAAGTTTCGCGTCGTGCTGTCGCGTGTACCGTCGAGCGCCGCGTTGAGCAGCACGAGCCGCAACCGTGTCATGTCATCGGGGGTGCTAGGAGGGTCGTCGGTTTCTGCGTTGCGCTTGTGACAGTATGACGTACCGTTCGCCGGCGGCGCCGGTCGTCGAGTCCCGAAAAAAGGTCGCGTGGTTCGTCGACGGGGTCAGCCGTCGAGGTCGATCTCGAGCGTGGTGTGCTCGCCACCGTCGAGCGTGACCGTGTTGTGGTCCGCGAGCTCCTGCTCGTCGGCGCGGTCACGGTCGAACTCCTCGGTGCCGGCGGGCAGTTCGTAGCCCGCGAGCGTGAGGGTGACGTCCTCGCACTCCTCGTCGGCCACGACGTCCACCGTCAGGACGCCGCTGTCGGCGTCGTAGTGGTACGCGCCGTAGCTGACCGCGCACTCGCCGTGGTCGACGGTACGCGTGTCGTCACCGTGGGCGGTGCGGAACGTCCGGGTGAGGTCGCCGTCCTCGGTCATCGAGGCGGCCGAGATGAGCCGCCCCTGGGTGCCGTAGAACGCGTCGTCGGACTCGCCGAGGTCCTCGATGGCCTCACCGTAGGCGAGGTCGACCTGGTAGGCGTCCATCGGCTGTTCGGCACCGTCGTCGCCGTTGTTGGCGTCGTCGTCGGAGTCACCGTCGTCCGAGTCGTGGTCGTCGCCGTCACCGGCGTCACCGTCGTCGGAGTCGTGGTCGTCCGAGTCGTCCGAGTCGCCATCGTCGGAGTCGTGGTCGTCGCCGTCGTCCGAGTCACCGTCGTCGGCGTCACCGTCGTTCGGTTCGCCGAGGTCACAGTGGTCGGGGTTCGACGACTTCACGTCGACCTGTTCACCCTCGTAGTCGAGGGTTACGGTGGTCGGGCCGTCGTCGTTGGCCGGGACGGTGAAGAACTCCTGGGACTCACCGTCGACGGTCAGTTCGCCACCCTCGTCGGTCCCGTACAGCGAGTACGAGACGTCCACGGGTGCGGCGTTGTCGTTCGTGACACGGAACTGCGCGAGGCCGTCTTCACCGTCGGTGCAGATGGCCGTCAGCGTGATGTCCTCGGTGTCGACGTTCGGTTCACCGAGGTCACAGTCCTCCTCCGTGTTCGAGGCCTTCACGTCGACCTGTTCACCCTCGTACTCGAGGGTGACGGTCGCCGAGCCGTCGTCGCTCGTGTCGACCGTGAAGTACTCCTCCGAATCGGCGTCGACCGTCAGGTCGCCCGACTCGTCGCCGCCGTAGACGCTGTAGGAGACGTCGACGGCCGCGTCGTTCGCGTTGCTGACACGGAACTTCGCGAGGTCGTCCTCGCTGTCCGTGCAGATGGCGGTCAGTTCGATGTCCTCGGTGTCGACGTTCGGTTCACCGAGGTCACAGTCGTTCGGGTTCGATGCCTTCACGTCGATCTCCTCCCCCTCGTAGAGGAGTTTGACCGTCGTGGGACCGTCCTGGTTCTCCGGGACGGTGAAGTACGTCTGGTCGTTCGCGTCGGCCGTCAGCTCCGTCTTCTCGCTGGAGCCGGCGAGCTGGTACTCGACGTCGACCGCGACGTCGTTCGCGTTGTCCACGCGGAACTGCGCGAGGTCGTCCTCGCTATCGGTGCAGATAGCGACCAGGCCGAGGTCGTCGGCGTCGACGGCGTCGCCGTCGTCCGAGTCGTCGTCACAGTCGCCGGTGTTCGAGGCCTTCACGTCGACCTGCTCGCCGTCGACGAAGAGCCGAACCGTCACCGATTCACCGTCGGGAGCGTCCACCGTGAACGTCTCCTCCGAGTCGGCGTCGACCGTCAGGTCGCCCGCCTGGTCGCCACCGTAGACGTCGTAGGAGACGTTCACGGACTCGTCGTTCGGGTTGTCCACGCGGAACTCGGCCTCCCCGTCGTCGTTCGTACAGACCGGAACGAGGTTCGGAGCCTCGAGTTCGCCGTCGTCGCTGTCACCGTCGTCCGAGTCACACTCGTCGAGTTCACCGGGGACGATGTCGCCGACGGTGACGTCGAGCTGCGCGAGCAACTCGGCGCCGATGCTCGGGAGGTCGACGCCGGGCAGGGCGTACATCGTCACGTCCTCGCCCTCGGGGACGTCGACCGTCGCGTCGGAGTTCGCGTCGATCTCGACGGTCTCGACGTCGCCGTCACCGTCGACGTACGCGAGCGTCACGCCGAAGTCGTTCGTGTTCGTGACGGTGACCTCCGCGAGGTCGGCCTCCGCGTCGAGACACGCCACGACGTTCACGTTCGCGGCGACGTCCTCGAGCGACTCGCGCTCGTCGTCGTCGAGCACGTCGTCGAGGGCGCCGTTGCCGACAGCCTGCTGGTTCTGATTACCCAGCACGCCCGCCATCGCCACGGAGGACGAGAGGACGAGCATGAACGCGAACGCGACCGCGAGCACTCGCTTCACGCGAGCACCCCGCGTCGATACCGTACCGTGCCGCCGTCAAGCGGCTGGAGTCTACATACCATGCACCCCGACCCACACCGTATCGGATGTTAGTTATACATCACGTTAGAGACGTTCACGAGTTGCTACGAGAATTGCCGACGCGAGCCGTGAAAACCCACCGACGGAGCGTCATTATACGGAGACATTCAACGGTATAACACTGAGTTGAGCGGTGATACATCGAGTATAATCGACCCTTCAATCGCCTAAATCGTTCGTAGAGTCCGGACGAGAATTAGCAGCTCACCCCATCACGTCCTCGAAAAATCCCGCGAGCGCGTCGTTCGCGGGACGGGAGGCCTCGACGTGTGCGAGGTGCCGACCGGGGAGCGCGACGAACCGGGCGTCGGGGAGCGCGTCGGCGAGGCGCTCACCGGCGGCGGCGGGGACGACGGGGTCGGCCTCGCCGTGGAGGACGAGCGTCGGCACCCCCACCTCGTAGGGGGCGTCGCACGCGAAGGTCCGCATCGCGTCCGCCTGCGCCGCGCGCACGGGGGGCGGCGCGTCGTCCGTCTCGCGCCACGCCGCGATGCCCTCGACGACGTCCGACTGGGCGGCGCGGAACGCGTCGGTGAGACACGGCGCGAGCGCGTCCGGCCCGTCGCTGGTCATCGCGTCGAGGGCGTCGTCGTCGACGGCGTCTCCGGAGAGCGCCATCCCCAGGAGGGCGAGGGCGCGGACGCGGTCGTATCGACGCGCGTAGTCCAGTGCGACCATCCCGCCGAGTCCCGAGCCGACGAGCGCGACCCGCCGAGCGCCGTGGTCGCGCAGGACCGCCTCGAGGTCGTCCGCCAGCCGCTCGACGCGCACTGCGTCGGCCGTCCCGCCGGAACGACCCGTCCCCCGCGGGTCGGAGACGAGCGTCTCGAAGGGGCCGGCGAGGGCGGCGTGTTGCCACCCCCACTGCCACGCGCCGAAGCCGACGTCGTTCAGGAGCGCGACCGTCTCGCCGGCGCCCGCCGTCTCGTAGTGGAGGTCGACGCCGTCGCTGGTGGCGAAGGGCATGGGAGGACTCGTCCCGCGAAGGGGTTAGCTACTGCGGCGTCCCGGGCGTCAGGCGTTCAGTACCTGCCGGAGGACGTCGGGGGCGTCGTCCAGCGCGTCGTCCAGCGCGTCGACGTCGGGGCCGCCGCCCTGGGCGAAGTCCGCGGGGCCGCCGCCGCCGCCGCCGACGCGCCCGGCGAGTTCGCCGACCACCTCGCCGGCGTTGATGGGGACGCCGTCCGGGACGGCCACGACGAACTGGGCGCTGTCGCGGCCGCTGCCGATGACGGCCACCTTGCCCTCCTCGGCGATGGCGTTGGCGGTGGCGCGCAGTTCGCCCATGTCGGCGTCGAGGCGCTGGACGACGGCGGTCGTGTCGCCGACGTCGACCGCCTCGCCCTCGCTCGCCTCCGCGCGGACGACGGCGAGTTGCTCTTTGAGGTCCGCTATCTCCTTGCCGCGGGCCTTCCACTCCTCGAAGAAGCGCGCCGCCGTCTCGGGCACCTCCGTCGGCGAGACGTCGAGGACGGTCGCGGCCTCGGCGAGGGCGTCCTCGGTGCGCTGGGTGGCCTCGATGGCCGCGTCGCCCGCCGCGAAGACGATGCGCTCGACGCCGTCCTGGACGCGCTCGGTCGAGAGGACCTTGATGGCACCGACGTCACCCGTCCGCCCGACGTGCGTGCCGCCGCAGGCCTGCACGTCGGAGGCGACGTGGATGAGCCGGACGTTCGTTCCCGGCGGGATACCCCCCTGGTAGAGGTCGAAGCCGTACTTCTCCTCGGCCTCGTGACGGTCGGGCCACTCCTGCATGACGGGCGTGTTGTCCGTCACGATGGTGTTGGCGACCAGTTCTATCCGTCGTACCTGCTCGCGGGAGATGCGCTCGTAGTGCTGGACGTCGATGCGCGAACTGTCGACGCCCTTCTGGGCGCCCGCCTGCCGGATGTGCTCGCCGAGCACCTGCCGGGCGGCGTGGACGACGATGTGCGTCGCGGTGTGGTGCGCCATCAGGCGTCGCCGTCGGGTGGCGTCGATACGCCCGCGGACGAACTCGCCCTTCCCGAGCGGGGCGTCCGTCCGGTGGAGGATGACGCCGTCGCGGCGCTGGACGTCCTCCACCTCGGCCGTCTCGTCGTCGGTCGAGAGCGTCCCGTGGTCGGCCGGCTGACCCCCGCCCTCGGGGTAGAACATCGTCTGGTCGAGGACCACGTCGTAGGCGTCGCCGGCCTCGCGTTCGATGACGTCGAGGACGACTGCCTCGAAGTCGGTGCGGTCCTGGTCGTCGTAGTAGAGGCGCTCGGTCTCCGGCAGGTCGGCGACGCGTTCGTCGGCCTCGCTCGCGGCCGCGCCGCCGGCGTCCTCGCTCCCGTGGCGGGCGGCGACCTGCCCGTGGAAGTCCTCGGGGATGTCGACGGTCGCGCCGCGCTCGGCCGCTATCTCCTCGACCATGTCCGGCTGGATGCCGTGGGAGTCGTACAGTTCGACCACCTCGTCGAGCGGGATGGGGTCGTCGCGCTCGGCGTACTCGTCGGCCAGCTGGCGGACGCGGCGCCCCCCGCGGTCGAGCGTCTCGCGGTACTTCGCCACCTCGGTCCGGACGATGTCGCGGACGGTGTCGCGGTTGCGGTAGCCGAGGCGTTCGGCCTGCATGTCGACGAGTTCGTCGAGCGGCGCGTCGACGCCCACCTCGTCGACGAGGCGCTTCGTCCGCCGGAGGACCATCCGCACGAGGTAGCCCGAACCGACGCTGGAGGGGACGATGCCGTCGCCGAGCATGTACGCGAGCGTCCGGCAGTGGTCCGCGATGGCGTAGATGGTCTCCAGCGGCTCCATCAGCGCCGTCAGTTCCTCGGCATCGACGCCGAGTTCGTCGGCGATGCCCGCGCGGGCGCTCTCCATGTCCTCCGCCTCGTCGATGTCGAGGTTGCCCGCCAGTTTCGCGGCGTCGTGGACGAGGCGCTGTTCCTCCTCCGTGAGTTCGATGCCGGCGTTCTCCTTCAGGAACGAGATGGCGTCGGGGTAGACCGCCTCGTACACCGTCGGCGTCCCCTGGCTGACCCACGTCCAGCGTTCGAGGCCGTAGCCGGTGTCGACGATGTACGTGTCCATCTTCGAGTACCGGTTGCCGTCTTTCATCTCGTAGTCGCCGTCGGGGTCCTGCTCCATCGACATGAAGACGAGCGTCGCGAGTTCGACGCCGCGGTAGATGACCTCGATGGCCGGCCCGGCGTTCCCGCCGCCGACCCACGGGTCCTCGATGTAGGTGATGTCCTCGATGTCGGCGCCCATCGACTCGAAGAACTGGTCGCAGTAGCGCACCGTCTCGTCCTTCCAGTAGACCTCGCCGTGGTAGGCGTAGCCCTCGGCGTCCTCGCGGGTGTTGAACGCGTGGTGGGCCATCATCTCGAAGGCCATCGTGTGCCGGCCCGTCTTGCCGACGTTGTCGATGTCCTGCATCCGGATACACGGCTGGCTGATGCACAGCGGGTTGGCCGGCGGGGGGGTCTGCCCGCTGGTCACGAGCGGCTGGAAGTCGTAGATGGACGCCTGTGTCAGCAACACGTCGTCGCGCCAGCGGTTGGCCGCGACGGGGTAGGGGTCGATGCGCTCGTGGCCGTTCGCCTCGAAGAACGAGAGGAACGCCTCGCGCATCTCCTCGAGCGTGTACTCCTCGGCGAAGCCGGGCGCATCGATGAAGTCGTACTGCGCGCACGGCGGCTCGCCGCAGGTCTCGCGCTCGGGGTCGCGACTCCAGAAGTGGGCCCCGCAGGAGGAGCACTCGCCTCGCGTGAAGTCCTCCTCGTCGAAGTACGCAAGTTGGTACTCCTCGTCGAGTTCACTCATTGCACTCACGTTGGCCTACCACCGCCTAAAACCCTTCCGAACGAACGGATGAGCGACTCGAACCGCCGGGCGTGACGGTCGGTGCGTCGACGCCCGCCACACCGTTATGTCGCTCGCGCACGTTCCGGGAACCATGGAAGCCGTCTCCTCCCGTCGACTCCCCGACCTCCGGGCGCTCGCGGGGCTGGTCCTCGCCGTTCTCGCCTGCGAACTCGTCGGCATCACCGCCGCCGTGTTCACGCAGACGGGACTCAGCACGTGGTACGGAACGCTCACGCGTCCGGAACTCGCCCCGCCGAACTGGGTGTTCGGTCCCGTCTGGACGACGCTGTACGCGCTGATGGGCGTCGCCGTCTGGCTCGCCTGGCGCAACGGGACCGGGCGCGCTCGAACCGTCGCCGTCTCGCTGTTCGTCGTCCAGCTCGCGCTCAACTTCTCGTGGTCGTTCGTCTTCTTCGGCGCCCAGGAGATACTCGCCGCGCTCGCCGTCATCGTCGCCCTGCTCGTCGCCATCGTGGCGACCATGGCCGCGTTCTGGCGCGTCGACCGCCGTGCCGCGCCGCTGATGGTCCCCTACCTCGCGTGGGTCGCGTTCGCCACGTACCTGAACTACGGGTTCTGGACGCTGAACTGACCGCGCCCGGACCACCGAGCGCCTACGCCTCGTTCTCCAGCGCGATGCTCGCGAGCAGCGCCTCCAGCTGGACCTGCTCGTTCGCCCCGACGGTGATGCGGTAGTCGGCCTCGCCGATGCGGTCCATCACGCGCACCGCCTCGCGGTCCGAGAGGCCGAAGTCCCACACCGAGCGGTGGAGCTGGTCGATGACGTCGCCGCCGGCGATGCCCTCCTCGACGAGCAACGAGTCGAGTTGCGAACGGGCGGCGATGAAGTCGCCGTCGAGGGCCTTCCGGACCATCTCCTCGATGGCCTCCGGGCGGGCGGTCGAGGTGATGGCGAAGACCGCCTCCTCGTCGACGGTGTCGCCGACGACGCTCGCCGCCTGCAGGCCGTTGATGCCCTTGCGCATGTCGCCAGCGGCGGCGTACACCAGCGCGTCGAGGCCGTCGTCGGTCAGCTCGATGCCCTCCTCGTCGGCGATGGCGCGCAACTGGTCGGCGACGGCGTCGTCCGACAGCGGCGCGAACCGGAACACCGCACACCGCGACTGGATGGGGTCGATAATCTGACTGGAGTAGTTACACGAGAGGATGAAGCGCGTGTTGTTCGAGAACTGCTCCATCGTCCGGCGCAGCGCCGACTGGGCGTCGCTCGTCAGCGCGTCGGCCTCGTCGAGGAAGATGATGCGGTAGTCGTGCCCGCCGAACGACGAGCGTGCGAAGTTCTTGATGCGGTCGCGGACCACGTCGATGCCGCGCTCGTCGCTCGCGTTCAGCTCGAGGAAGTTCTCCCGCCAGTTCTCGCCGTAGAGTTCCTTCGCGATGGCCGTCGCGCTCGTCGTCTTCCCCACGCCCGCGGGGCCGGCGAACAGCAGGTGCGGCAGGTCGTCCTTCGCGATGTAGCTCTGCAGGCGACCGACGATGTCCTCCTGCCCGAACACCTCGTCGAGCGACTGGGGACGGTACTTCTCTATCCAGACCTCGCGCCCGCGCGCCCGCGGTTCGGCCTCGGCCTCGCTCATACCGAACACTGCTCCCCTCGTCACTTAACTACCGCGAGAGCGGCGGCTCACTCCATCGAGGATGGGTGACACATTCAATACCGTTGACACTCATAGGGCGACTCGTCATGGGTTCCAGCAGACAGGTTCGAACGGGGGCGGTGGTCGTCGCGCTCGTCGTACTCCTCGCGGCGCTCCCGGGGGTGGTCGCCGCCGAGACGCGAACCGGCGGGTCGGTCGTCGTCGGCGAGAACGAGGTGGTCGACGGCGACCTCGACGTCTTCGCCGGGTCGGTGGTGGTTCGCGGGACCGTCACGGGAGACGTCAACGCCTTCGGGGGGTCCGTCGACGTCGACGGCCGCGTGGACGGCGACGTGAACGCCTTCGGCGGGACGGTCGACGTCGGTCCCGAGGGGGTCGTCGGCGGGTCGCTGGAGGCCGCCGGCGGCGACGTCACCATCGCCGGACAGGTCGACGGCGACGCCACCGTCGGCGCCGAGACCGTCCGCCTGACCGACACCGCCGCCATCGGCGGCGACCTGGAGTACGACGGCACGCTCGAACGGAGCGAGGGAGCGACCGTCGACGGGACCGTCACGCAGAGCGATAGCGTGAGCGTCGAACCGGTGCCGGTCGACCCGCGCGTCGCCGACCTCGTCGGGACGGTGTACACGTTCCTCGCGTCGCTGCTGTTCGGCGCGCTCCTCCTGCTCGTCCTCCCGGGGTTCTCGCGACGGGTCGCGACGACGGCACTCGACGCGCCGCTACGCTCGGGGGGAGTCGGCCTCCTCGTCCTCTTCGCGGTGCCCCTCGTCCTCGTGCTGTTCGCCATCACCATCGTCGGCCTCCCCATCACGTTCCTCGGGGCGTTCCTGTTCGTCCTCGTCGCGTGGATGGGCAGCGTCTACGGGCGGGTCGCGGTCGGCGCGTGGCTGTTGCGGTTCGCCGACGTGCGCAACCGCTGGGCGGCGCTGGTCGTCGGCCTCCTCGTCGTCGGCGTCCTCACGCTCGTGCCGATACTCGGGGGGCTCGTCGAGTTCGTCGTCACGTTGCTGGGGCTCGGTGCGCTCGCGACGGTCCTCTATCGCGCTGCACGCGGGGGGAACGAGGGGCGCACGACCGCGACGGCCGCGAGCGACGAGGAGCCGGAACACCCGGGGACGGCCTGAGTGACGCCACTCGACAGGCTGAAACCGCCGCCGGCCGTCCTGCGGGCATGCGCGTGACCGTCGAGGTCGTCGGCGAGGCGACCCACACCGTCGAACTGGACGCGCCCACCTACGGCGACCTGCTCCGCGAGGTGGGACTGAACCACCACGAGGCGACGGCACTGGTCGACGGCCGGCCCGTCCCCGAGGACGCACCGGCCGACGCGGAGCGCGTGCGAGTCCTGCGGCTCATCAAGGGCGGGTGAGCGACGCGACAGTGGGCCGCGCCCGCCCGGACGAGGCGCTCGCGGTGCGTCGCGTCCTCGACGCGGCGCTCCTCGACGTCGACGACCTCGACGACGCCATCCGACGAGGGGCCGTGTTCGTCGCCCGACGCAAGGACCGCGTGGTCGGGGCGCTGGTGCTCGACGACGAGCACGTGACCGCCGTGGCGGTGCGGCGACGACGACGAGCGCGGGGCGTCGGGACGGCCCTGGTCGAGCGGGCGCTCTCGGAGCGCGGACGGCTCACCGCCGACTTCCGCGAGGCGGTCCGCCCCTTCTACGCGTCGCTCGGCTTCACCATCGAGGAACGCGAGGACGGACGGCTGTGGGGCCGACTGGACGAGTCGGCGAGGGATTGACAGGCGACACGGCCGGTGGAACACGGGCCGGCGTGTCGCGCTCCCGCGGACGGCCCGTGGCGGTGCTCAGCGCACGGGGTCGCTGGCCGCGTCCCGGTACAAGAAGGTTCGTCGCCTCAGACCCGCGGTTCGACGAGGTCGCTCCCCGCGGCGAGCAGTTCCTCGACGCGTTCTGCGGAGTCGGCCTCGGCGTACACTCGGAGTTTGGGTTCGGTCCCGCTGGGTCGGACGAGCAGCCACGTCCCGTCCTCGAGGAAGACCTTGAAGCCGTCGGCGGTGCCCACGTCGGCGACGGCGACGCCCGCGATGGTCTCCGGCAGGTCACCGTCGAGGGAGTCGAGGACGGCCGCCTTCCGGTCGTCGGGACAGGTGACGCTCACCCGTCCCTGGTGAATCTCGCCGAACTCGGCCTCGATGTCGTCGGCGCGCTCGTCGAGCGGGCGCTCGGCGTGGGCGGCCGCGAGCACGAGCGCCAGGAGGACGCCGTCCTTGTTACGGAGGTGGGCGGTGATGCCGAAGCCGCCGGACTCCTCGCCGCCGACGAGCGCGTCGTGCTCGCGCATCCCCTCCGCGACCCACTTGAAGCCGACGGGCACCTCGACGGCTCGCTCGCCGTGCGCCTCGGCGATGCGGTCGATGACGGACGTCGTCGAGACGGTGCGGACCGCCCCTCCGGTACCGGAGTCGAGCAGGTAGTCGTAGAGGACGGCGTAGAGGAGGTTCGGGTCGAGGGAGCCCCGTTCCGGCGTGATGACCCCGAGACGGTCGGCGTCGCCGTCGTTGGCGAACCCGAGGTCGGCGTCGCCCTCGGTCACGCGCGCGACGAGGTCGCCCAGGCGCTCGGCGGTCGGTTCGGGCGACTCGCCCCCGAAGGTCGGGTCGCGGTCGGTCCGCAGGCGCTCGACGCTCGCGCCCGCCGCCGCGAGCAGGTCGTCGGTGACGCCGCGGCCGCTGCCGTGCATGGCGTCGTAGGCGATGCGAAGCCCGTCGAGGTCGGGGTCGGCCGCGAAGTCGACCGCGTGCTGGCAGTAGGCGGCCGTGAACGTGTCCTCGCGCACCGTCCCGCGGTCGGCCTCGGGGAGCGCCGTCGGCTCCGCGAGCCGGTCTTCGAGGTCGTCGGTCACCTCCGGGAGGGCGGGAGCACCCCCGGGCGGGAGGAACTTCACGCCGTTGTACTCCGGCGGGTTGTGACTCGCCGTCACCATCAACCCGCCCGCGAGGCCGCGGTCCCGGACGGTCCACGCGAGCACCGGCGTCGGGCAGTCGCGCTCGCTGACGAGCACCTCGAAGCCGTTGTCCGCGAGCACCTCGGCGAGGGCGTCCGCGAACCCGCGGGAGGTGTCGCGGGCGTCGTAGCCGACGGCGACCGCGCCCGGGTCGCCCGCGGCGCGCAGGTGGTCGGCGACGGCCTGACCGACCATCCGGACGCGAGGTTCGGTGAAGGTGTCGAGCGTCGCCCGCCAGCCGTCGGTCCCGAACGAGATGTGCTCCATACGTTCCGGAGCGACGGCGGAGGGTAAAAAACCAGTTACCCCGTCGGTCGGTCGTCGTCGCAGAGGCGTTCCTTCCCCCGTCGCGAGAGCTGTTTCACCTCGTACTCGCGGGCCATCGCGGCCGACCGACTCCCGTAGGACTCGACGTGGACGACCGAGAGCGGCCCGCGACCGCGGGTGTACTTCGCGCCCGTTCCCGAGCGGTGCTCGCGCAGGCGGCGCTCGACGTCGGTGGTGTAGCCGGTGTAGAGCGTGTCGTCGCCGCAGCGCAGGACGTAGACGTAGTGAGTGTCAGTCGGCACGGGTCGGAAGTGGGCTTCGCGTGGTGGTTGACACCACGGTTCGATGGACGTTCGCCATCACGCGTTGTTTGCGCGATCTCGTGAGACTTCAGCTATACCGGCGTTCGCCGAACAACTCGGACAGGCGAGAAGCCGTCCGTACTCGTCGGCGAACACCCGCGCGAAGCGCTCCGAGACATGCGCGTCACAGTGGTCGCACTTGGCCATTACTGCCAGCATGTTACTGCCGGCGTTCCCCCTTACTCGGTAGACCGTCATATACCCTCGCTCTCCTCTCAGGGAATCGTCATACTCGGTCGCCCTCGTCGCCACGCCGCGCGCCGTCGAGCGCCCGCGCGACGAGCGTCGCCTGGACGCCCGCCGCGAACCCCGCGTCCACGTTGACGACGGTGACGGGGGCACACGACTGGAGCATCCCCGCGAGCGCCGCCTCGCCCGCCCCGCCGTGGCCGTAACCCGTCGAGACGGGGAGCCCGACGATGGGTACGTCGACGAGGCCGGCGAGTACCGTCGGCAGCGCCCCTTCCCGCCCCGCAGCCACTATCAGGAGGTCCTGTTCGCGCAGCGTCGCCAACTGGTCGAACAGGCGCACCAGCCCCGCGACGCCCACGTCGTCGACCCGGGTCACGCCGACGCCGGCCTCCCGGAGGACCGTCGCCGCCTCGCCCGCCGGGACGGCGTCGGAGGTACCGGCCGTGACGACGCCCACGCGCGCGTCGAGCGAGGGGCACTCGTAGTCGGCGGCGTGGACGACGACGGTCCCGACCCGCGTGTCGGCGTCGACGCTCGCGTCCGGTCGCGTCGCGTCGAAGTGGGTCCGAACCGCCTCGACGTCCCGCTCGTCGGCGCGGGTGACGAGCGCGTGACCGGTCGTCTCGACGGCCGTCGCGGCGAGGTCCGCGACCTCCTCCGGGGTCTTGCCCGGCGCCAGGATGCCCTCCGGGACGCCCGCCCGTCGCTCGCGGGCGGCGTCGAACCGCCCGGCCTCGCTGGTCGCGTACCCGGCGAGGCGCGCCTCCGCCGCCGCCGGCGAGAGGTCGCCGGCCGCCACCGCCTCCAGTAGTTCGCGCATACGGGCGTCTGCGCGCCCGAGCCTCACGTACCCATCGAAAGCCGGGGACTTACCTCACGTCACCCGGCTGACGGACTTTCTCTCATCAATCTATCGGCCTGAAAAGCCCGCAGACCGGGTCGAGAGGGCCCAATATTGAGAAAGTTTATAAAGTATCTCCGAGAACGGGCGCTTGCATGGCAGACCTAATCGTCAAAGCGGCTGTCAAGGACGCGCTCAACGACATGAACGTAGCGTCGGACTTCTACGACGCACTGGACTCGGAAGTCCAGGAACTGCTCGAGGACGCGGCCCGCCGCGCCTCCGAGAACGACCGCAAGACCGTCCAGCCCCGCGACCTGTAGAGCGGAGCTACCTCGCGTTCCTCGATTTTTCCCGACGGCGAGCGACGACCACGAGCCGTCGGCTCGCTCACCGGAACCGCTCGACGTCGACGCCCGTCGCCGTCCCGACGTGAACCTCGTCCGCGAGGCCGACGAACAGGCCGTGCTCGACGACGCCGGGGAGCGGCGAGAGGGTCGCCGCGAGCGTGGCCGGGTCCGCGACGGTCCCGAAGTCGCAGTCGAGGACGAGGTTGCCGTTGTCGGTGACGACGGGACCGTCCTTGTGGACGGCGGCCCGGAGCGTCGGGTCGCCCCCTTCCTCGCGCAGACGCGCCTCGACCGTCGGGACGGCGTCGGGGAGCACCTCGACGGGGACCGGGTGCGAGAGCGCGTCGGCGCGCTTGCTCTCGTCGGCGACGACGACGAACCGCTCGGCGCTCGAATCGACCACCTTCTCGCGGGCGTGGGCCGCCCCGCCGCCCTTCACGAGGTCACCGTCGGCGACCTGGTCGGCGCCGTCGATGGCGACGGTGGGCGTCGCGTCCTCGAGCGTCACCAGCGGGATGCCGACCTCTCGCGCGAGCGCGCGCGACTGGTAGGAGGTGGGTATCCCCCGTATCGAGAGCCCCTCCGCCACCCGGTCGCCGAGGGCGCGAATCGCGTACGCGGTCGTACTCCCCGTGCCGAGGCCGACCACCGTCCCGTCCTCGACGAGGGCGGCCGCCGACTCGCCGGCGCGGCGCTTCGCCCCGTCGTTCCCGGACGTCGACTTCATGCGCGGCGCTTCGCCGAGCGGGGACAAAAATCGGTCCATCGCGTCCCTCGCCCCGGTTCGGGACCGACGGACACCCGACTGGCCACCAACCGACACTCGATAGACACCCGACCACCGCCCCGTCCGTCGGTCGCAGTAGCTATGGTGTCGGTCGCTGTCTCGTGAGGTATGTTCGGCACCAGCGGTATCCGCGGACCGGTCGGTGACGTCGTGACGGCGGACCTCGCGCTCGCCGTGGGGCGGGCAGTGGGCGTCGACGCCGACCGCGTTGTCGTCGGGCGCGACCCGCGCGAGAGCGGTCGCCTGCTCGTCGACGCCCTCGCCGCCGGGGCCCGCGAGGTCGGCACCGACGTCGTCGACCTCGGCCCCGCGGCGACCCCCACCGTCGCCCGGGGCGTCGAGTGGTACGACGCCGACGCGGGCGTCTCCGTCACCGCGAGTCACAACCCGGCCGAGGACAACGGCATCAAACTCTGGCGTCCCGACGGCCGGGCGTTCGGCGAGCGCCGCCGGGCGACCGTCGAGGGACGGGTCCGCGAGGACGCGTTCGACCTGCGGGCGTGGGACGCCCAGGGGGACCGCGAGCGCGTCACCGACGCCGACGCGCGCCACGTCGAGGCGCTCGTCGAGGGGCGGTCGCTCCCGGACCCGCCCTCGGTCGTCGTCGACCTCGGGAACGGGGCGGGCCGGGTGAGCGTCGAGGCCCTGCTCGAACTCGGCTGTTCGGTCGAGACGCTCAACGCACAGCCCGACGGGCGCTTCCCCGGCCGGCCGAGCGAACCGAACGAGGAGACGCTCTCGTCGCTCTGCGCGCTCGTCGGCACGACCGACGCCGACCTCGGCATCGCCCACGACGGCGACGCCGACCGGATGATGGCCGTCGACGGGAGGGGGGAGTTCGTCCCGAAGGACGCCCTCCTCGCGCTGCTCGCCGCCGAGAGCGCCGCACCCGGCGAGCGCGTCGCCGTCCCCGTCGACACGAGCCTCGCCGTCGAGGACTACCTCGCCGAGCGCGACGTGGGCGTCGAGCGAACCCCGGTCGGCGACGTCTACGTCGCCGAGGCACTCGGCGGCGACGTCACCTTCGGCGGCGAACCGAGCGGGGCGTGGATCTGGCCCGACCAGACGCTCTGCCCGGACGGCCCGCAGGCGGCGGTCGAACTGGTCGCACTCGCCGCCGAGCGCCCGCTCGAAGCACGCGTCGGCGACATCCCGAACTACCCCATCCGGCGGACGAGCGTCGAGGTGGACGACAAGGAGCGGACGATGGCCGCGATTCGGGAGACGGTCGAGGCGCGCTACGACGACGTGACGACGCTCGACGGCGTCCGCGTCGACCTCGGGGACGCCTGGTTCCTCGTGCGCGCCAGCGGGACGCAGCCGCTGGTCCGCGTCACCGCCGAGGCCCGGGAGGAAGAACGAACGCGCGCCGCGTTCGAGGAAGCGACCGAGTTGTTGTAGTACGACGCCTCAGACCCGTCGAGTCGAGCGCGCCTCGCGTACGCCCGCGCCGTCGCGGATCTTGTCCTCACAGTTGGGGCAGACCCGCGGGCTCTCGACATCGTCCGGCGTGAAGACTCGTGCGTACGCTGTCGTCACGAAAGAACCGCAGTTCTGGCATTCCGGCATACGGAGCGGTGTACGCGGGCGACCACCATAACGATGGGTGTCCCAGCAACGACCAGCGCTCGAATCCGGTGAGTAGGGGCCCGAGCGCGCGATCGTGGTCTCACAGAAAGGTCGGGAGTGTCCAGAACGACCGTGAGAGACACGCTGCCCGGAATCGAGCGGTGGGCTGAAGTCGCCATCTCGGGTAGGAGAACCATGGACGTCGTCGTGTTCGGGGCCGGCAGTCTCGGGAGCCTCGTCGGTGGCCTGCTCGCGCGCGAACACGACGTCACGCTCGTCGGGCGCGCCGCACACGTCGAGCGCGTCCGGGCGTCGGGCCTGCGAATCGAGGGCGAGGTCGAGGCGACCGTCCACCCCGCCGCGCGGACGACGCTCCCGGCCCGCGCGGACCTCGCGCTCGTCACCGTGAAGTCGTTCGACACGGAGCGCGCCGCACGCGCGCTCGCTCGGTGCGACGTGCCGACGGTCCTCTCGCTCCAGAACGGCCTCGACAACGAGGCGACCCTCGCGGCCCACCTCGACGGGAGGACGGTGCTCGCGGGGACCTGCACCTACGGCGCGCGCCTGCTCGGCCCCGGCCGGGTCGCCTGTACGGGCGTCGGCGAGGTGGCGCTCGGCGCGCGCGAGGGCGGACCCTCGGTCGCCGCCGACCGGACGGGTCGGGCGTTCGAGCGGGCGGGGGTCGAGCACGTCGTCGCCGAGGACATGCCCCGGCGCGTGTGGGAAAAACTCGCCGTCAACGCCGGCGTCAATGCCGCGACGGCGCTCGCGCGCGTCCCGAACGGCGCGCTCTCCGACCCGCCCGGTCGCGACGTGGCGCACGCGGCCGCCCGAGAGGTCGCCCAGTCGGCCCGAGGCGAGGGCATCGACCTCACCGAGGCGCGGGCCGTCGCGAGCGTCGACCGTGTCGTCCGTGCGACGGCCTCGAACCGCTCCTCGATGCTTCAGGACGTCGAGCGAGGGACGCGAACGGAAATCGACGCCATCAACGGCCGAATCGCGGGACCCGACGCGCCGGTGAACGCGACGCTCGCGGCTCTCGTCCGGACCTGGGAGGACGCGGAAGGACTGCGGGAGTCGTAGCGTCGCCACTCGGTGGCGGGTCGAAAATCGGAGGAAGTGCGCGCTCAGAAGGGGGCCTGTGGGCCTTCGTCGTCGTCGCTGTCGAGGTCGCCGCCGCGGGTCTCGCCGGGGAACGACGGCGACATCCCGCCACCGCCGCCACCCATGCCGGTGTCGGCGTGGACCTGCGTGATCTCGGGTATCTCCTTGGTCATGCGGGTCTTGATGGCCTGGATGGTCATCGGCGAGATGCCACAGCCACTGCAGGCGCCGCCCAGCTGGAGCGAGACGGACCCCGACTCCACGTCGAGGTTCGTGATGGCCGCACTCCCGCCGTGCATCTGAATCTGCGGGAAGTTGCGCCGCAGGAAGTTCGTCACTTCCTCGCGCAGGTCGTCCTCGGTCTTGGCGGATTCCGTACTCATACTAACGTGTATCGTGCCGGTCGTCTTAGGGCTTTGGAACGCGCGGACCTGTCACCGCTCCTCGAACCCGAACACCCGGCGGTGCTGGGCGCGCAGTTCGTCGACGTACTCCTCCAGGATGGCGTCGAACCGCTCGCGCTCGACGACCACGCCGTCCAGTCGCTCGTAGGGGTTCGGCGGCAGGTCGATGCGGAACTCCCCGGCGAAGGGGCCCCCCTCCCCGCGCTCGTAGAACGGTTCGGACTCGTTGAGCACCTGCTGGTCGATGGCGTGAATCAGCGTCGAGTCGTAGCGCTCGTTCATCCGCTCGAACGCGTGCCTGTAGGCCTCCTGGAGCTCCGTGAAGTAGTGGACGTACTTGTCCTCGAACCGCTCGGGGTCGAACTCGCTCATATCGCCCCGTCCGCCCCGGAGGGTAAAAACCGGGCGGTCACGGGGTCGTGAACCGTATGCCGCGATAGGAAATCGACTGTCGGCCGAATCGACGGCCGTTTAATGGCGTCGGGAAGCGCCGGCCCCCACCGAACCGTCACTCGCTCGGCGCTACCGCCTCGACCAACTCGCGCACCGCGTCGAGTTCGTCCTCGTTGACGCCGTGGCCCATCCCGGGGTAGATGCGCTCGTCGACGTCGGCGTCCATGGCCTCGAACACTCGAACGGTCTCCTTCACCCGTTCGAGCGGGATGTGGGGGTCGGTGTCGCTACAGCCGAGGAAGACGGGCGTCCCGTCGAACGACCCCTCGTACTCCCTCGGGGTCCCCTCCGGACCGACGAGGCCGCCGCTCAGCGCCGCGAACCCGCCGTAGCGCCGTGCGTGACGTGCGAGGAACTCCGAGGAGAGACAGGCCCCCTGCGAGAAGCCGACGACGACGACTCGCTCGTGGGGGATGCCCGCCTCGACCGCCGTCTCGACGGCGTTCCCGACCGCCCGGAGGGCGGAGTCCAGTTTCGGCTGGTTCTGTTCGGTCGGCGCGAGGAAGGAGTAGGGATACCAGGTGTTGCCGGCGGCCTGCGGGGCGAGGTAGGCGACGCCGCGGGCGTGGAACTCACCGGCCATGTCGAGGATGCTCTCGGCGGTGGCACCCCGGCCGTGCACGAGGACGACGGCTGCCTCGGCGGCGGGGAGCGGCGCGCCCGAACTGGCGAGGCGCTGGCTACCGTGGGGGTCGTCGGGCGCGCTCACGCCGTCTCACCCGCCGGGAGCGGCGGGAGTTGCGACTCGATGGTCTCGCGGTCCTCCTCCAGCCACGGCGGGAGTTGCAGGTCGCTCCCGAGGGCCTCGACCGACTCGTCGCGGGTGAACCCCGGCCCGTCGGTGGCGATTTCGAACAGGACGCCGCCGGGTTCGCGGAAGTAGATGGAGCGGAAGTACTGGCGGTCCTTGACGGGGGTGACCGACATGCCGGCGTCGACGAGTCGGTCGCGCCACGCCTCCTGGGAGGCGTCGTCGTCGGTCCGGAAGGCGACGTGGTGGACCGTGCCGACGCCCTGCCGACCGCGCTCGCCGCCGCCCACGAGGTCGACGAACTCGGCGCGCTCGCCGGGTGCGACGTAACGGACGCGCTCACCCGCTCCGTCGCCCGCGTCCTCGCTCGCGAGGCGCTCGTAGCCCATCGTCTCGAGGACGGCGGCCGTCGCGTCGACGTCGAGCGAGTGGAGCGTCACGCCGTGGAAACCTCGAATCGCGTGCTCGGCCGGGACGGGACCGTCCGCCCACGGCTCGACGTCGGACTCGCCGGTGACGAGTTCGAACGGCTGGCCGTCGTGGTCGCGGAAGGGGACAACCGTCTCCTCGAAGCGCTCCGCGGGCGCGTCGCGGTCGACCCCCAGGTCGTCGAGTCGGTCGACCCAGTAGTCGACCGACTCCGGGGGGACGACGAACACCGTGGCGCTCGTCTGCCCGGCGCCGACGCGTCCCCCGACGGCCCCCGCGAACGGGAAGAACGTCAGGACGGTGCCCGGCGTGCCCGTCTCGTCGCCGTAGTAGAGGTGGTAGGTGAACTTGTCGTCGAAGTTGACGGTACGCTTGACGAGGCGCAGGCCGAGGACGTCGGTGTAGAAGTCGACGTTCGCCTGCGGGTCGCTCGCGATGGCCGTCACGTGGTGGAGTCCGGGGATGGTGTCTGTCATGGTGTGAGTGGTGAGTAGTGCGTCGGGTCGCCCCGACTGGTTTCACGACGTTACCAGATACGCATCCGAACCGCTATATGCGTTCGCGGACGTAGCCGTCACCAGGTGACACCAGTGCCATCTGACCCCGGCGAACGATACAGCGAGGAGGCGTGTTTCGTCATCGACTCGCTCCAGCAGATCGGTTCCCAGTGGCGACTCATCGTCCTCCACGACCTCCAGGACGGCGAGAAGCGGTTCAACGAACTGAAGCGCTCGACCGGCGCGAGTTCGCGCACCCTCTCGCGCGTGCTCGACGACCTCCAGGAACTGGGCTTCGTGAACCGCCGCATGGAGGAGGACGCCCCCGTGGCGACGTTCTACAGCCTCACCGAGAAGGGGAGTTCGCTCTGTCCGGTCTTCGACCAGATAGAGGCCTGGGCCGAGGAGTGGCTGGGCGAGTCCATCGTCGACGCCGAAGCGTAGGCGCGAGCGGTCGGGGAGCAGAGGCACCGAACGACGCGAGTTCGTGTGACCGTACGTCCGCGTGACCCCTACGACTCCCGTTTGACGACCAGGACCGGGACGTCGACCGTCCGCAGGACCGTCGAGGCGACGCTGCCGAGCAACTGACGCCCGAGATTCGACCGGCCGTGCGACCCCATCACCACCGCGTCGATCGCCTGGTCGGCGACGTACTCGCGAATCTCCGGAGCGACACCGTCGAACGACGTCGTCCGAACGACGGCAGTCTCGACGTCCAGCTCGGGGGCGGTCTCGCCGACGGCTCGTTCGACTCGCTGGACGGCGTCTCTCCCCCTCGACTCGAGTCGGTCGACGAACTCCTTCTCGAGACCACCCGCACTGAACAGCCCGCCGGCCGCCTGGATATCGACGACGTTCAGGACGTGGACGGCAGCCCCGTACTGCCGAGCGAGCGACGTCCCGTGCCGGGCGGCGGCGTCGGCGTTTTCGCTCCCGTCGGTCGGGAGGAGGAGACGGGTGTAGGTGCTCGACGTGACGGGTCCCTGGTCACCGTCGGGCACGACGAACACGGGGACGTCACTCCGGTGGAGGACCTGCTCGGTGACGCCGCCGAGGAGGCGTCTTCCGAGGCCGGTCGTCCCCTGTCGTCCCACGACGACGAGGTCGGCACCCCGCTCCGAGGCGAAGTCGCTCACCTCGGCTGCGGGCTTTCCCTCGCGGAGTTCCGTCTCCACGGGCTGGCCGAGGTCCGACGCGAGGTCCGCTATCTCGGTGAGGACGGCCCGGCCCCGTTCTCGAAGCCGGTCCCGCTCGTCGCCCGCCGTCGTCAACCGGAGTGCCTTCCGCTCGACGACGTGGAGAACGTCGACGGATGCCTCGAAGACACGCGCGAGTTCGAGACCACGCCTCGCCGCCTCCTTCGCCTCGTCGCTCCCGTCGACGGCGATTACGATTCGGGTGTACATCTCACAGCACCTGCCTTCGCTTCCCACGCTCTTCATCGTTTGCCGGTGCGCAGGGAGTAGCGGAAACACACGCGCGATTCGGCGTGCTCGTCACGGGCCGCAACGGGGTCCGCGGGAGCGGTCTCGCTACCGACCCCTCTCAAGTCGGCACGCTCTGGTCGTGTGCACTCCGGCAACGGCCCGTCGCAACTGATTTCGTATCGTCGGATAGGGTGTATCGCCATCGGCCCGGTGACGACCGTTCACGTCCGAGGAGCCGACAGAACCCGCCGATGGACGCCCTACTCCAGCTGTTCGCCGATAATCCGGTTCGCGCACTCGACGAACGCCCGCTCGCTCCCGGCGGGGATGGTCGCGCCGGCGGCGACGTCGTGGCCGCCGCCCTTTCCGCCGACGCTCGCGCTCGCCTCGCCCATCACCGTCGAGAGGTCGAGGCCACGTCGCACGAGTGCGTGCGTCCCGCGGGCGGAGACCTTCGTCTCCTCGTCGCTCTTCGAGGCGAAGGCGACGATGGGCGCGTCGCGGTCGATGCCCTCCGTGCCGACGGCCATCCCGGCGACGATGCCGACGATGGTCTCGCGGATGCGGGTCCCGGCGTCGAACCACTGGAGGTGCTCCTCGCGGGTGACGCCCTCGTTCTGCACCCAGCGCAGGCCCTCCGAGAGGTTGCGCCGGTGGTTGCGCAGCAGGTCGCGCGCGCGGTCGAGCGCCCCGTCCCGGTCGCCGAGACAGACCGCGAGGCCGACGTCGGCGCGCTCGTAGCGCGCGGTGGCGTTGAGGAGCGTCGAGTACTCGCTGGCGTCGCGCAGTTCGGTCCCTACCGTCTCGTCGAGCAGGGTGTAGGAGGTGCCGACGAGGTCGTCGATACGGTGGGCGGGGACGCCGCGCGTGACGGCGCGCCGGAGGAGCGCGCTGACGACCGTCCGTCGTTCGTCGTCGTCGAGGGCGGCCCAGGTCCGCCACTCGCCGTCGCGCTTGAGGTCGACGTCGAGTTCCGAGAGGAAGGCGACGCTCCCCGCCTCGTTGTTCGCGATGCCGGGGATGGGGACGTCGGCGTACTGGAGGAGCTTCGGGAGCGGGCGGGTCTGGCGGCCGTAGAGCGCGAGGTCCGTCGCCTCCCCGATGACGTCCGCCTCGACCCCCTCGCAGACGATGCCCTCGTTAGCGCCGTGGAGCGCGCCCTCCGAGGCCTGCATGTCGCCGACGGCGCCGACGACGGCGAGTGCGGCGAGGTCGCGGTTGTCGCCCTCGCCTTCGAGCGCCCGCGCGAGGACGTACGCCGCGCCCGCACCGGAGAGTTCGCTCGCGCCGTCGAGGCCGAACAGCAGCGGGTTGAGGTGGAACTCGGTCTCGGCGTCCGCCGGTCGGTGGTGGTCGGCGACGATGGGCGTGAAGTCGCCGGCCGCCTCGTGTCGGGCGATGTCGTCGAGCTGGCCGCTGCCGAAGTCGGTGAACAGCACCGTCTCGTGGTCGGTCGCGGCGATGGTGGCGACCTCGTGGGCGTCGAGTTGCTTCTTGAACACCGTCTCGAAGTCGATGCCGGCGCGCGCGAGGGCCGCGCTCGCGACGGCGGCGCTCGTGAGGCCGTCGGCGTCGATGTGGGAGGCGAGCAGGACGGAGTCGGCCTCGCGCAGTCGGTCGGCACAGGCGGCGGCGGCGTCGTCGAGGGCGGGAACGGGGCCGGTCACGGTGTGGCGTAGGTCCCTCCCGCGATTTAAACTCTCGTTCCGGGACCGCGGAGGTCGCGCCTGACCGCGACGAGCAACAGCGTCGCGGCGACCGAACAGCCCGCAAGCAGCCACCACCCGGCAGCGTACCCTACCCCGTCGGCGAGGAGGCCGAACAGCGGCGGGGCAGCGAGGCCGCCGACGTTGATGGCCGTCTGCCCGCCGGCGGTCGCCGCGCCGATGTCCTCCGCGCGCACGAGGTCGCTCAGGCAGGAGTAGAAGACGCCCGTCGACCCGAGGACGGAGACGCCGACGCCGGCGAACAGGAGCGACGCGACGGCGAGCGAGGCGGTGCCGCGCGCGAGCAGGACGAACAGGCCGGCGGCGACGCCCACCTGGACGAGCGCGACGGTGGCGGCGCCGCGCGCCCCGCCCAGTCGGTCGGCGAGGCCGCCCGCGGCGACGCGCCCGACGCTCCCGGTCACCTGCGCGAGCGCGAGGACGACCCCACCCGCGGCGACGCTCCCCCCGACCACGTCCTCGACGTAGAGGACGACGTAGCCGAGCGTGGTGAAGATGGTCGCGCCGACGAACAGCCCCGCGACGACCAGGAGGACGTAGGGACGGTTCGCACCGAGGCCGGAGAGGTCCGGCCACGCGAGTCGCCCGGACCCCTCGGTGCCGTCGTACAGCGCGACGAAGCCGAGGGCGTAGCCGCCGGCGAGCGCCGCGACCACCCAGAACCCGGCCTGCCAGGCGGCGACGGCCGCGACGCCCGTCACGACGAGCGACGCCGCGCCGCTCCCGGCGGTGACGCCGACCTGCTTCACCCCCATGGCGAGGTTCTCGCGGCCGGCCGGCGCGCTGGCGACGATCCCCCGGTTCGACCCCGGCATCGCCGTCGAGTAGGCCGACCCGAGGAGGGTGCCCGCGAGCAACAACAGGGCGTACGACGGGGCGACCGAGACGCAGAGGGCGGCGACGCTCAGCGCGACCAGCCCCGCGACCATCACGCGCTTCTCGCCGAGGGCGTCGACGGCCGCGCCGCTCGGGAAGAGCGCCACCGTGTACCCGAGGAGCGCCGCCGTGAGGAAGACGCCGACGAGCGTCGCCGAGAGGTCGAACGCCTCCCGGACGAACCCCGTCGCGGCGAAGATACTGTAGTAACAGAGGCTCGCGGCGGTCTGCCAGCCGGCGACCGCCGCGACCGACCGCCAACTCCCCGACGCGCCTCGCGAACGCCGACTCACGCGGACCGTCTCAACGCTGTCACCGAACCCCGATACCCCTGACGGGCCCGGCAATCGGGGTGGGACTCACGACCCGTCGAGGCGGGCGAGCGCCGCCCGCGCGAGCGCCTCGAACGTCGCCCGGTCGGGGACGACGTCGACCGCGATGCCCGCTCCCTCGGCCTGCACCCGCGTCGGTTCGCCGATGGCGCCGACGACGGCCCCGTTCAGCCCCTCCACGGCCGCTTCCCGAACGCCGCGTGCCTCGGCGGCCTCGAGGAAGTGCGCGACGGTGAGCGAGGAGGTGAACAGCGCCGCGTCGAGGTCGCCAGTCGCCGCGAAGTCCGCCGAGTCGCCCGCCTCGGGCGGACGGACGAGTTCGTACAGCACCGTCTCGTGGACGTACGCCCCCGCGTCGTTCAGTCCGTCGGTGAGCACGGGCGAGCCGTGGTCGCTACGGGCGACCTCGACGCGCGCCCCGTCGATCCGGTCGCGGAGCGTCGCCACCAGCCCCGACGAGGAGAACTCCGCCGGGACGACGTCCACACTGTAGCCGTGCTCGCGGAGGACGGCCGCCGTCCGGTCGCCGATGGCACAGACCGTCGTCCCGTCTGCCGGTTCCCACCCGCCCTCGCTCGCGAGTTCGACGCCCGTCTTGCTCGTGAGGACGGCGGCGTCGGCGTCGGTCCGGGGGGTCGCGCCGGTCGGTTCGACGGCCAGCATCGGGTCGGCGACGGGGGTGGCGCCCAGTTCCGAGAGGAGCGCTTCCGCACGGGTGCGGCGCTCGTCGTCGGGCCGGAAGAACGCGACCCTCACGCCCCGAACACCTCGTCGTCCGCGCCGCGTCCGTTCGCGAGGAAGTCGAGCAGGCGTTCGCGCGTCCCCGCCACCTCGCCGACGACGGTGATGGCCGGCGGCGAGATGCCCTCACGGTCCCGGACGTCGACGATGTCGGCCAGGGTGCCGACCGCGACGCGCTGGTCGGGCCACGTCGCACGCTCGACGAGCGCCACCGGGGTGTCGTCGCTCAGGCCCGCCTCGCGGAGTTCGCGGGTGTACTCGGGGAGTTTGCCGACCCCCATCAGCACGACGAGCGTCCCGCCGGTGGCGGCGAGCGCCCCCCAGTCGACCGCCGACTCGGGCTTCGTCGGGTCCTCGTGGCCCGTCACGAACGTCACCGAGGAGGCGTGGTCGCGGTGGGTCACCGGGATGCCGGCGACGGCCGGCCCGGCGACGGCGCTCGTCACGCCGGGGACCACCTCGAAGGGGACGCCGCTGGCCGCGAGGTGTTCGGCCTCCTCGCCGCCGCGGCCGAAGACGAACGGGTCGCCGCCCTTCAACCGGACGACGTGCTTTCCCTCGCGTGCGAGTTCGACCAGCCGGTCGTTCGTGTATTCCTGGGAGGTGCGCTCGCCGCCGGCGCGCTTACCCACGTCCTCGCGGCGGTCCTCTGGTATCAGGTCGAGTATCGCCGGACCGGGGAGTTTGTCGTGGAGGACGACGTCGGCGTCCTCCAGCAGTCGACGGGCCTTCACCGTCAGCAGGTCGGGGTCGCCGGGACCGCTCCCGACGAGGGAGACCCGACCCGGAGTGTCCTCGCTCATCTCACTCGCCCCCGTCCTCGCGGGCGGCCGTGTCGCGCTCGTCCGCGTCCGCCTCCTCGCGGGCCGCGTCGACGAGGTCGGCCGCCCCCCGTTCGCGGAGGTCCTCGGCGAACCGGCGGGCGGCGGTGTGGTGGTCCTCGACGGGGAGCGACCGGCTCTCGCGCACCTCCTCGGTTCCGTCCGTGCTGAGCACGCGGGCGACGACGTCGACCTGCTCGCCGCGCAGGCGGGCGTAGACGCCGATGGGGGCGATACAGCCGCCGCCGAGGTGTTTCAGCACCGTCCGCTCGACGGTGGTAGTGACGCGCGTCGGCGGGTGGTCGAGGTGCGAGCGAATCGTCGCCGCCCCCTCGCCCTCCAGCGCGGTGATGGCGAGCGCCCCCTGTCCCGGCGCGGGGACGAACGACGTCGGCGAGAACTGCGCGAACTCCAGCGACCCCGTGAGGCCGGAGCGGTGGAGGCCCGCCTCCGCGAGGACGATGGCGTCGAACTCGACGTCCACCTCGCGCCCGAGCGCGCGACGTTCGAGTTCCGAGAGGTCGTCGAACCACTCCTCGGGGCTGCGCTCGTAGGTCCCCTCGTCCTCCTCCTCGGCGTCGAAGCGTGCCTCGTGGCGGCGCTGGAGCGACGGCGCGAGCAGTTTCTCCGCGCGGGTATCGACGTTCCCCCGGAGCGGCCTGACGTCGAGGTCCGGGCGTTCGGCGAGCAACTGGGCCTTCCGCCGGAGGCTTCCCGTCCCGACCGTCGCCCCGGAGGGGAGGTCGGCGAGCGGGGCCCCGTCGGGCGTGACGAGGACGTCGCGGGCGCTCGCGCGGGCGGGGACGCCGGCGACGACGAGGTCCGGGGGGAACTCGGTCGGCATGTCCTTCATCGAGTGGACGGCCGCGTCCACCGACCCGTCGAGCACCTGTTCGTCGAGGCTCCGGACGAACGCGCCGGTCTTCCCGAGGCGGTGGATGAGTTCGTCCCGTATCTGGTCGCCCCGCGTCTCCACCTCGACGAGTTCCACGTCGCGTCGGCTGGATTCGAGGGCGGCCCGTACCTCTCCCGCCTGTCGGAGCGCGAGGTCGGACCCGCGCGTCGCGAGGCGGAGCGTCTGGCCGCGTGGAGTCATACCCGTCACTCGACCGTGCGGACGGAAAAGCGGTTCTATGGCCGCTTCACCGCGTCAGGGCGTCACGCCGTCGCACGGGGTCACGGCGTCCCGACGTGCCGTCGGCGCAGGTAGAGGTAGTAGACCGCCACCGCCGGCTGGACCGGGAGGCCCTGGGCGAACAGTCCCACGGCGGCCACCAGCGCGTACAGCACGGGGTCCGGCTCCCAGCCGACGCCCGCCTCGCCCACCGCCTCGGCGTCGAGGTAGAGCGCCACCGGCAACACGAGCGAGACGAGGAGGCCGAACAGCACGAGCGGGACGACGACGACGAACAGCAGGCCGAACGCCCCCGGCACGAACACCGTCGGGTCGAAGAACACCCCGCCGAGGAACGCCCCCACGCCGAGGACGAACCCCACGACGCCGAGGACGTACGCGAGGACCCAGAACGCCGCCGCGGCGGCTATCCAGTACCACCAGCGCGACTCGACGCGCCCGGGCGCGGGTCGAGCCGTCGGTCGAGCGGTCTCCATACGTCCACCTCGCCCGAGCGACCGGATAAGTCTTCGTGGGCGCGCCCCGACCCGGGCGTTCGCGTCGAGGCGCCTCGGCGGACACACGTCTACGCACCCGTGTGACGGGTCGTCAGGGACCTCGGGCAGGCCGGCAGGTCGACCTCCCGACCCGACCGGCCGTCCGTGTTTGCGCACGCCGGCAGGGGGTTTTCCGCGACGACCTCGGTACTGCGCGTATGAGTGAGTTCGAGCCGAGCGAGACGGTCTACGAGCGGCCCGACGGCGGGCGGGTGCGGAACTGGTTGTTGCTCACCGGGAACCGGAACGTCCTGGCGGGGGTGCTGACGGTCGGGCTGTTCCTCGTGCTGGTCGGCGGCGGCTGGGTCAACGTCGTCCCCCTCCGGACGGTCATCCAGACCGGGACGCACGTCGAGCGGCTGTTCCAGGCGTTCATCGGCTCGCTCATCACGGGCATCACGCTGGTCGTCACGCTCAACCAGCTCGTGCTCTCGCGGGAACTCGGCCCCCTCGGCGACCAGCGCGAACGGATGGCGGGGTCGCTGTCGTTCCGGGAGGAGATCGAGGACCTGAGCGGGTCGGTCGCGCCGCCGGACCCCGCGTCGTTCCTCGCGGTGTTCATGGCGCAGAGCAAGGAACGAGCGGACCGCCTCCGGGAGGCGACCGCGACCGACGCGGACGAGGCGCTCCGCGACCGCGCCGAGACGCTCGCCGACCGGATACACGCGCACGCCGACGAGGTCGAGAGCCGGCTGTCGGACGCCCGGTTCGGCCGGTTCGACGTCCTGCGGACGGTCCTCGACTACGACTACTCGTGGAACACGTACGCCTTGCGCCGGCTCCGCTCCGAGCACGACGACTCGCTGAGCGAGGCGGAGCGGGCCGCCTTCGACGACCTCGTCGAGGTGTTGCAGCTGTTCGGCCCCGCCCGCGAGCACTTCAAGACGCTGTACTTCCGCTGGGAACTGGTCAACTTCTCGCGGGGCATCCTCTACACCGGCATCCCGGCGCTCGCCGTCTCGATGCTCGGGCTGCTGTACATCGACCCGAACTCGTTCGCCGGGACGACGGCGGGCGTGGACACCATCGTCGTCGTGGTCAGCGCCGCCGCCGCCGTCGCCACGACGCCGTTCTTCCTGCTCGCGGCGTACATCGTCCGCCTGGGGACGGTCGCACAGCGGACGCTCGCCATCGGCCCGTTCGTCCTCCGCGAGGCGGAGCGGCCGGACGACGTCGACCTCGGGGGGTCCCGATGAGCCGGTCCACCCGGACGACGAGCAGACGGCGGGTCCTCGCCCTCCTCGGTGCGGGTGCGTCGACCGTCGTCGCCGGCTGCGGGGGTCGCGCCAGCCGCGAGGTCGAGTACGGGGAGCGCAGGGCCGTGGGGAACCTGTCGACGCCCGCGAACGGCTCGACCGCCGAGGCGGCGGCCGCCGCCGGCGTGCGGGCCGAGACGTCGGGCAACGAGTACGCGGCCGTCCTCGCCGCGCTGGCGCTCCGCGAGGACGACCTCGTGGTGAAGGACGACTACCGGGGCGCCGTCGTCGAGGGGGTCGTCGAGAACACCGGCCGGGAGCGCATCGAGCACGTCGAGGTCCGGACCCGCGTCTACGACGAGGGCGGCGCACACCTCGGTCGCTACCTCGACAGTACCGACGACCTCGCCGCCGGGACGACGTGGCGCTTCGGGGCCGTCGTCCTCGAGGACCCGGGAGACATCGGGGCGTACGACGTCGCCGTCCTCGGCGTGCTGGGGTGAGGGGACCGCCCGAACCTACTTGTAATCGCGCGAGTACCTTCGGCCATGCTCGGTGCCCTCCTCCGCACTGCCCGGGAACGCTACACGCTCCGTCACCTGGCGGGCTACGCCGCCGTCTTCGGCGGCTGTTACGTCGTGTTCGACCTCTCGACCGCCGGACTGCTGACGTTCCTGTACGCGTTCTGCATCGCCGAACTGTTCGTCCTCGTCCAGGAGACGGCCGACGCCCCGCCGTGGAAGGAGAAGGTCGGCATCGGCGTCGTGGTCCTCGTCGGGAGCGCCGTGATGGGCTACGGTATCGCCACCGGCGGGGAGGGCGCCCGCTGGTTCCCCGTCCTGACGGCGCTCGCCGGGTGCTGGCTGTTCCTCGACGCCGCGTACGACCGGCGACACGCGACGCCGGACGACGCCCGCGGGGTCGACGCCCTCGACGACGCCGACCTCGACGTCGACGACATGGACTACGGCGAGTTCATGCTCCACTCGACGCACTGGAATCTCGTGATGGAAGAGCTACGCGAGGAACCGAAGACGGTCGCGGAACTCGCGGCGGCGTGCGACCTCACCGAGACGCGCGTCCGCGAGGCGCTGGCGATGGCGAAGGCCGGCGACCTGGTCGAGCGCCGGGGCGAGCGCTACGCCGTCGACGAGTCGAAACTCGGAACCGGGGCGTTCGTCCGCGACACCGGCCGGGGACTGGTCGGACTCCCCGCGAAGGCGCTTCGCCGCCTCGCCCGGCCGTTCGGCCTCCTCAGCCCGTGAAGAACGCCTCGTAGGCGTCGAGCGTCTCCTCGATATCCGCCTCGGTGTGCGCGTAGCTGACGAACTGCGTCTCGAACTGGTTGGCGGGGAGGAGGACGCCCTGCTCGCGCATGAACGGTCGGAAGAGGCGCTCCCAGCGCTCCGTCTCGGCGTTGCCCACGTCGGCACCGGTCTTCGGGCAGGCCTCGAAGCGTGCGCAGTCGGGGCGCTGTGCACAGCCGGTCGAACAGGCGCCGTCCTGTGCGGGCGTGTTCGCCCGGGTGAACACCACCTTGAACGTGCTGTCGGTCCCGACGACCGTGTACTCGGGCGCGTGGTCCGCCAGCACGTCGACGAGCCCCGACCGGAGGCGCTCGCCGAGGGCGTCGACGTGGTCGTAGACGTCCTCGTCGGCGGCGAACCGGAGCGTCTCCAGGCCGGCGGCCATCGTGACGGGGTGGCCCGAGAAGGTGCCCGACTGGAAGACGTCGCCGCTCGGGGTGAACGCCTCGAGTATCTCGGCCCGACCGCCGATGGCACCGACGGGGAAGCCCCCGCCGACGATCTTCCCGAACGTGGTGAGGTCGGGCGTGACGCCGAACTTCCCCTGGGCGCACTGGAGGCCGCCGACGCGGAAGCCCGTGATGACCTCGTCGAATATCAGGAGCGAACCGTACTCGTCACAGAGGTCGCGCAGGGTGTCGTGGTAGCCGTCGACGGGCAGGACGATGCCGTTGTTGCCGAGCATCGGTTCGACGAGGACGCCCGCGATGTCGTCGCCGTGGCGCTCGAACACCTCGCGGACGGCCGCCTCGTCGTTGAACGGGACGGGAAGCGTCTCGCGGGCGAACGACTGGGGGATGCCGCTGGTGGACGGTCGGGGGTGTTCGGCGTCGCCCTCGACGAGCGTCGACTCCTGGGCGCCGTGGTAGCCCCCCTGCATGACGACGAGCTTGTTCCGCCCCGTGTGTCCGCGCGCGAGGCGGACCGCCGACACCGTCGCCTCGGTGCCGGAGTTGACGAAGCGGACCATCTCCACGCTCGGGACGTGCCGGACGACGAACTCCGCGAGGTCGACTTCGACCTCGGTGGGGGCGCCGTACATCGGCCCCTCGCTCGCGGCGCGCTGGACGGCCGACTGCACCTGCTGGGGGAGGTCGTGGCCGAGCAGGAGCGGGCCGTAGCCCATCACGTAGTCGAGGTAGCGGTTGCCGTCCACGTCGACGACGTGCGCGCCGTCGCCCCGGCGGACGAACGTCGGGTAGGGCTGGGTCGCCCGCACCGAGGAGTTGACGCCGCCGGGCAGGACGGAGAGCGCCCGGTCGTAGAGGTCACGAGACGTCTCGCGGTTCATGGCTGGAGGTTCACGCGGGGGCGAAAAGTAGCTACCGTCCGCGCTGCGCGGCCGCTGGTCGGTGCGAGCATGGACCGTCGTGGAGGACACGACGGTCGCGAGCAGGAAGTAGCGAACCATCGGCGGCGACTGTCGGGTCGGTCGACCCGACTCGTCTACGGTTCCCACCTACGACGCCGCCGGTGGGCGGCCCGACCGCGAGCACTGGGTTGAGCACGCACGCGCTCGCGGGTCGCGCCGGCGTATCGTCCGGAACCCACCCGTCGGCCTAGACCGCTTCCACCCCCACCTCGCCCGTGCGGATCTGGTAGGCGTTCTCCACGGGGAGGATGAACACCTTGCCGTCGCCGGGTTCGCCGGTCTTGGCCGCGTCGCGGACGGCCTCGGCGACCTCGGCGGCGGGCACCTCGGCGACGACGCACTCGACTTTCACCTTCTGGTGGAGGTCGACGACGTACTCCTCGCCGCGCCACTGGCTCTTCTTCGCGGGCTGGGAGCCGCGGCCGCTGACGTTCGTGACCGTGATGGAGGGGGCGCCGACCTCCGCGAGCGCGCGCTTCACGTCGGCGAGTTTGTCCGGGCGGATGTACGCCATGACGAGCTTGATGCCGCCCGTCTCGACGCCGCCGTCGGTCCGGACGATACCGCCGTCGGCGACGACGGGTTCGTCACCGAGGCTGAACTCGGGGTAGGTCTCGACGCCGTGTTCGGAGATGTCGAGGCCCTCGATCTCGTGTTCGCGGGTGACGCGCAGTTGCCCGGCCGCCTTGAACACGCCCAGGACGACCGCGGTGGCGAGGACGGTCCAGCCGGCGATGACGACGACGCCGACGAGTTGGCTCACGAAGCTCACGCCCGCGTCGGGGACGGTGAAGATGGGCACGCCGACCAGCAGCGCGCCGAGGATGCCGGCGCTCCCGTGGACCGGGAAGACCGCACAGACGTCGTCGATGTTGAGGCGCTTCTCGACGAACTCGAACACCAGCGGGAGTTGCGCGCCGGCGAGGCCGCCGATGACGAGCGCGCCGGCCCACGTGATGAGGTCGGTGTTGCTCGTGATGCCGACGAGGCCGGCGAGCATGCCGTTGGCGACGTACAGCGTGTCGACCTTGCGGTTCCTCGCCAGCGACATCGCGCTGGCACCCATGGCGCCCGCGGCCATGCCGAGAGTGGTCGTCAGCGCGACGCGGCCGACGTAGCTGAAGTCGGCCAGTTCGGTGGCGCCCTCGGCCAGCGGGGCCGCGGCGGTGCCGACGTTGAAGCCGTACCAGCCGAAACAGAGGATGAGCGTCCCCAGCACCGCGAAGGTGATGGAGTGGCCGGGGATGACGTTGACCGAGCCGTCGTCGTTGAACCGGCCGATGCGCGGGCCGACCATCGCGGCGGCGGTCAGCGCGGCGACGCCGCCCATCGCGTGGACGATCATGCCGCCCGCGAAGTCGGTGAAGCCGAGCGTGGAGAGCCAGCCGCCGGCCCACGTCAGGCCGGTGACGACGGGGTAGATGACCGCGGCGAGCACGACGGTGTAGCCCACGTACGCGCGGAGTTTCATCCGGCCCGCGACGGCGCCGGAGACGATGGTCGCGGCGGTCATGGCGAAGACGGCGCCGAACAGCCAGTCGACCCACGCGAGCGAGTCGGTGGCGCTCAGCAGCGCGAAGAAGCCGCCGTAGTCGGCGCCGCCGGTCACGGAGGCGACCAGCGCCTCGGTGCCCGCGCCGAGCAGGAAGAACACCGTCACGCCCACCGACCAGGTGAGCATGTTCTTCGTCAACTGGTTGGCGACGTTCTTGGCGCGGACCTGCCCCGCCTCCAGCATCGCGAACCCCGCGTGCATGAAGAAGATGAGGAAGGTCACCACCAGCACCCACACGTAGTTGACGGACTGGACGATGGCGGTCGGGTCGGCCTGGAGCAGCGCCATCAGCGGCTCACCCCAGGGCTATCGGATACACTTTCGTCCAACTTTCCCCCGAATTTCGGAAGACCGTGATTCCAAATCACGATAGAACCCCACGGAGTACCACTACATAAGCGCTTGCTTGAATATTACAAAATATTGCCCGCATTAAAACCGACTCGTCCAAAATACGGTACGATATTATCGATATAAGGTCGTCTACCGTCCAGAAACCCCACGTCTACACCGATTCTATCCGGACGTTCGTCCAGTGCAAATGTTGCCAGACAGTCAATTCGGCCTCGCGCGCGCCGGGGTATCGCGACTCAGGGGGTCGACAGGTCCTCGGCGAGACGTTCGGCGAAGTACGTCACCACCAGGTCGGCCCCGGCGCGCTTGATGGAGAGGACCGACTCGCGGGCGACGGCGTCGAGGTCGAGCCACCCCTTCTCGGCGGCGGCGTGGAGCATGGCGTACTCCCCGCTGACGTTGTAGGCGGCGACGGGGTGGTCGTACGTCTCGCGGACGGCCCGGACCACGTCGAGGTAGGGGAGCGCTGGTTTGACCATCAGCACGTCCGCGCCCTGTTCGACGTCGAGGCGCACCTCGCGCATCGCCTCGCGGGCGTTCGCGGGGTCCATCTGGTAGTGGCTCCGGTCGCCGAAGGCGGGCGCGCCGTCGGCGGCGTCGCGGAACGGGCCGTAGAACGCCGACTCGAACTTCGCGGCGTAGCTCATCACCGGGACGTCCTCGTGGCCCGCGTCGTCGAGCGCCGCCCGAATCGCGCCGACCATCCCGTCGGTCATGCTGGAGGGGGCGACCATGTCCGCGCCCGCGTCGGCCTGCGACACGGCCGTGCGCGCGAGCAGGTCGAGCGTCCGGTCGTTCTCGACGGTGAGCGACGAGTCGGTGACGTGCGCCGGGTCGTCGCCGCGGTGGAGGCGCTCCCACCGCCCGCGGGCCTCGTCGGTGAGCACGCCGCAGTGGCCGTGGCTCGTGTACTCACAGAGACAGACGTCGCCGACGACGTAGGCGTCGGTCTCCTCGCTCACGGCGCGCATCGCCCGCTGGACGACGCCGTCCTCGGCGTAGGCGCGCGACCCGACCTCGTCCTTCGACTCGGGGATGCCGAACAGCATGACGGCCTCGACGCCCGTCTCCAGCACCTCCTCGACGCGGTCGACGATGCCCGAGACGGGGACCCGGACGTGCCCGGGCATCGACCCGATGGGGACGCGCTCGTCGGTCGTCGCGTCGACGAAGACGGGGGCGATGAGGTCCGACGGCGACAGCGTCGTCTCGCGCACCAGCGGCCGAATCCCGTCGGTCCGGAGCCGGCGGGGGCGGTGAGTGAGGTCCATACCGGACCGTCGAGGGGGGCGGTGAAAGCCGTTGTCGATGCGCGCCGACGGGAGCGAGGCGGTCGATGGAGGAAGGGTCGACGCTCAGTCGTCGGCGGGGGCGGCCGACTCCGACGTCGAGGGCTGTGCGGCGGTTCCGCCGGCCTCGACGGCCTCGGCGAGCAGTTCCGAGAGGCCGACGATTTCGATGTGCTCCTCGAAGCCGCCGGTCTTGCGGCCGTCCTCGTACATCGTCAGGCACATCGGGCAGGCGACGACGAACTTCTCGACGCTCGCGCCCGCGTCGGTGTCCTCGAGCGCCTCGCGGAGGCGTTCCTCCGAGGGTTTGGTGTCCTCCTCCAGGTCCATCCAGAGGCCGCCGCCGCCGCCGCCACAGCAGAAGGAGTTGGCGCGGTTACGCGGCATCTCGTGGAGGGCACAGCCCGTCGCGCGCACGAGGTCGCGGGGCGCCTCGTACTCGTCGTTGTACCGCCCGAGGTGACAGGGGTCGTGGTAGGTGACGGTGTAGTCGAGTTCCGTCCCCGACAGCGGGAGGCGGCCCTCGGCGACGAGTTCCTGGACGACCTGCGTGTAGTGATACACCTCCACCTCCCCCTCGGCGTTCCAGAAGCCCTCGATGTCGAAGTCCATCATCGGGTCGTCGGCGAACTCCTCGAAGTCGACCTCCGGGTACTCGTTCTTGAACGTGTTGTAGGAGTGGGGGTCGGTGCAGACCAGCTTCTCGAAGTCGCAGGCCTCGAAGGACTCGATGAGCGTGCCGGCCTGTTCGAGGTAGAGGAACTCCTCGCCGACGCGCCGGATGTCGTTACCGTCGTACACCTCGTCGTCGTAGAGGATGCCGACGGAGGCGTCGGCGTGTTCGAACAGCGTGGCCAGCGAGCGGGCGACGCGCTTGTTGCGGTCGTCGAAGCTCGGGTAGTCGCCGACGTACCAGAGGTACTCGACCGTCTCCTCGCGGGCGTCGGTCACCTCGAAGTCGAGGTCGTCGGTCCAGTCGGCGCGCTTGCGTGCGGGGTCGCCGAACGTGTTGCCCTTCTGCATCACGTTCTGGAAGACCTCCTGCATGCTCGGCTTGATGGCCCCCTCGTCGGTCATCTGGCGGTTCATCCGCGTGAAGGAGTTGAGGTGCTCGATGTCGACCGGGCAGGCGTCCATGCAGGCCATGCAGGCCATACACGACTCCATCGTCTCCGTGTCAATGACGGAGCCGCCGTCGGCGACGATGGGTCGCTCCTCGCCGCCGGCGTCGAGCGACTCGCGGTACGCCTTCAGGTCGAGGATGACGTCGCGCGGGTCGAGCGGCCGGCCGGACGCCTTCGCCGGACAGACCGACGAACAGCGCCCGCACTTCGTACAGGCGTCCTGGTCGAGCAGTTCCTTCCAGGTGAAGTCGTCGATGGACTCGGCGTTGGTGTGTTCGAAGTCCGCCGGGATGCCGGGCAGGCGCTGGCCGGCCATCTCGTCGTGCGTGACGACGTTGGCGAAACTCGATATCATGTGGAACGGCTTCGCGTAGGGGACGGCCGCGATGAAGACGAACGCGAGCAGCGCGTGCGACCACCACGTGAGGGGGTAGACGGCCCGCGCCATCGCCTCGTCCATGCCGGCGACGCGGAGGACGTCGGCGACGAACCAGCCGACGAAGCTCACCGTCTCGAAGTCGGGAAAGCCCGTCCCGAGGATGCGAATCCCCTCGACGAGGTAGCCGCCGACGCCGAGGAAGAACAGCGTCCAGACGAGGAAGGCGTCCTCCCAGTCGGTGTGTTTCCCCCAGAGGCGCTCCTTGTTGACGACGTAGCGCCGGTAGAGCGCGACGCCGAGGCCGACGACGAACAGCAGCCCCATCGCGTCCATCACCAGCGAGTACGAGAGGTAGAAGTCACCGACGAAGAAGGAGGGCTGACCGAGCGCCTTCGTCCAGATGTCCATGTCGATGGCGAGGATGGTCGTCCCGATGAGCAGCGTCAGGAAGCCCCAGAGGATGAACGCGTGCATCACGCCGCCGACGAAGTCGCGGTCGAAGAGCTTCTCGTTCGACCCGACGGCCTTCGCGGAGCGGGCGATGCGGCCGGGCAGGTCACTCAGGCGGTCGAAGGGGTCGGCGCTCCCCCGCGCGTAGCGGGCGAAGCGGTCGTAGACCCCCCAGAGGAAGACGGCGATGGTGAGAACCGCGAGGTAGTAGAACACCAGCTCACCGACCGGACCGATGAGCCAGAACGTCTCGCGCGTCACCTCCGTCCCTCCCTGTAGCGGGTATGTCATACTCTATCAGCAACGAAGCAGGGGGTTAAGTCTTACCAACGGAATCCGCGTCGCGTCGGGTTGTTTTCGCTGGTAGCTCAGAGCAGCCCCCAGGTGAACAGGGTACACGCGAGCGCGAGCACCGGCACGTCCACGCGCGCGAGGGCGAGCGGCGGGAGCGTGGGGTTCCACGAGAGACAGCGCGCGCGCATGGCGAGCGAGAGCGTCTCGGTCCGTCCGAGCGCGCGCGCCAGCCCCGCCGTCGCCACGAGACGCATCCGGTCGACGAGCGGGCGTTCGTCCCCCAGTCGCGCCGCCGACGCCTCGCGGGCGCGCCGGAGGTCACCCCGGAACACCGCGAGGTTCCGGAAGACGAGCGCGACACCCGTCCCGAGGACCCGACCGGGCTTACCGGGGACGAGTCGCTGGACCGCCGCCCGTGACTCCCTGACGGGCGTCGTCCGGACGTACGCGACGCTCACGAGGACGACCAGCAGCGTCCGGTAGCTGGCGAGGGCGGGCGCGCGAGCGTCGGCGACCGAGAACCACGGCGGCCCCAGCGTGGCTCCCTCGACCACCGGCAGGAGGACGAGGAAGGGGAGCAACAGCCGGAGGTCCGCGAGCGCGCGCGCCGGGTGCGTCCGGGCGGCGAGGAGTATCGCTGCACAGACCCCGGTCAGGACCGCGAGTCCCGGGACGGTCGTGTGTGCCAGCGCGGCGACGGCGAAGCCCGCCTGGACGGCGAGTTTGCTCCGGGGGTCGAGGCGGTGGGCGAACGACTCGCCGGGGGTGTAGGTCGACACGACTCAGGGAGGGGCGTCGGCGGCGACCGGCCGGACGTCGTGCACTGCGAGGCGGGACGCGACCGACTCCGGCGGGCCGTCCTCGACGACCCGGCCCGCCGAGAGGACGACGAGCCGGTCGGCGACGTCGAGGACGTCCCGCAGGTCGTGGGTGACGACCACCACGCCGGTCCCCTCGTCGTTGAGGGCCACCAGTCGGTCGAGGACGGCCGTCCGGGCCGGCCAGTCCAGCCCGGCGAACGGTTCGTCGAGGACGAGGTGGGCGGGGCGCATCGCGAGCGCGCCGGCGATGGCGACGCGGGCCTGCTCGCCGCCCGAGAGGGCGTCGATGCGCTCGTCGCGCCGGCCGTCCATCCGGACGGCGGCGAGCGCCTCGCCGACGCGACGGTCGATTTCCTCGTGGGCGAGTCCGAGGTTCTCCGGGCCGAAGGCCACGTCGGCGCCGACCGTCGCGGCGACGAAGCAGTCCCGCGGGTCCTGGAAGACCATGCCGACGCTGGTGCGGGCGGCGACGACGTCCTCGTCGACGGGACGGCCGTCGACGGTGACCCGTCCCTCGTCGGGGGGCAGCAGGCCGTTGAAGTGCCGGACGAGCGTCGTCTTGCCCGAGCCGTTCGCCCCCGCGAGGAGGACGAACTCGCCGTCCGCGACCGACAGCGAGACGCCGTCGAGCGCCTGGGTCGCCCCGTAGCGGTGGACGAGGTCCTCGACGCGAATCATGCCGCCGCGATGGCGTCGCTCCGGACGATGCCGACGGCCGCGGCCGCCTTCAGCGCCTCCGCCGGGAGGAAGACGAGCGCCCCTCCGACGACCGCCGCCCGGACGCCGAGGTCGCCGAAGAACATCAGCCCGAGGGCGCCAAGCGCGTAGATGACGAGCGTCCCGAGCGTCAGCGCCGCGACGAGGCGGAACAGGCTCGCCGCGCTCGGGTCGCGCAGCGTCGCGCCGCCGTGGACGACGAGGCCGATGACGCCGGCCGCGAGCGGGTACGAGAGGAGGTACCCGCCGGTGGGGCCGAGCAACTGTCCGACTCCCGCCGCCCCCCCGAGGAACACCGGCGCGCCGAGCGACCCCGCCGCGAGGTAGAGCACCATCGAGACGGTCCCCCAGACCGGCCCGAGGAAGATACCCGCGAGGAACACCCCGAGGACCTGTAGCGTGATGTCCGTCGGCGACACCGGGTTCGGGAAGACCACGTAGGCGAACGCACCGGTCAGCGCCGCGAACAGCGCCGCCCGGGCGACGTTCTCGACCGTCTCGTCGCCCACGAGGTCCACCGTCTGCTCTGTCGTGTCCATGTCGTCTCGGCGGTCGTCGTCAACCACATTGAACCCGTCGGTTGACGGGAGGGGTAGGCAGTAGATTCAAGAGGGGGAGTCGCGTGACCTTACAGCCACTAATGAACAAGAAGACCGAGGAACTCCGCGACATCTTCATCGACGTCACGGAGGGCGAGACGGTGACGGAGAAGCAGGAGGCGGCGAGGGGGTCACTCAGCGAGGACCGGGGGCGAATCGAGGCGCGCATCGACGAACTCGTCGCGCGCATGCGCGAGCAGTTCGAGTTCCGGACGGACCTCGCTGACGACGACCTGCTGACGGTCATCTACGGGTTCTTCGACGGCGAGAGCGACGCCGCGCTCGCCGAGCGCCTCGACGCCGACCGCGAGACGGTCGTCCGGGCGCGTCACGACCTGCACCTGCTGCGCGAGCGCGAGACGGACGCACCCTTCGAACTCCAGCGCCTGCGCGAGTTGCTGAACGAGGACCGCCCGGTCACCGAGGTGGCCGCGGAACTCGACGTCGCCGAGTCCACTGTCCGCAAGTACCGCGCGGTCGTCGAGACTCAGACCCGTCGCCGGAGCGTCAACGACCGCTTCCACAGCGAGTTCGAGGAACTGCTCACGGACGCCGACCTCGCCGGCCACACCGAGGAGGTCCAGGAGGACGGCCTCGACGAGGCCACCGACGGGATGGAGACGGACGTTTCCTTCTAACCGACGTTTTACTGCGCTCGTTCGCGCGCCTCCGACGCGCTCACTCGCTGGTAAAACCTCGACCGAAACCGCGCCTCACCCCCTTCGGAGGTTCGACGCGTCCGCTCGCTCCCGGCGGTCGCTCGCGGTGCGGTTCAGTAGTGACTACTCGAAGGGAGCCACCGACCGACGGACAACGCGCCAGGCCGAACGTTCAAGTAGGGGAACGGGACCAGACCCGTCGTGCAGGCAATCACCGACGTCTCGCTCGCGGCCTACTGCGCGCGGAAGCTCTACTACCGCCGCCGGGACGACAGTCCGTACCCCGAGCGCGACGAACGTCACGAACTCGCCTTCCGGTACGACGAGTTGCGCGACCCGGCGACCGACCTGCGCGCGGAACCCATCGCCGTCTCGCCGACGGCCTACCGGGCGGCGCTCGGCCGCTCGGGGGCCCGAATCGACGCCTTCGACGCCCTCTGTAATCCGCCGAAGCGCGACGTCTTCCTCACCGGTCGACAGGTGCGCGGGGTCGCTCACAAGGTCGTCGAGGAGCCGCTCGCGCCGAGTCTCGTCTCGGCCGGCGTCCCCCCCGAAACGGGGGTCTGGGCGCCCCAGACCGTCCGGGCGGTGGCGATGGCGAAGGCGCTCGCGTGGACGCGCGAGACGCGCGTCGAGCGGGCGTACGTCGAGTACCCGACGCACGGCGTAGTGCGCGAGGTACCGCTCACCGCCCGGCGGACCGGCCAGTTCCGACGAGCGCTCCGGACGGCCGCGAGCGTGACCGGGCCGCCGGCGCGGACGCGCGACCGGGCGAAGTGCGAACCCTGCGAGTACCGGGACGAGTGTGGCGTCCGGACGCGGTCGCTCCGGTCGCTGCTGGGGTAGGCGAGGTCGGGTCAGGTCAGTAGTCGGCCAGCCAGTCCTCGACGGCGTCGGCGTTCGCCCCGCGCCGGTGAATCGACCCGGCGGAGACGTCGACGACGGTGCTCTCGGTGCCGGCGAGACCGCCGGCGTCGAGGACGGCCCCGACCCGGTCGCGGAGCGCGGGGTCGATGTCGTCGACGCGTCTGGCGCTGCCCGCGCCGCTCCGGTTGGCGCTCGTGGCCGTGACGGGCGTCGGCGCGACCCGCCGGAGGAGCGCGAGCGCGACGGGGTGGTCGGGGACGCGCACGCCGACGCGGTCACGCCCGGCGGTGAGGACGTCTGGGACGCCCGCGCGTCGTTCGACGACGACGGTCACCGGACCGGGAAGGAACCGTTCCATGAACGCCATCTCGCGGTCGGTCGGACGGGTGTGCACGCGGGCGGCCTCGACGCTCGGGACGGCGAGCGAGACGGGCTTCTCGCGCGAGCGGCCCTTCAGGTCGAACACCCGTTCGACGGCGGCGGCGGAGCGGGCGTCCGCGCCGAGTCCGTACACCGTCTCGGTCGGGTAGACCACGCACTCGCCGTCGCGGACGGCGGCCGCCGCCGTGGCGAGGTCGGAGTCGGAGACGTCGCTCATCGTCGGCGGTGGGCGCGCGGCGCGAAAAAGCGTAGCGGGTCGCCGGCGAGTCGGTTACGCGACGTGCTCGTCGATGGCGGCCTCGACCTCGTCGTAGTCGGGGAACTCGGGCCACTCGGCGGCGACCCACGCGTACTGAACCGTCCCCTCGGTGTCGACGAGGAAGACCGCGGGGCGGGGTTCGCTGACGCCGGTCATCCCGTCGAGGTCGTTCGCGATGCCGTACCGTTCGGCCACGCCGTTCGCCGGGTCCGAGAACAGCGTCGCGTCGACGCCGCGCTCCTCGATGAGCGTCTTGTGCTCGTACGGCGAGGAGACGGAGAGGCCGACCACGCGGAGCCGGTCGGTCCACCCCCGGTCCCGGACCTCGTTCCAGAGGTACGTCGAGGGAAACGCCCCGTCCATCGTGTGGAAGACGAGCAGCACGGGGCCCTCCTCGTAGAGGGCCGAGAACGAGGTGTCCTCCCAGTACTCGGCGTTGACGAGCGGCCGGGTGAAGTCCGGCGCCGACTCGCCGACGGCGGGGTGGTCGACGGGGCCGAGGTCGACGACGTCGAAGTCCACCATCAGGCCGCACCCCCGTCGCCGTACTCGGAGCGGAGGTAGTCGACGATGTTCGCGCTCTCGGACATGGTGACGCCGGTGTGCTCGTCGACGATGGCCGGGACGGTTCGCTTCCCACTGAGGCGCCTGACGACGTTCCGGTCGGAGTGCATCGGCTCGACGAACCGCGAGCGGTACGGCAGGTCGAGTTCGTCGAGGACGCGCACGACGCGTTCGCAGTAGGGACACGCCTGCAGTCGGTAGAGCGTGATCGTCTCCTCCATGCGTCGGAGGACGGGCGTGAGCGTCCTAAGCCCTTCGACGTCCATGACAACGCTTAATCTCGACGGGCCAGAAGAGCACCCGTCAATGGGCCATCGTCTCTCGGGAGTTCTCACTGCGACCACCCTCCAGCAGGTCGAGATCGGACCGCTGGCGCTGAGCCAGATGCAGTTCACGCTCATCGGCGTCAGCGTCATCTTCCTGCTCATCGTGCTGTCGGCGTTCTTCTCGTCGTCGGAGATCGCCATGTTCTCGCTCGCGTCCCACCGCGTCGACGCGCTCAACGAGGAGGGGCGACCGGGCGCGGCGACGGTCAAACGACTCAAGCAGGACCCCCACCGACTGCTCGTGACCATCCTCGTCGGGAACAACATCGTCAACATCGCGATGTCGTCCATCGCGACGGGGCTGTTGAGCTTCTACCTGAGCGGCGGGGCGGCCGTCGCCGTCGCGACGCTCGCCATCACCGCCGTCGTCCTCCTGTTCGGCGAGAGCGCCCCCAAGTCCTACGCCATCGAGAACACCGAGAACTGGGCGCTGCGCATCGCCCGTCCCCTGAAACTCGCCGAGTACGTCCTCCTCCCGCTGGTCGTCACGTTCGACTTCCTCACCCGACAGGTCAACCGGGTCACCGGCGGCCGGGCGGCCATCGAGACCTCCTACGTCACGCGCCAGGAGATAAGCGACATCATCGAGACCGGCGAGCGCGAGGGCGTCCTCGACGAGGACGAACGGCAGATGCTCCAGCGGACCCTCCGGTTCAACGACACCATCGCCAAGGAGGTGATGACCCCCCGCCTCGACATGACCGGCATCCCGCAGGACGCGACCATCGAGGAGGCCATCGAGACGTGCATCCACAGCGGCCACGCCCGGATGCCGGTCTACGAGGGGAGCCTCGACAACGTCGCCGGCATCGTCCACATCCGCGACCTCGTGCGCGACCTCAACTACGGCGAGCGCGGCGACCTCGAACTCGGCGACCTCATCGAACCGACGCTCCACGTCCCCGAGTCGAAGAACGTCGACGAACTCCTGCGCGAGATGCGCGAGAACCGGATGCACATGGTCATCGTCATCGACGAGTTCGGGACCACCGAGGGACTGCTGACGATGGAGGACATCACCGAGGAGATCGTCGGCGAGATACTCGAGGGCGAGGAGGACGAGCCCATCGAGTTCATCGACGAGGAGACGGCGCTGGTCCGCGGCGAGGTCAACATCGACGAGGTGAACGACGCCCTCGACATCGAACTCCCCGAGGGCGAGGAGTTCGAGACCATCGCAGGGTTCATCTTCAACCGTGCCGGCCGCCTCGTCGAGGAGGGCGAGGAACTCTCCTACGAGAACGTCGTCATCCGCGTCGAGCAGGTCGACAACACCCGCATCATGCGTGCACGTATCTCGAAGGACCGGACGTACGAGGAACCCGAACCGGAGAGCGTCTCGACCGAGTAATCGCCCTCAACCGACGAGGGCGGCGAGGGCCGTCGAGACGGCGAAGTACGCGCCGTAGCCGACTCCGATGGCGCCGGCGAGCGAGGCCAGCCACGCGAGGACGGTCTTCACCATCTTCTCCCGACTGACGCCCGCGCCGCCGGCGGCGTAGCCGCTCCCGATGATGGCGCTGACGATGATCTCGTTGAACGAGATGGGGACGCCGAGGAAGACGGCGACCTGCGCGATGACGAACGACGGGATGAGCGCCGCGATGGAGCGCCGCGGACCGAGCGAGGAGTAGTCCTGCGCGATGGCCTTTATCATCCGCGGCGCGCCCGTCCACGACCCGAGCAGGAGGCCGAACCCGCCCCCGAGGAGGACGACGGTGAGCGGGACGAAGACCCCGACGTCGTCGAGCAGCGGGAGGAGGGGGCCGACCGCGAGGCCGACCTGACTCCCGCCGGCGGAGAACGCGACCAGCCCGCCGAGGACGAGCAGGAAGTGCCGCTGGGCGCGCACCTCGTTCCGGGCGATGTCACGGGCGAGGACGAGCGCGAAGAGCACGGCCGCCAGCACCGAGACGGCCACGACGACCAGCGAACTCGAGAACGAGGGGAGTTCGAGCGCCGTCGCGCTCGCGATGGACGCCGACTCGCCGGCCGGGCCGAGCAGGGCGAACTCGACGTTTGCGAGGACGACGCCGACGACGGCACCGAGCACCGGGATGGCGACGCGTTCCGAGACCGACTCGTTGCGAAGCAGGCGGGCGGTGGCGTAGGCGAGGCCGCCGCCGACGAAGGGAGTGAGCGTCCAGACCGCCGCTATCTCCTGGTACTTCGCCCACGCCGGCGCGCCGCCGAGCGCGAGACCGACGCCGATGACCGCCCCCGTGACGGTGAACGCGGTAGCGATGGGGTAACCGGTGAACACCCCGATGGCGACGAGCACCGCCGCGAGCGTGAGCGCGACCACCGCCGCCAGCGGCGTGAGCGTCACGCCGCTGATGAGCTGTCGACCGACGGCCTCCGAGACGTTCGCCCCCTGGAGGACGGCGCCAAGCAGGCCGAGCAGGCCGACGACGAACCCCGCGCGCATCACCGAGATGGCGTTCGCCCCGACAGCCGGGGCGAAGGGGGTCGAACCGGACGACCCCGCACCGATGGCCCACGCCATGAACAGACTGGCGACGCTAGCGACGAGTAGAGTGACGACGACGAGCGCGGAGACCATCTGCACCACCTACTGCGTAAGCTGCAATGAAGGGCACGCTTGCGGTGGGATTTCGGGCGGGCCGGAGGCGGGTGTCGGCGGGTCGGGTCAGTTCACGGTCGGTCGGACGTCGTCCTGGCTCTCGGGGATGTCGACGCCGTCGCCGCCCTCGACGGCTTCGAGCGCCGCCGTCTCCTTCTCGGTGTCGACGTGCCAGCGGTCGACGGTGTCCTCGTAGTCGGCGAGGCACTCCGAGACCTCGTCCTTCAGGTCGTCGTCGTTGACGTTCACCTCGAAGGAGTAGACGCGCTCGCCGCCCCGGGACGACCGCTGGACGTTCGCGCTGACGAGGTCGTTGTCGAAGTAGTAGGGGGCGATCTGCGTCATCACGTTGCGGTAGACGGTCCCCTCGACCTTCCGGAGGGCGCGCCGGCCCGCGGAGTCGGCCGCGCGCGCGACGTAGTCGATGGACTCGCCCCACTTGCTCATCGCCTCGTCGGTGTCGTCGGCGAGGCGGTCGTAGGACTCCGAGAGCTTCTCGCCGGCCGTCTTCAGGTCCTCGTCCGGTTCCTTCCCCGCACGCTCGCCCTTCCCCTCGCCGACGCTCGCCTGTTCCGCCGTCTTCTCGTTGACGTCTTCGTCCAGTCGTTCGTGGCTCTTCGGCCGCCACTCGTCCCACTCCTCGAACTCGGGCCCGTCCGCGCCGACGTCGATGAGCGCGCGCGAGAGGCGCTCGCCGTGTTCGACGATGTCGCCCCACGACCCGCGGACGCTGAATCCCGAAATGCTCTCTTCCATTCTCGCGAGGGCCTACGTCGGGGACACTAAAAAGCTTCTCCCGCGAGTTCGTGTCGCGAGACGTGGTACCGCACGACGGTCGCCCTCAGTTCCCGTACGTGAGTCGGGTCGCGACCGCGTCGAGGCGGTCCTTCACGCCCGAGAGCCACGCGCCGGGCGAGACGCGTCGCGCCTCGTCGTCGTCGACCTCGATGCGCGCGTCCCCGTAGGGGTCGCGGGCGCGTCCCTCCTCGTCGAGCGTCGAGGAGACGACGGTGCTCATCGCGCACCGTCCGCACGCTTCGGTCTCTTTTCCTCCCATACCGACCTGTCGGGGTGCAGGCGAGTTAAGCGTTCCCGTGAAGCACGGGGTTTATACTGCCGCTCGGCCGCCTACGGGTATGAGCTATCGCGTCGTGGACGCGGACGACCTTGACCCCGAACCGGACCGGCCGTGCACGCTCCAGCGACTCTCGGCGCCCGCCGACCTCGACGGCGTCGCCCTCAACCGCTTCGAGGCGGCCCCCGGCGAGCAACTCCCGCTCGCCTACCACTACCACGACGAGCAGGAGGAGGCGTTCTACGTCCTCGAGGGGACGCTCAGTGTCGAGACGCCCGCGGGAACCTACACCGTCCCGGCCGGGTCGCTGTTCGCCTGCGACCCCGGCGACCCCCAGCGCGCGTACAACCCGGCCGACGCCGACGGGTCGGTGTCGGTGCTGGCCATCGGCGTCCCGCCGGCCGCGGACGACGTCCACCCCTACGACCCCGACGCGGAGGAGGAGGACGGGCCGCGATGAGCGAGGCGCCCGTCGACGCCGGCGAGGGCGACGCCGACGAGCGCGAGGGCGCAGACGCGGGCGTCCCCACCCGCGCCGACCTCGGCGTCCCCGACTGGGAGGACGAGTACCTCGACCGGGTCGCCGACCGCCTGTTGCACAACTACGACCTCGAGGACGACTACGCCCTCGGCGGCGAGCGTTTCGACCTCTACGGTGAGATGCGTATCGAGAGCCGGAAACACTTCCTGCACCCCTCCGTCACCTACGGGAACCACGGGTCGAGCGAGTACCTCTACGCCCGGACGTCCTCGTCGGTGACCACCGCCGACCTCGAGCGCCTCGTCGCGCTCGGCCACGACCTCGCCGAGGGCATCGACCCCGACGAGGAGCACTTCAGCACCGACTACACCTTCGCGCTCGTCGTCCCCGAGATACCCGAGGCGGTCCGGGCGTTCGTCGACGGCTTCGAGGACCGCACCCTGCTGCGGTACGGCTACTACGGCCACTACGAGGTGAACCTGCTCGTCGTCGCGCCCGACGAGGAGGACCTCGTCGCGAGCGCCAACGCGGACGTCGAGGGGGCCTTCCGGCTCTGGGAGGGTGACGAACCGCGCCGCGGACTGGTCGGGCGACTGGCGGGGCTGTTCGGTCGGTAGTCCGCCGTCTCTCCTCCGTCGCCACGCCCGCGAGCCGCGGCGTCACGTCACGAGCGCGTCACGGAGTCGAGAACGCGAGAAGGGGAGTGTCGCGACCGGTCAGTCGTCGCCCGGGTCACCGCCATCTGCGACCGCCCGTCCGGAGCGGTCGCGCGCTTTTCTGATGTTCCCGACGCCGATGTAGACGAGCGACAGCGCCAGGCCGACGAGGGTGAGCGCGATGGCGACCTGGACGAGCGCGGAGGCCTGTGCGAACACGGTGGGACCGGCTTCGCCCCACTCGCCCTGGACGAACTTCACGTAGAGGTTGTCGTGGAACGCGAGCCAGCCGAGGCCGATGACGGTGATGGTGGTCATCAGCGCCATCGGCAGGCCGGTGCTGATGAGCTGTTTGCTGCGGTCCCAGTTGGCGAGCCAGACCGTCGCCGTCAGGAGCGCGAGCGCCGCGAGCAGCTGGTTCGCGCCGCCGAACAGCTGCCAGAGGGTGACCCACGACCCGCTGGTGATGAGGATGTACGCCGGAATCGCCTGGACCGCGGCGTTGCCGAAGCGGTCGGTTGCAAACGACTGGGCCGTCGTCTCGGGCGTTCCGACGATTTCCTCCAGCATGTAGCGCCCGAGGCGGACGGCGGTGTCGGTCGAGGTGAGCAGGAAGCTCACGAGCACGAGCGCCATGAACGGCCCGCCGAAGGAGGCGGGGAGGCCCAGGCTGGTGAGCATGATGCCGCCGCCCTCCGCGAACGTCGGGAGTGCGAGGCCGATGCCGCTGCCGACGTCGGGCGAGACGATGGCGACCGACGCGAGCGCCACCGTCGCGAGCAGTCCCTCGCCGAGCATCCCGCCGTAGCCGATGAGGCGGGCGTCGGACTCCTTGTTGAGCTGTTTCGAGGTCGTCCCCGAGGAGACCAGCGAGTGGAACCCGCTGATGGTCCCGCAGGCGATGGTGATGAACAGCAGGGGGAACAGCGGTGCGCCGGAGCGACCGATGAACCCGTAGTACGGTTCGAGGTTGGTGACGAGCGGTTCCGAGGACGACCCGAGGACCGTGCCGACGATGATGGCGAGCAGCGCCCCGCCGACGCCGGTGTAGAGCAGGAACGACGAGAGGTAGTCACGCGGTTGCAGGAGCACCCACACCGGGAGCGCGCTGGCGATGGCACCGTAGACGAGAATGACCGGCACCCACGCGGCGGTGTTCGCGCCGAGCGCGCCGACGCCGGGGAGCCACGCCCCCTCGCCGGAGAACAGGACGAGCGTGTTGGCGGGCGCGCGGGCCGCGGGCTCGAACAGCGCGACCGGGAGCTGGATGCCCGCGTAGACGCCGACGAACATGGCGACGACGAACGCCACCGTCCCGGGGACGAACGGGAGGTTCAACTGGTAGAGGTAGGCGCCGAAGAACACCGCGAGGCCGATGTAGATGAGGCTCGCGGTCGCCGCCTCGGGGTAGGCGTTGAAGACGATGCCGACGACGAGGGCGAACACCGCCACCACGAGGATGATGGTGAGGAAGGCGAACCACAGGAGCATGTTCTTGCCCCGCTCGCCGACGTACTCGCCGATGATGTAGCCGATGGACTTCCCCTCGTGGCGGAGGCTCGCCGACAGCGCGGTGAAGTCGTGGACCGCGCCCATCAGCGGGTTGCCGATGGCGATCCAGAGCAGCGCCGGGACCCACCCCCAGATGACGCCGGCGGTGATGGGGCCGACGATGGGCGCGCCGCCCGCGATGCTCGAGTAGTGGTGTCCGAGGAGGACGGGTTTCTTCGCCGGTACGTACTCCTGTCCGTCTTCGTACTTGTGAGCCGGCGTCTCGCGCGTGTCGTCGAGGTCGACGAACTGAGAGAGGTACCGGGAGTAGCCGAGGTAGCCGACGCTGAACAGCGTGAGGACTATCGCGACTAGCCAGATTATCTGAACCATGGTATCGGATAGTATGGTCTTCTGGTAACACGCTTAAAACTTCCCAATTATTTGCCGAGGATGACAACGAATCCGAGTGACGGTGCCCGTCTACGGGCGGTATAACCGCGATATTTTTCGTTTTGCCTTTCGGAAATTAAGATCGAGGCCCTCCTGTTCGGGGGTCGGGGGCCGTCACGTCGATGTCGAGGTCGGCGGCGACGTCGGCGAGGAAGTCGCCTTTTACCTCCGCGACGCGCGTCTCGATGACGCCCGCGAGCGGCTGGTCGAACGTCTCGCGGACCGTCTCGAGGCGCTCGCGCTCGGTCGCGCAGCGATTACGGAGGAAGCGCGCGCCGCGTCCCTCCTCGTGGGGTTCCGGTTCGGGCGTGAGGCGGTTGGCGACGAGCCCCGAGACGGTGAGGCCGTACTCCTCCAGACTCCCGACGGCGCGGCGCGTCTCGCGGATGGAGAGTTCGTCGGGATTGACGACGAGGAAGAAGGCGGCGTCCTCCCGGAGGGTCTCGCCGGCGAACTCGAAGTTCGCCTTGCGCTCCTGGAGGCGGGCGACGATGGGGTCGCCGACCATCGACCGGCGGGGTTCGCGGTTGCCGATGGCCGCCTTCTCGAAGAGGTCGACGCTCTGGGCGCGCTTCTCGAGGAGGCGGTCGATCCACCCGCCGAGGTACTCCGGCAGCGAGAGCAGGCGGAGGGTGCCGCCGGTCGGCGAGGTGTCGAACACGACGCGGTCGTACTCGTCTGCATCGCGCATCACGTCGATGAAGCGGTCGAACAGCGCCGCCTCGTGGGCACCCGGCGTCTGGTGGGCGAGTTCTATCTGCCGGTCTATCTCGTTGACGATGCCGGGGCTGACCTGGTCGCCCATGGCGCGCTTGATGTCCATCAGGTGGCGGGTGACCTCCTCGTCGGGGTCTATCTCCATCGCCGAGAGCGAGTCGTACCCCTCGACGGGGCGCGGGTCGTCGCCGAACGCCTGGTCGAAGACGTCGGCCGTGCTGTGGGCGGGGTCGGTCGAGACGACGAGCGTCTCGAGGCCCGCCTCGGCGCAGCGGTGGGCGTAGGCGCTCGACACCGTGGTCTTGCCGACGCCGCCCTTCCCGCCGAAGAAGACGAACGTGCGCATCAGAAGTGGTACTGCTGGCCCTTGCGTTCGAGCAGCGACTGGCGGTCCCACATGCGCCGCTCCCACTGCTCGAACTCCGTCGAGAGGTAGGGGAGCAGTTCGGCGGTGTAGTACGACACCGGACTCGGGATGCCGAAGGCGTCGGGGAAGCACGCGAGCAGGAAGGCGTCCTCCGCGTCCTCGGCCTCGTTCTCTATCTTCTCGTAGGCCGGGTGGGTGACGAGACCGTGGTAGAGCCCCCGCAGCCACTCCTCGAGGGTGGCGCGGAACGCCGCGATGCGGTCGGACAGGTCCATGCAAGACGGTCACAGGTCGCGGGCAAAAGGGTGTCGTCAGCGCGCCGCCGTCGAGGACACCTCCGACCCGGTGTCGCCGGCGCTAAGTGGTCGACGCCCCACGTTAGGGTATGGCAGCACGCGGCTCGACACCGGTCACCCTCCTGAGCGGCGCGCTCGGGGCGGGCAAGACGACGACGCTCAACCACCTGCTCGAACACGCCGACCGCCGTCTCGCCGTCCTCGTCAACGACATGGGCGAGATAAACATCGACGCGGCGCTCGTGGAGTCGCGCGCCGACGGCGTCACCGAACTCTCGAACGGCTGTATCTGCTGTGACCTGCGCGGCGACCTCGACGTGGCCGTCTCGCGGCTCGCCCGCGAGCGGGACTTCGACCACCTCGTCGTCGAGTCCTCCGGCATCAGCGAACCCGCGCCGGTCGCGACGCTGTTCACGACGGGCGCCGCGAGCGCCGCCTACGACCTCGACACGCTCGCCACCGTCGTCGACGCCGCCACCTTCGCGGAGACGCTCGCGGAGGGCGAGGAGACCGCCCGGACCGACGACGGACCGCGGCCGCTCGCGGACCTGCTCGCCGCGCAGGTCGAGTGCGCGGACGTCCTCGTGCTCAACAAGTGCGACCTCGTCGAGGAGGCGGAACTGACCGCCACCGAGGACCTCCTCCGGTCGCTCAACCCCCGTGCCCGTCTCGTCCGGACCACCCACGGCACCCTCGACCCCGGCGACGTCGTCGGGACGGGTCGCTTCGACCTCGACACGGTGAGCGAGACCGACGGCTGGCGGCGCGCGCTCGACCACGCCGCGGGGCACCACCACGGCGACGACGACCCCCATGACGACCACGACCACGACGACCACCACCCGCTCGCGGCCTACGGCGTCGACTCCGTCGCCTACCGCAGGCGGCGTCCGTTCCACCCCGGACGCCTCGCGAGCGTCCTCCGCGACCTGCCGGGGAGCGTCCTGCGCTCGAAGGGGCTGCTGTGGGTCGCCGGCCGCGACGACGTCTCGCTGCACTACAGCCAGGCCGGCCGCTCCTCGCGCGTCGAGGTACAGGGGAACTGGATAGCGAGCCTGGCGGAGTCGAGACAGGAGATGCAGCGGCGGATGCATCCCGAGGTGGAGTGGGACGAGACCCACGGCGACCGACAGTCACAACTCGTCCTCATCGGGCGGGGGATGGACGAGGAGACGCTCGTGACGGCGCTCGACGACGCGCTCGTCACCGACGCGGAGTGGGAGAGCGACACCTACGGCGAGAACCCGTTCCCGCGGGCGGGCGAGGAGCCGGTCGTCCTCCGGTAACGAGGGGAACTCAGCAGTCCGCCGCCAGCGCCGAGAGCGCCCGCTTCAACTCGCCGCGGCGCTTCCACGCCGCGAGGCGCCCCGAGAACGGGAGCGGGAGGCCGAGGTCGACCGCCGAGCGCATGGTCACGCGCGAGCCCTCGTCCTTCGGTTCGACCGTCACCCACGTCTCCATCGCGTCGAAGGGGCCGGCCTCCCCCTCCTGGCGGTAGTACCAGCCGTCGGCGCGCTCCTCGAAGCGGAGCGCGAGTTCGAGGCCGCCCGCGCCCGCCGTGACGACCGTCGCGTCCCCGCGCTCGTCGACGGCGCGGACCGCGAAGCTCCCCTCGTAGGCGACGAGCGACGCGGGGGTGAGCAGCGGGCGGACGACCGACGGCGGGGCGCGGACGAACCGGGAGACGGTGACCTCGCGCATATGGTCCTGCGTCGGTTCACCGGAGTAAAAGCGGCACGGAGAGCGCGCCGAGGAGGAGGAAGAGGGCGACGACGCCGTAGCAGAGCCGCAGGAGGCGCGATTCGGCGGGCACCTCCGAGAGCAGCGACGGGCGGGTCGCCCAGACGAGGCGGTGGTAGGCGCCGGCCACCGCGACGCCGAAGAGCGCCGTCGGCAGGCCGAACGCGGCCGCGTCGCCCAGCCCGTACGCCCAGCAGTAACCGGGGCCGAGCGAGAAGCTCAGCATGAACGCGAACGCGCAGACGACGAGGAACGGGACGGGGTCGACGGGCGTCCCGCGGCGGTTGCGGAGCTTCACGACCCGCGTAGACGCTCGATGGTAAAGTATCAAGCCCGTGGCCCGACCACGAGGGCCATGGCATCCCGCGGAGACCCTCGCGTGCTGTTCGTCATGAACGCCCTCCTCTCGACGGCGTTCGGCGCCGTCGTCCTCTGGGGGCTCGCGTTCCTCGACATCGTCGCGTTCACGGCCGTCAACCTGGCGACGATGGCGCTCGTGCTCATGGCGCTCACGTACGTCGTAACGCGCTGATTTTTTACCCCCCGGCGACCCGCTTCGAGTAAGCATGACCATCGAGGAGCGCGGAAACGCCTCGCTCGTCACCCACGCGCTGGCCCGAGACACGCTCTCGCGCATCCGCGACGTGGAGACCCAGCAGGTGTCCTTCCGGAAGGGACTCGTGAAGCTCGGCCGCATCTGCGGCTACGAAATCATCGACGGCGCGATGGAGACGGAGTACGTCCCCGTCCGGACGCCGATGACGGAGATGACCGGCGAGCGCGTCACCGGCATCGACGACGTCGTCATCATCAACGTCCTGCGCGCGGCGACGCCGTTCGTCGAGGGACTCCTGAAGGCGTTCCCCCGGGCGCGCCAGGGCGTCATCAGCGCCGGGCGCGACGAGGAAGCGGGCATGAACGAGGAGGGGGAGTTCCCCATCAGCATCGACTACGTGAAACTGCCCGAGATACACCCCGAGGACACCGTCATCGTCGCCGACCCGATGCTCGCCACCGGGTCGACGATGTCCGTCGTCCTCGACCACGTCCTCTCGACGCAACCGGAGCCGGCGCGGCTGTTCGTCCTCTCGGCGGTGAGCGCGCCCGACGGTCTGCTGCGCGTCGCCGAGCAGTTCCCCGAGGCGGACCTGCTGACGGTGTCCATCGACGACCACCTCGACGAGAACGGCTACATCGTCCCCGGGCTCGGCGACGCGGGCGACCGGGCGTTCGGGACGGACTAGACGGGCCGTCGCGCCCACCCGTCGCGGTCGGACCCTCCCGTTTCGGGTGGAGACCCCCGGACAGCGCCCGGACTCGACCCGCCCGAGCCCGGTCGGAAACGACCCCCTTGTCGGCTCAATAGTCCACCGGAGCGCCGACGAGCCCTCCGTTCGCGGGCGGAATCGGCGTGAACGGGAGGACGCCGTGCGCCGAACCCCCCGCCTTCGCCTGGAAACCGCCGGACGGGTGGTCGGTCGACCCGCAGTCGACCCGTCGGAAGCGGAGGACCGGAACGGTCTGTACCGTTATGAACCGTGGGGACGTCTCCGGAGCCATGGAACGACGACGGTTCGTCCGTCTCGGCCTCACGAGCGTCGGGCTGACGACGGTACTGGCGGGCTGTGGTGTCCCGGGCGGCGAGGACGAGGAGGGAGGCGGCTACGGCGGCGGTGGGGGCGAGGATGAGAAGGAGGGCGAAGGGGAGGACGACGGGGGAGAGGACGGTGACAGCGAGGGGGAGGATAGTGACGGCGGGGGCGGGAGCGACGACGAAGGGGAAGACGACTGAAACCGCTCACGCCACGTCCGCGCGACCGCTCGTGGCGCTCCGGAGGCGGTCGGCGAGCGCGTCGGCCTCCGACAGCGGGACGCGCGCGTCGAAACTGACGTCGCTCTCGTAGGTCGCGTCGAACTCGACGCCGGCGCTCTCCAGTATCCCGCGGACGGTCCCCGAGTCGTCGTACGCCACGGTGACCGAGAGCCGGCGGTGGGGTACTTCCTCGACGGTCCCGGCGGCCGCGACGGCCACCTTCGTCGCCCGCGAGTAGGCGCGCACGAGGCCGCCGACGCCGAGGTTCGTCCCGCCGTAGTAGCGCGTGACGACGGCCGCGACGTTCTCCAGTTCCTGGCCCTGGAGGACGTTGAGCATCGGCTTGCCCGCCGACCCGGAGGGTTCACCGTCGTCGTTCTGGTACTCGCGGAGCATCGCCGACCCGAGGGTGGCGTCACCGACCCGGACGCGGTAGGCGGGCACGTTGTGCGTGGCGTCGGGGTGGCGCTCGCGGACGGCCGCGACGAACGCCTCTGCGCCCTCGACGTCCTCGACGGGCGCGACGTAGCCGACGAACTCGGAGCCCCGGACGGCGAACGACGCGTCGGCCGACCCCGCGAGGGTGCGATACGAATCGGACACGGACGGGCTTCGGCGGCGAGGGGCAAACGGCTTTCGCGCCGGGGCGAGCGTCACCGACGACCGAACGCGGGACGAACGGCCTATGTCCGGGCGCGCCGTACCGAGCGCATGAACTACAGGGTGGTGGGAACGAGCGTCGTCGCGGCACTGGTGGTCTCCCTCGCGGTGGCAGTCGTGGTGACGGGGCTGCTCGCGGCCCGGGTGTGGCCGTCGGCACTGGTCGGCCTCCCGGCGGGTGCCGTCGCCGGCGTCGTCACGTACACCGTCGTCCACGCGACCCTCCAGCGGCGGCTGGCGGCGGCGGTCTGAGTCACTCCAGTTCGAGCTTCCGGACGAACGGCAGCGCGCGAACGGCGGTGATGACGTCGCCCGTGAGGTCGTCGTCGGTGATGAGGGTGAGTGTCGGTTCGTCGGTGAACTCCGGGTCCTCGCTGACGGTCTGACGGATGCTGATGTCGGCGTCGGCGAGCAGCCCCGTCACCCGGGCGACGATGCCGGGGGCGTCGGCGTCGTCGACGTAGACGGTGAGCACCGAGAGGTCGAGCACCGGCGCGAGGTCCTTCAGGCTCGGGATGGCGGAGATGTTCTGGAAGATGCGCCGCAGTTCCTCGTCCGCGAGGATGGCGTCGGTGGTCGCGTCGACGACGCGGCGGTCGACGTCTATCTCGCGGGCGATACCCGTGTTCGGAATCTCGATGCGACCCGAGACGACCCGGCCCTCGTCGCTGACGGAGAACCCGCGTTCGAGCAGCAGGCGGATGACCGCCTGCTGGCTGGGGCTGTTCTCGAACTTCTCCATTATCTCGTCGAACATCGCTTTCGAGGGGGTTTCGGGGACCGGGGCTTAGTGGTTTCCTCTGGCGGGACCGACGGTCGGACGGGTGAACCGCCTCCCGTCGGGAACACACGGACCATCGAACCATCTCGGGTTCGAACGGCCGTCCGACTGTCGTCACTCGGCCGGGTGAGTCACGAACGGTCACTGACCCCTCTGCAGTCGGATATTGTGTCACCGAGACATCGTACCGTTCCGAGAGTGTGAAGAATAGTTATGTATTCTAGCGATGTACTACAGCTGTTATGTCTCACGTAGACACTACTGACGGTACCCGCCTGTACTACGAAGAACACGGAGAGGGTGAGACGATACTCCTCGTTCACGGCTGGACGATGAACTCGGAGTACTGGTGGCGGGAGAACACGGCGGCACTCGCCGAGGGGCACCACGTCGTGACTTACGACCACCGGGGACACGGCCGGTCGGAGAAGCCTGAGGGGGGACACACGCTCGAACGGTACGCGAGCGACCTTCGTGACCTCGTCGAGGCCCTCGGTCTCGACGACGTCACGCTGGTCGGGTGGTCGATGGGGGCGGCAGTCGCACTCACGTACCTCGACCGCTTCGGTTCCGACCGTGTCAGGTCGCTCGCCCTCGTCGACCAGAGTCCGATGTTCTTCTCGGAGGACGACTGGGACTACCCCCTGTTCGGCGAGTTCTCACCGGAGGCGCTCGACGGCGTCGTGGCGGGACTGGAGACCGACCGTGAGGGGACGGTCAAGCCGGTCCTCGCGACGTTCTTCGCGGAACCGCCGGGGTCGGAGACGATAGACGAGATGTACGCAGAGACGACGCGGACGCCGACCGGGACAGCGACGGCCGTTCTGGCCGACATGGCGACCACAGACCTCCGCGACGTCGTCGCCGCCGTCGACGTGCCGACGCTCCTCTGTTACGGCGAGCAGAGCGCAGTGTTCCCCGGTGACGTCGGCGGGTGGCTCGAGAGTCGGATGCCGGACGCCACCCTCGTCCGGTTCGAGGGGAGCGGCCACTGTCCGCACTGGGAGGAACCGGCGACGTTCAACGCCGAACTCGCGGCGTTCGTCGAACGGACCGGTGCCCGCGACCGACCCCTCGCGGGACCGAAGTAGCGTTCCCGAGCGGCGTCGGCGCTACAGCGCGCCCTTCGTGCTCGGGGTGTCGTCGGCCCGTCGCTCGTCGACCCGCGTCGCGTCGTCGAGCGTCCGGGCGAGGCACTTGAACAGCGCCTCGAGTTCGTGGTGGGCGTTCTCGCCCTCGACCGTCACGTGGAGGGTCAGGCCGGCGTTCGTCGCCAGCGAGCGCGCGAAGTGCTCGCCCATGTGGCTGGTGAACTCCCCGACGCGGGCCTGTGAGAACGCGCCGTCGAAGCGAACGAGGGGCCGGCCCGAGACGTCGACGACGCAGCCGGCGACGGCCTCGTCGAGCGGGACGCGGCGGTCGGCGAAGCGGACGATGCCGCGCCTGTCGCCGAGGGCCTCGTCGAACGCCGTCCCGAGGGCGATAGCCACGTCCTCGACGGTGTGGTGGTCGTCGATGTGGAGGTCGCCGTCGCACGCCACCGAGAGGTCGAACAGGCCGTGCTTGGCGAACGATTCGAGCATGTGGTCGAAGAAGCCGACGCCGGTCTCGACGGTCGCCTCGCCGCTCCCGTCGACGACGAGCGTGACCTCGATGTCCGTCTCGCTCGTCTCGCGGACGACGGTGGCGCTGCGCTCTGTCATATCCGAGCAAGTGGCGGGGTGAACAAACCCGTTGCGCTCGACGGAGCGCTCAGCGCGGACGCAGTTCGGCGGTGAAGTGGCGCAGTTCCTTCATCGGCGGCTCCGAGACGATCTCCAACCCGGTGTACGCCTCGCGCTGCTCGCGCACGGTCGCGGCCGTCTCGGCGACGTGTTCGAGGTGCTCGCGCCAGTAGGTACGCCGGGGGAGCGCGAGGCGGACGTACTCCGGTCGGTCGGCGCCCGGGAAGGCGAACGAGCCGAGTTCGACGCCCCTGACGCCCCCCTCGCGGTAGAGTTCGCAGACGAGACGCTGGCCCGGGAACGCCCCGGGCGGGACCTGCGGGAGGAGGTCGCCGGCGTCGACGTAGACGGCGTGTCCACCCGTCGGCGTCACGATGGGTATCCCGGCCTCGGAGAGGAGTTCCCCGAGCGTCGCCACCTGCTCGACGCGCTCGGCGACGTAGGGGGGGTCGACCGCCTCCCGGAGGCCGACGGCGAGGGCGTCCAGGTCGCGCCCGGCCATCCCGCCGTAGGTGGGGAAGCCCTCGTAGAGGATGGCGCGCTGTTTCGTCCGTTCGAGGAGGTCGGGGTCCCGGACGGCGGCGAACCCGCCGATGTTCACCAGTCCGTCTTTCTTCCCGCTCATGGTGAGCGCGTCGGCGTAGGAGAGCTGTTCGCGCGCGACGGCGGCCAGCGAGCGGTCGGCGAAGCCCGTCTCGCGCTCGCGGATGAAGTGGGCGTTCTCCGCGAACCGGCAGGCGTCGACGACGAACGTCGCGTCTATCTCGTCGGCGAACGCGGCGGTCTCCCGGATGTTCGCCATGCTGACGGGCTGGCCGGCCGCCGAGTTGTTGGTGACGGTGAGGACGACGACCGGGACGCGCTCGGCACCCACCTCGTCGACCACCTCGCGGGCGCGCTCGACCGAGAAGTTCCCGAGGAAGTCGCCCTCGACGGTTCGGTCCCAGGCGCCCTCGACGGGGCAGTCGACCGCCTCGGCCCCCTGGTTGGCGACGTGCGCCCGGGTCGTGTCGAAGTGCGTGTTGTTGAGCACGACGGGTCGTTCGCGCCCTGAACTGCCGCCGGCCACGTCGCCCTCACCCAGCAGCGCCCCGTAGAGGACGTTCTCCGCGCCGCGGCCCTGGTGGGTCGGGACGACGTGCTCGAAGCCCATCACGTCGCGGACGGCCTCGCGCAGGCGGTGGAAGCTCTCGCTGCCGGCGTAGGCCTCGTCGCCGCGGACGAGCGCCGCCCACTGCGCGTCGCTCATCGTCCCCGTCCCGGAGTCGGTCAGGAGGTCGACGTACACCGCCGCCGCATCGAGGTTGAAGACGTTGTACCCCGCCCGCTCCAGGTTCCGCGAGCGCTCCTCGCGCGAGGGGAGGCGGATGGGGGTGACCATCTTCGCTTTGTACGAGCGCATAGCCGACGCTGTGTCCGACCGAACATAACTACACGTTTATAAATCAGTACCCGAGTGCAGGTTTCGACGCACGAACGCCCAGTGCTGGGCGTCGACGCGCGCCGACGGTCACTCGCCGCCGCCGACGGCGGCGATGGCCTCCTCCAGGGTGAACCGGCCCTCGTAGAGCGCGCTCCCGACGACGACGGCGGCGGCCCCTGCCCCCTCCAGGGCGCGCACGTCGTCGAGCGTGGCCACCCCGCCGCTGGCGACGACGGGGATGGAGACGGCGTCCGCGAGGCGCTCGACCGGGTCGGTGCGGACGCCCTCCAGTCGTCCCTCGACGTCGACGTCGGTGAAGAGGATGGCGCCCGCGCCGAGGTCCTCGTAGCGGGCGGCGGCCTCGGCCGGGTCGAGGCCCGTCCCCTCGGTCCACCCGGAGACGACCACCTCGCCGTCGCGCGCGTCGAGGCTCACCATCACCGTCCCCGGGTGGTGGGCGCTGATGGAGGAGACGACGTCCGGCGTCTCGACGGCGGCCGTCCCGAGGATGACGCGGTCGACCCCCCGGTCGAGCAGGTCCGTCGCGTCCGCGGCGGTCCGGATGCCGCCGCCCAGCTGGACGTCGACGTCGACGGCCTCGACGATGCGCTCGACGGCCGTGGCGTTGGCGCGTTCGCCCTCGAAGGCCCCGTCGAGGTCGACGAGGTGGAGGGTCCGCGCGCCCGCCGTCACCCAGCGTTCGGCCGCGTCGACGGGGTCGCCGTAGGTGCGCTCGGTGCCGCGCTCGCCGCCGACCAGCTGGACGACCTGCCCGTCCTGTACGTCGACGGCCGGGATGACCTCGAACTCCGGGAACATACCCCGTCGTTCCGGGGCCGGGAGCGTAAGCGCGCCGATAGTCGGCGGGTGTCGGACCGTCGACCGCCGTTCGAATCGAAACACGTCGCCACGGTGCCAACGATATTCCTTAAGTCGTCCCGTCGCAAATCCCCGCTGTGTTCGAAGCGCTCCTACTCGTCGGCATCGTGGTCGCCGTCTTCGTGGGATTCAACATCGGCGGGTCGTCGACCGGCGTCGCCTTCGGTCCCGCGGTGGGGAGCGGGACGATATCGAAACTCGCCGCAGCGGGGCTGATGACGGGGTTCGCGCTCCTCGGCGGGTGGACGGTCGGCCGGAACGTCGTCGCGACGATGGGCGGCGACATCGTCCCGTCGAGCCAGTTCACCCTCGCGGCGAGCGTCGCCGTCCTCTTCTTCGTCGGCCTCGCGCTGCTCGTCTCGAACCTCTTCGGCGTCCCCGCCTCCACGTCGATGACGGCCGTCGGCGCCATCGCCGGCCTCGGCGTCGCCACCGGCACCATCGACTGGGGGGTGATGGGCCGCATCGTCTCGTGGTGGCTGGTCGCCCCCATTGTCGCCTTCTGGGTGTGTGCGGTCGTCGGCCGCTACCTCTACCCCTACCTCGACACCTTCCTGCGACTGGAGTCGCCCGGCGACGAGGTGACGCTCCGCGAACGCGTCGGGGCGGTACTCGTCGTCGTCATCGCCTGTTACATGGCGTTCTCCGCGGGCGCCTCGAACGTCGCCAACGCCGTCGCACCTCTCGTCGGCAGCGGCGCCATCGGCATCGAGGCGGGGGTGCTCGTCGCCGGCGGCGCAATCGGCCTCGGGGCGTTCACCATCGCCCGGCGCACCCTCGACACCGTCGGCAACGACCTGACGGACCTCCCGCTGACGGCGGCGCTCGTCGTCGAGGTCATCAGCGCGAGCCTCATCACCTTCCTCTCGTACATCGGCATCCCCGCCAGCCTCGCCGTCAGCGCCACGATGTGTATCGTCGGCCTCGGGTGGGGGCGGGCGACGCGCACGACGACCATCTCGCAGGCGGCGAGCGCGGCGGTCCGCGGCGACAGCGAACCGGGGGCCGGCCCCGGCCTCTCGTTCGACCCCGTCGTCACCGACGGCCGCGGCGGTGCACCTCGCATGCGCGACGTCCCCCGCATCGGCGAGGAGGACCCCGCGGCGCTCACCGCGGGCGACCTCTTCGACCCGCAGGCGACGGGGCGAGTGGTCCTGCTGTGGGTGCTCACCCCGACGATCTCCGCGGTCGCGGCGTACCTCGTCTTTCGCTTCCTCCCGGTGTTCTGACCCCGTACACGTCGTCAACAACAGCAAGGTCTAACATCCATGGGGTCGAACGCGGGAGTGATGCCCACTGTTGAATACCTCAACTACGAAGTGCTCGACGACCACGGTTGGGATATAAACGACGACGACCTGTTCGACACCGCCGCCGACGCCGGCCTCGACGCCGAGGACTACGGCACGCTCGACGTGAACGAAGGCGAGTACATCCTCGAAGCCGCCGAGGCGCAGGGCTACGACTGGCCGTTCTCGTGCCGCGCCGGCGCCTGCGCGAACTGCGCAGCCATCCTCAAAGAGGGTGAAATCGAGATGGACATGCAGCAGATCCTCTCGGACGAGGAGGTCGAGGACAAGGGTGTCCGCCTGACCTGCATCGGGTCGCCCGGCGCCGACACCGTCCGCATCGTCTACAACGCGAAGCACCTGGACTACCTCCAGAACCGCGTCATCTGAGCACGCGGGCCGCCCACAGCACCCGTTTTCTTTCCGTACGACCAGCGCGTCGTCACGTTTTCGCGCCAGCGAGCGGCCGCGCCGGGGTCCGGGACGAGGGCGCGCCCGGTCGACACCTCAGAGGACGGCCTGCGCCAGCCCGAGGAAGATGAAGAACCCGAGGACGTCCGTCGCCGTCGTGATGAAGATGGTCGCGGACGTCGCCGGGTCCTTGCCGATACGGTCGAGGGCCAGCGGGATGGTCGTCCCGAAGAACCCGGCGATGACGAGGTTCAACACCATCGACACCCCGAGGACGAGGCCCAGCAACGGACTCTGGTTGAACACCGAGGCGATGGCGGCGACGAGGACCCCCGTGATGAGGCCGTTGGCGGCGCCGGCGAGTACCTCGTTGACGACGGCCCGGTTGCCGGTCGAGAGCGATATCTGTCCGAGGGCGATGCCGCGGACCGTCACGGCCATCGACTGCGTTCCGGCGTTGCCGCCCATCCCGGCGACGACGGGCATGTACACCGCGAGCAGCGTGAACGCGGCGATGGTGTCCTCGAACACGCCGACCGCCGCGGCCGCGAGGAACGCCGTCCCGAGGTTGATGATGAGCCACTTGTAGCGGTAGCGGACCTTCGCGAGCGGTCCGTCGAGGATGCTCTCTTCTTCCTGGACGCCGGTGAACTCGTAGAGCGTCTCGGTCGCCTCCTCCTCGACGACCCGGAGGAGGTCCGCGGCGTCGATGACGCCCAGGATGGCGCCGTCGTCGTCGAGGACGGCCACCGTGCGTTCGGGGTTCTCCCGGAACACGTCGATGACGTCCGTGTCGAGCGCGTCGTAGGTGACCACGGGCGTCTCGTGGACGTGGTCGCGCAGGTCGACGGACTCGCGGTCCAGCATCGCGAGGACCTGTCCGGGGAGTTCGCCGACCAGGTCGTCGTCCTCGGTGACGAAGATGGTCGGCACCCGCCCGGTCTGGGCCTCGTAGCGCTCGACGCGGCGCGCCACCGCCTCGAGGCTCCGGTCGACGTCGACGGTGACGTAGTCGAGGTGCATCAGGCCGGCAGCGCTCTCGGGGCTGAACCCGAGCAGGTACTCGACTCGCTCCCGGCGGGCCTCGTCGAGTCGCCGGAGCACCGCCGTCCGCGTCTCCTCGTCGACCAGTTCCAGGACGTCGGCCGCCTCGTCGGCGTCGAGTCTGCGGACGAACGCCCGCAACCGGTCGCGGTCCATGTCGTCGACGACCGACTGCTGGACCGTCTGCGGGAGGAGGAAGAACACCTCCCGCTGTCGACTCCGCGACAGCGTCCCGAACGCCGCCGCGGGACTCGACGCCGTCGCGATGGACTGTTGAACGTCCGCTAACGTTCCCTCCATACGTCGACCTGTGTTACGGTCGGGTAAACGGTTGTGTTCGAGGTCACCCGAGGACGTAGTCGAGCGCGGGGTAACGCTCGAGGAGCGGTTCGCCGCCCACCTCGTAGCGTTCGAGGTAGGCGTCGAGGCCGAAGATGCGCCCCGCGCCGAAGGCGGCCACCGAGAGGAACACCAGCATGTAGGTGAAGTCGCTGTTGATGGGGCCGTGGGCCATGTCCCAGTTCCCGAAGTAAAAGAGGAGCATCATGAACGCGCCGAAGAACGCCGCGAGACGGGTGAACAGACCAACCACGATGCCGAGGCCGATAGCGACCTCGCCCCACGGGACGGCGACGTTCACGAAGTCGACGAACCACGGCGTCTGGCCCATCCAGAGGAACAGCCCCGCGAGCGGGTTGCCGTTGGTCGCCGCGACGCCGGTGAGGTAGCCCTGCGAGTCGAAGCCCGCGAGCACCTTCTCGACGCCCGAGTAGAGGAACGCGACGCCGATGACGAGGCGGAGCGCGAGGACGAACCACGCGCTGAGCGGGTGGGCGCGTCCCTCGGCGGTGACGCCGGCGACGGTCGAGCGGAACACGTTCTCGCCTGCAGAGGTTTCAGCCATAGTTGACCACCGACTACCCGTGACCGGTCGGTCCGGATAAGCGTACGTACGAACGTGTTCGGTCAGTTATGTCGTGCGTTCCGGTGAGTGACGGCGGGCCGTCCCCCCTCTACCCGCCGGCGGTCACCGCCAGCGCGCACACACGGTCCGTTCGAGGCGGACGAGGAAGTACCGGAGCATGACCCACACCGTCCGGTCCTCGAGGAGGTGGACCTCCCCGAGGTCCTCCCGCGGGAGTCGTGTCGGGGGGGTGTCGGTGTCGAGGAGGCGGTCGACCGCCTCCGCCAGCATCGGTTCGGCCGCCGCGTAGAGCCGTCTGCGCACCGCCGACCACGTCGTCGCGTCCTCGATGTCGACGTGGCGTTCGACCACGATTTCGCCGCCGTCGAGCGTCTCGGTGTACCGCTGGAGCGTCATCGTTATCGTCGGCTCGTCGCCGAGGAGCTGCCAGAGCCCGCCGTGGGAGCCGCGGTGTTCCCGGAGGTTCCCCGGGTGGAACCCGAGCACCCCGTACGTCGGCGCGGTGAGGACGTCGCCGGTCAGGATGCCCACCTGGTGGTGGAGGACGACGTCCGCGCGCGCCGCGACTTCGTCGACGACATCGCCCGGCAGCGCCACCCGATGGGCCGTGACGGGGACCGTCTCGCAGACGATGTACCCCTCGGGGTCGAGTGAGTCGAGCGTGCGGAGGGGACGCGTCGCGCTCGGTGGGTCGGGGTCGAGGACCCCCAGGCGGTCGAAGGCGAACCGGAGGGCCATCTCGACGAACTCGAGGGGCGGCCTGGTCCGGAGGTGCCGGAGCGACCGGCTCCACAGCGGGGACCGCTCGCTGTGCCCCCCGTCCGATAGCTCGGGCGGGTCACGGGCGCGGACGACGAGCGAGAGTTCGGCGCCGCCACCCTCGACCGCGCGGTCGAGGGCCGCGAGGAGCCACGTCGGGAGGTCGTCCGTGCCGGTCAGCAGGGCGAGACGCACCGGGCGGTCTGTCGAGTCCGTACGACGCGTTCGCCGCGTCACGGTCGAGTCCGGTAGTCGGAGGGCGAACACACGGCGCTACGCTCGCCCGGTCGTCTCGGTCGCGCGGGGGGCGACCACGGCCGGTCGGTGAAACAGTCCCAGTCGACGCATGGCTTCGTGGTTCGTCGTGTCATCGGTTAATCGTTTCTCCGGTTCGCGGACCGCGGGTCGAGGGGGCGAACCCGGAGGACGGCGACGTTCGCGGCCGCGAGCGCCGGCCGTCGCGAGAGGAGTGCCCGCGTCGCAGGAGGTCGGAGGGTTTAGATGCCGGTCTCGTAGCGCAGGATGCCGGCGACGCCGCCGAAGGCGGTGTAGAGCTGTTCGCCCTTCTCGAAGTCCGTGGAGATGAACTTCGTCTCCGTGCCGCGCTGGTCGGCGATGTCCATCAGGTGTTCGATGAGGTCCTCGCGCTCGCCCTCCTCGGCCGGGACGGCCTCGCCGCACTCCTCGCAGCTGTGGTCGGGGGTGTTCTTCCGGCGGTCGAGGACCTCGCGCTCCTCGTGGCCGTTCGGACAGGTGTAGGTGACGACGTCGCGGCGGACGTCCTCGCTGATGAGCAGGCGGTCGACCGACCCCATGACGAGGTTCCGCCGGGTGGGCTCGAAGCCGTAGGTGGCGAGGTCGCCGTCGTGGAGCTGTTTGAAGAACTCGTCCATCTCCCGCTTGTCCTTCATCACCTCCGTCTCGGCGAGGACCTCCTGTGCCGCGTCGACGAGGTCCGAGAGACCCGACTCGTCGGTGTAGGAGACGTCGAACTTGCCGAGGACGAGGTCCTGCAGTTCGTGGTGGAGGTACTCGCCGTCGAGGAACTCGTCCTTCGTCGGCGAGGGCCCGCCCACGAGGATGCCGTCCATCTCGTGGCGGTCGGGGACGAACAGGTCGTCGGCCATCCCGGCGACCTCCTGGTAGAAGTTGTCGATGGCCTCGAGGCGCAGGCGGTGGAACCGCTGTGCTGACTGGCCACCTTTCCGCTGCTTGCCGGGGACGAGCGAGGACGCCGACTTCACCGGCTCGATGCGCTTGCCCTTCAGCCAGCCGACGTTCGCCTCGCGGCGGTCGAGGACGACGAGCCCGTAGAGCCCCTTCTCGCCGAGCATCTCCTCCAGCGGCTCGGTGAGGAACTCCGAGTCGCAGTGGTAGACGAACGACTGGATGGGTTCCGGCGGCTCTTCGAGGACCTTCGTCACCATGTCGGTCTGGCCGCCGCCGGTGTTGATGGCCCCCGAGAACAGCACCATCCCCTTCTCGGGCGGCGTCTTGTAGTAGCGCAGGCGGTCCTTGATGCTGGTGAGCGCGTCCTGGACCGCGGTGCGCGTCTGCTTCGACTTGATGTTCGACGCCTCGCTGTGTTCCTGCGTGACGTGGGCCACCACGTCCGATATCTGGCGGTCCTCCGGGACGTAGATGGAGACGAGTTGCGTTCCTGACCCCTTGTACTCCCGAAGGTCCTCGATGACCTTCTTGAACTCGTACTTTCGGCGGTCGGAGTGCGACTCCTCCTGCTGCTGGCTCATTACCCCACCTAGACGAATCAGAGGTAAGTACCCTTTGCACCGCCACCTCCGGGGCAGGTCGCCCGCGATTCACCGCGAGCGAGCGTCTCGAACCGGTCGACGCCCTCCGGCGCGAGCGGCGTTCTCGGAGGGATGGCGATACCACTATGTGGGAGGGTACGGGAGCTAACGCCATGGCAGACGAAGTTGTCCCCCTCCGCTGGGTGCTCCTGTTCTTGCTCCTCGCGCTCGGGGCGGGCGCAGGGGCCGTCGTCCTCCTCGGCGGGCTGACCGGGGGGAGCGGCCTCCTCGTCCCCGGTCTACATTGAGGTGGGCGCCGCGACGCCCAGGGTGCCGAGGGCGCGAGCGACGGTGTTCCGGGCCGCGACGACGAGCGCGAGACGGGCCGCCGCCACCGCCTCGCTGTCCGCGTTGAGCACCGAGCACTCGCGGTAGAAGGCGTTGAACGTCTCGGCGAACTCGCGGGTGTAGGTCGCGATGCGGTGGGGTTCGAGGTCCGACGCGGCGCGGTCGACCGCCCCCGGGAAGCGCGCGACGACGCGCAGGAGGTCGCGCTCCTCCTCGGTGACGAGGTGGGCGGCGTCGAGCGCCGGGTCGACGCCCGCCGCGCGCGCCTCCTCGACGATGCCGCAGGCGCGGGCGTGGACGTACTGGACGTAGGGTGCCGACTGCGCCTCGAAGTCGAGCGCCCGGTCCCACTCGAAGGTGATGCCCTTCTGGGGCTGTTTGGAGATGATGTCGTAGCGGACGGCGCCGATGCCGACCTGGTGGGCGATGCGCTCGACGTCCGCCTCGGTGAGGTCGTCGTCGCGGATGCGGGTGTCGAGGCGGGACTCGACCTCGTCGCGGGCGCGGGCGATGGCCTCGTCGAGCAGGTCGTCGAGGTCGACGCCGGTCCCCTGCCGGGTGGACATGCTCTCGCCGCCGGGGAGGTTCACCCAGCCGAAGAACACCTGTGAGAGCGCATCGGTGTCGTTGCCGAGGACCTGGAGCGCCCGGTCGAGCTGTTCGGCCTGCAGACGGTGGTCCTCGCCGAGGACGGTGACCGCGCGGTCGTAGTTCTCGAACTTCCACTCGTGGTGCGCGAGGTCGCGGGTCGTGTAGAGGGAGGTCCCGTCGGACCGCAGGAAGACGAGGTCCTTCTCGAAGCCCCACGGCGAGAGGTCGAGTTGCCAGGCCCCCTCCTCCAGGTAGGCGTACTCGGTGTCTCGGAGGCGGTCGGCGACGTCCTGGGTCGCCCCGTCGAACATGAAGCGCGTCTCCTTGACGAACTCGTCGAACGCCGCGGGCAGGCGCGCCAGACACTCGCGCATCCCGGCGAGCACGTCGTCGACGACGGCCGAGACGCGCTCGTAGGTCGCCTCGTCGCCCTCCTCCAGCCCCTGCAGGATGGCCTGTATCTCCGCCTCCGCGGCCTCGACCTCATCGGGGTCGGCCGCGTCGAGGAACGCGTTGCCCTTGCGATAGTAGCGCACGAGGTCGTACTCGACGCGGTCGCGCTCGGGCGGCGGGAGGTCGCCCTCGTCGAACGTCTCGTAGGCCCAGGTGAACACCGCCACCTGCCGGCCGGCGTCGTTGACGTAGTAGTGGCGCTCGACGTCGTAGCCGGCGAGGTCGAGGACGTTGGCGACGGCGTCGCCGACGATGGGGTTGCGCGCCCGGCCGACGTGGACGGGGCCGGTCGGGTTCGCGGAGGTGTGTTCGACGACGACCGACTCGCCGCGGTCGGGGAGGTCGCCGAACGCCTCGTCCTGCGCGGCGGCGAGCGTGTCGGCGAAGTACGCCTCGCTCGGAAGGAAGTTGACGTACGGCCCCTGGGCGACGACGTTCCCGACGTACTCGGTGTCGGCGGTGTCGATGGCTTCGACCAGTTCGGCGGCCACCCGCGGTGGGGGGGCGCCGGCCTCGCTCGCGAGGCGGAAGGCGACGCTCGACGCCAGGACGGCGTCGACGTCCGTCGGTGGTTCCTCGATACCGAGGTCCGACGGCTCGTACCCCTGCGCGTCGAGCGCGTCGGTCAGGACGGCCCGGACCTCGTCACGGAAGGGAAGGAACATACCCCGGCTTGCCCGGGGGCCGGTAAACGGGTTTCGTTACTCCCTGCGCCGAGCCGGCAGGCTTACCCGCACGAGCCCCGACATCTCGACGACGGCAACTGCCGCTCTTCCCGTGCTGTTCCAGAATTGAGACGCGTACCGTATTCGGTACGCTTATGCGGCTCACGACCCGAGTGTGGGCATGGCAGAACCATCGCTCGCGGTCGGGGCGGACGCCCGCGAGACGCTGAAGGTCCTCGCGCTCCGGGGCGCGCTCGACGACCGCGCGCGCGTCACCTGCGCGGGGCTCGCCGAGCGCCTCGACGTGTCCACGCAGACGGCCTCCCGGCGCCTCCAGACCCTCGAGGACGCCGGTCTCGTCGAGCGCGAACTGTTCGCCGACGGACAGTTCGTCGCCGCCACCGACGCGGGGCGCCGGACGCTCGAACGCGAGTACGCCGACTACCGCCGCCTGTTCGAGGCCGACCGCTCGCTCACCCTCGCCGGGACGGTGACCAGCGGGATGGGCGAGGGGCGTCACTACATCTCGCTCTCGGGGTACAAGCGACAGTTCGAGGAGAAACTCGGCTACGAGCCGTTCCCGGGGACGCTCAACGTCGAACTCGACGAGGCGTCGACGCGCTCGCGGGCGGCGATGGACGCGCTCGACCCGGTCCGCATCGAGGGGTGGGAGGACGACGAGCGCACCTACGGCCCGGCGTTCTGCTGGCCCGTGGTCGTCGAGCGCGACGGGACGCGCTACGGCCCCGCCCACGCCATCGCCCCCGAGCGGACCCACCACGACGCCGACCAGCTCGAACTCATCGCGCCGGACCGCCTGCGCGACGAACTCGGCGTCGACGACGGCGAGCGCGTGACCGTCCACGTCGAGGGCGAGGGCGAGGGCGAGGGAGGTGCCTGAGATGCAGCGCGCCGACGCCGTCGACGACGTGGTGGCCGCGTTCCGGCGCGGCGACCCCGTCCTCGTCCACGACGCGGCGGACCGCGAGGGCGAGACGGACCTCGTCTACCCGGCCGAGGCGGTGACGCCGGCGGCCCTCGCCCGGCTGCGCAACGACGCCGGGGGGCTGGTCTGCGTCGCGCTCTCGGACGCGGTCTGTCGCGCCTTCGACCTCCCGTTCATCCAGGACGTCCTCGACCACCCCGCGAGCGACGACCACGACCTGCGCTACGACGAGCGCTCGTCGTTCTCGCTGACGGTGAACCACCGCGAGACGTTCACCGGCATCACCGACGAGGACCGCGCGCGCACCATCGTCGAACTCGGCCGGGCGGCCGCCGACCCCACGTCGGTCGCGTTCGCCGAGGAGTTCCGCGCGCCCGGCCACGTCCACCTCCTCCGGGCCGCGCCCGACCTGCTCGTCGACCGCGAGGGGCACACCGAACTCGGCATCGCGCTCGCCGCCGAGGCCGGTCGAGCGCCGGCGGTCGTGGTCTGCGAGATGCTCGACGACGAGACGGGCGCCGCCCTCCCGCCCGCCGACGCCCGTGCGTACGCCGCCCGTCACGGCCTGCAGTACGTCGAGGGCGCGGCGCTGCTCGACCGACTCGCGTAGGGACCGTGACTCGTGGGCGTCGTCCTCGCGAGATGGTGTGAATCGGCGCACTGCGGTCGTCTCCTCCGGTGCGCAATAATCGCCAACACTCAATAGTGCCGACGCGCAGTGAGGGATATGGCATTCGCCGACATGGACGTCGACACCATCTGGATGGATGGTGAGTTCGTCGACTGGGAGGACGCGCAGATTCACGTCTTGAGTCACGCCCTCCACTACGGGACGGGCGTCTTCGAGGGGGTGCGCTGTTACGACACCGAGCGCGGGCCGGCCATCTTCCGCTGGGAGGAACACCTCGACCGCCTGTTCGACTCGGGCAAGCCCTACGGCCTCGAGATCGACCACTCGCGCGAGGAACTGACCGAGGCGACGCTCGAACTCATCCGCCGACAGGACCTCGACTCGTGTTACATCCGCCCGCTGGCGTTCTACGGCTACAACAGCCTCGGCGTCTCGCCGGGCGACTGCCCGACGCGGACGATGATCGCCTGCTGGCCGTGGGGGGCGTACCTCGGCGACGAGGCGCTCGAGGAGGGCGTCGACGTGATGGTCTCCTCGTGGCGCAAGCACGCCTCCAGCCAGATTCCCACGAACGCGAAGGCGACGGGCCCGTACATCAACAGCCTGCTGGCGGGCGAGGAGGCCCGCTCGAACGGCTACGTCGAGGCCATCGTCCTCAACAAGGAGGGGAACGTCGCGGAGGGGCCCGGCGAGAACATCTTCGTGGTGAACGACGGCGTCATCTACACGCCCGGCCTCGCCGAGTCCATCCTCGACGGCATCACCCGCAAGACGGTCATCGAACTCGCCCGCGAGCGCGGCTACGCTGTCCACGACGAGGCGACCATCAGCCGCGGGGAACTGTACACCGCCGACGAACTGTTCTTCACCGGGACGGCCGCCGAAGTCACGCCCATCCGGACCGTCGACGACAACGTCATCGGCGAGGGGACGCGCGGCCCCGTCACCGAGGACCTCCAGTCGGCGTTCTTCGACCTCGTCGAGCGACGCACCGACGACCACGACGACTGGTTCCGCTACGTCGACGAGTAGCGTCGACGCCCCGATTCGGCCCGGCGAATTCAGACCGGCGCGTCCTCCCGGTCGCGGGGGAAGCGCGACTCCGCGATGGCGAACGCGAGCGTGCTCACCACGCCGAGGAGCGTGCCGACGGTGAGCGCGGCCGCGAGGTACGACGCCCCCTCGACGCCGAGTAAGTAGGCGCTCACGCCGTGGAGGACGGCCGCGATGGCGAGGACGTAGAACGGCGCGTTGCAGTAGCGCCACTCGAAGCCGCCGTGGAGGTACTCGTCGGTGATGCGCCCGAGGCTGGCGACGACGCCCGCCGCGGCGAACCAGTGGACCGCGCCGTGGACGACGGCGGCGACGGCGTTCGGGATGCCGAGCGTCCCCTCGACGGGGACGGACTGCCCGACGCGCGTGAGTTCCTCGACGCCGCCCGCTCCGCCGATGGCGATGAGCGCCGCCGCGACGACGTAGGTGATGAGCGTGACCCGGCCGGTGTAGAGGCCGGTGCGCGCGCGCTCGACCGTCCGGTCGATGGAGCGCTCGACGCCGAGGCCCCGAAACAGCAGGTAGAGGCCGAACAGCCCGCTGATGACGCCGAAGGTCGCCCCCGGGAGCGCGAGGCGGTCGGCGAGTTCGATGAGCGGGTAGATGAGCAGGAGGACGCCGAGCGGGACGAGGATGGTACCGCGGGTCTCCGGGTCGTTCAGCACCTGCTTGATGGTGTAGTACATCGACTCGAGGTCCTGGGCCTGGCGGACGACGACGCGGCGGACGCCGTCGATGGGGACCCGCGAGCGGATGACGGGGATGACCGACTCGTCCTGCGCGCCGTCGGTCACGACCAGCGCGCGGACGTCCTCGCCGGTCGAGAGGCGCGCGAGGACCGTGTCGACCTCCTCGCCGACCTTCCGGTTGGCGGCGACGTCGTTCCCGTTGGTCCCGGTGACGACCGCCACCTCGCACGCCACGTCGTCGATGGCGTCGTAGAGGTGGACCCCCTCGAAGAGGACGTTCACGTCGCTGTCTTCGGGGTCTGCGGTCGCGAGCGCGACGGCCGCCTCCTCGACCGCCTCGCGGCCGACGACCGGCGTCTCGAAGCCGGTCTTTCGCCCGAGGTCGTCGTCGAGGTCGACGCACAACACCAGCAGCATTCGAGCGTGAGTATGCCCTCCGTCGGTAATTTCTCTTTGGGGTCGGCCGGTTACGGTTCGTGCTCGGTCGCCTCGATGAACGTCGTCACCGTCTCCTGCTCGTCGAGGAACGTGGGGGAGCCGGCGAAACAGAGCACGAAGTCCTCGCCCGCGCCCACCGCCTCGGTGACGGTGAGGTGGACCTCGGCGGTGGCCGACTCCTCCGCGAGCGTCGCGTCGGCCCGGTAGCGGACGGCGTTCGTCTCCTCGCCGAGCAGGGACACGGTGCGCGAGTCGACGCGCTCGACGTTCTGGACGTTCTCGTAGCGTCGCTGGACCATCTCAACGAGTTCGTCCGTCGACATGTCCGCGACCGGGTTGAACGTCCGGCCGAGGACGTCGACCTTGGGGGTGCTGAGGACGGTGAAGACGGCCGCGCGCAGGCGCCCGATCATCGGGAGGTCGACGCCCTTGTCGTACTGCGCGAGGACGTTGTTCGCCTCCACCTCCCGGGTCTGTCCGGCGGCAGAGACCTCGCGGGTGACGGTCATCCGGGAGACGTCGTCCTCCTCGTAGCCCGTCCCCTCGCGCGCCGACTCCGGGAGGGTCGCGGGGCGCGCGTCGAAGGTGAGTGCCTCGCTGCCGGTGATGACGCCGAGACAGCCCGCGAGCGCAGCCAGCGCTGTGGTTCCCGTCGCCCCAGCCACGAAGCGACGACGTGACATCGTCATGGAGTCCACTCCGACGAAGGACGGTAAATACTTCGTGGCTGGCGGCGGGTCGGTGGGGTTGAAGTCCGGGCGGACCGTAGTGGAACCATATGGATAGACGGGGCTTTCTCGTCGGTGCCGCCGCGCTGTCAGGAGTGCTCGCCGGCTGTACGAGCAGTTCCGAGACCACCGGACCGGGGGAGAACGCGTCCGACGGGGGGGAGGGCGTCCCCCCGGACATCTCCTTCGAGGTGGCGGCGCTGCGCGAGGACAAGACCCTCCCGGCGCGCCACACCTGTGACGGGACCGACATCTCGCCCGAACTCATCATGACCTCTATCGCGCCGGCCGTCGACTCGCTCGCGGTCGTCTTCCTCGACACCTCCGTCCGACCCGAACCGTTCGTCCACTGGACGCTGTGGGACCTCCCGGCGACCATCTCGACGATACCGGCGGGTGTCGCGACCCGCGAGCGCGTGGAGTTCGAGACGGACGCCGGCGGCGTCGAGGAGACGGTCACCGTCTCGCAGGGGGTCAACAGTTCGGGGAGCGTCGGCTACGTCGGCCCCTGCCCCCCGGAAGGCGACGGGCGGCACGTCTACGGGATGCGCCTCTACGGACTCCCGGAGGCGCCGGACGTCGACCCGGGGGCGGAGTGGTCGGCGCTCGAACCCGCGCTGGAGGAGTCGTCGCTCGGACGGACGGTCGTCACGGTCTGGAAGGAGAACGAGGGGCCGTCGACGTAACGGACGATTTTTGCCTCTCGACGGCGAAGCACCGGTGAATGATCTCCAGGGGCTGTGAGCAGTGCGCGATGGGCGGCAAGATGGTGCTGTTCGTCTACGGCTACTGCGACCAGCGTGACTGCTTCTACTGCCCCCTCGGCGAGAACCGCAAGAACGTCACCGACGTCTACGCCAACGAGCGCCTCGTCGAGTCCGACGCGGACGTCGTAGAGGAGGCGAAACGCATGGACGCCCTCGGCACCTCCATCACCGGCGGCGAACCCCAGGAGGCGATGGAGAAGACCTGTCGGTACCTCTCGCTGCTCAAAGACGAGTTCGGCGAGGACCACCACACCCACCTCTACACGGGCATCACCGGCGGCCGGGAGAACATGCGCCGCCTCTCGGAGGCGGGCCTCGACGAGATTCGCTTCCACCCCCCCTACGAACTGTGGGGCGAGATGCACGGGACCGAGTGGGAGGACATCCTCTACGTCGCCCGCGAGGAGGGGCTGACGCCCGCCTTCGAGATTCCCGGCATCCGCGGCGAGCGGGAGTTCCTCGACTTCCTCGACGAGGGGGCCGCCGACTTCTGCAACGTCAACGAGTTCGAGATGAGCGACGGGAACTACCGCCGGATGCAGGAACAGGGCTTCGAACTCCGCGAGGGCCACATGAGCGCCGTCGAGGGGAGCCACGACGTCTTAGAGGAGATGGGCGACCACCCGAAGGTGTACTTCTGTACGAGCGTCTTCAAGGACGCCGCCCAGCACCGCAATCGCCTGAAGCGCATGGCGAAGAACGTCGGCCGCGAGTTCGACGAGGTGACCGACGACGGGACGCTCGTCTACGGCAAGACGTGGCTCACCGAGACTCAACTACAGGCCCTCGGCGTTCCCGAGGAGTTCTACGTCGTGAAGGACAGCCACGTCGAACTGGCGTGGTGGCTCCTGGAGGAGATGGTCGAGGAGGGCGACGCGGAGCAGGGTGAAATCGTCGAACAGTACCCGACTTACGACGGAACCGTCGTCGAACGCACGCCGCTGGCGTGACTGCCGTCGAGGGTGCGTTCCTCCGGAGACGAGCGGAAGCGAGGCTCCGGGATTTTTGGTGCAGATTTTTCGAGGAGTGGTGCGCGAGCCTGCGAGCGCACCCGACGACGAAAAAGGTGCGAGCGGCGACGCGGAGCAGGGTGAAATCGTCGAACAGTACCCGACTTACGACGGGACCGTCGTCGAACGCACGCCGCTGGCGTAAGTTCTCCCGGGTGGTCGGTCCGAACATAGTCTACGTTCGATGTATTCTCGTTCTCGGTGCGTGGTGTTCGAGGGGTCACATCAACCACCTGCGGACGCAGGCTCATCGGTGAAGCCGTTCGGCCGAGTGAGTGAGAGTGCGATGTCCGTACGAGATATCACCGAAGACGACGAGGGGAAGAAGGTCGTAGATGCACGCGGCGAGACGGTCGGTCGCGTCGTCGACGTCGAACACGGGACCGCACACGTCGACCCCGACCCCGGCGTCACCGACACGGTGATGTCGAAACTGGGCTGGGGCGACAGCGACGAGGACACCTACCCGCTGCAGGAGGCGTCCATCGCGGAGGTCACCGACGACGAGATTCGGCTCGACGACCTGTAAGCCGGATGGACGTCGGGACCGCCGCCATCACCTACGAGACGCCCGAGGAGGACGTCGTCACGGAGCGGGTCGACAACGAGCGCGTCGCCTACGTGGACGACCACTGGGTCCTCTGGGACGAGGCCGACGACGGCACCGGGACCGTCCGTCGCATCCCGCGCGAACGGGTCCACGAGGTCGAGCGGTCGGTCGACGAGGTCGAGCGGAAGGCGCGCGACCTGCTGGAGACGGCGACGTCGAAACTCGGCTGAACCGTCACTCTTCTTCGAGCAACTCCAGCGCGGCGACGATGTCGTACGGGTCGTCACCGGCGCGGATGCCCTCGAGCATGACGAACGCCCGCCTCGGCGAGAGGAAGTGCCGGGAGACGACGCGCCCGAGGCGGGTCGGCCGGGTACCCTCGATGAAGTCGTACTGGAGGAGCTTGCCGAGGGCGTGTTTCGTCGGCACCTCGCCGATCATGCGGTCGTTGAGGCGCTTGGCACCCCGACCGGCGACGACGATGTTGGCGAGCGTCTCCTCGACGGCCGCCCCCTCGTCGTAGGGGGTGGCGACGGGTTCCATCTCTCCCTTGAGCAGCGTGAAAGCCACCTCGTCCTCGGTGCGCTCCATGGAGTTGTGGTAGGAGCCGTCCGGTTCGACGAGGACGTAGACGGTCCCCGTGTCGTGGTAGTCGGGGCGGCCGGCGCGCCCGAGCATCTGGTGGAACTCCTGGACGGAGAGCCACTCGATGCCCATCGCCAGCGAGTCGAAGACCACCTGCGAGGCGGGGAAGTCGACGCCGGCGGCCAGCGCCGCGGTGGTGACGACGGCGGCGAGGTCCTGGTTCGCGAACATGCGCTCGACCTTCTTCCGGCGGCCGTAGTCGAGGCCGGCGTGGTAGGGCGCGGAGTCGTACTGCAGGCGTCGGGATATCTCGTGACAGCGCCGCCGGGAGTTGGTGAATATGATGGTCTGGCCGCGATACCCCTTCGAGGACTTCGCGTCGAACGCCCGCTTGACGAGTTTGTTCTCAATGTCCACCTTCTCGGGGCCGTCGGCGAACGTGACGTGCCGCTCGATGGGGACGGGGCGCTCCTCGAACTCGATGAGCGTCGCCTCCAGTCCCGCGGCGAGCTGACGGGGGTTGCCGACGGTCGCCGAGAGGTAGATCCACTGGGTGTCGCAGTCGTTGGTCTCGGCGTAGTGCTTGAGCCGCGAGATGAGGCCGTCGAGGCGGTGGCCACGCTCCTGCTCGCCGAGGGTGTGGACCTCGTCGATGACGACGGTGCCGACGTCGCCGAGGTCCCGACCGGTCCGCAGCGCGTGGTCGATGCCCTCGTAGGTCCCGACGACGACGTCGGCGTTCGGGTCGAACCGGGCGCCGTCGTCGCGGATGCGCGAGGCGCCGACCCGGATGGTCACGTCGACGAGGTGGCCGTACTTCTCCTCGAACTGCTCGTGTTTCTGGTTGGCGAGGGCGACCAGCGGGACGAGGAAGAGCAGTTTCCCCTCGCCCTTCAGCGCGCGGTCGATTCCGGCGAGTTCGCCGACGAGCGTCTTGCCGGTGGCCGTCGCGCTCACGACGAGCTGGTCGCGGCCGTCGAGCAGGTCGTTCTCGACGGCGAGGCTCTGGACGGGCAGCAGGGTGTCGAACTGCCCGGTGACGAGCGACTTCAGCTCCGGGTGGACGTCCAGCGAGTCGGTCGGGACGGGGTCGACCTCCTCGACGGTCGCGCTTATCTCGTCGAACTTCGTCAGTTCGGGGTCGAGGCGGCCCTGCAGCAGGTTGACGATGCGTTCGAGGTCGCCGACCTCGAGCAGGAGTTCTTCGAGGCGGTCGCGCGCGCCCGAGCGGAGGTTGCGGTAGTGGAGTTCCCGCTCCAGTTCGCGCTTCGCGCAGTCCGGACAGATGTACTCGTCGTCGGCTCTGATGGCCGTCCGACTCGTGAGCGGGGAGTACCGACCGGCGCCGGCGCAGTAGCGACACGTCCGGACGACCTTCGCCTCCAGCTGGAAGCCGTCGAGGAGTGCGCGCAGTTCCTCGCGCGCCTCGACGGAGGTCTGCTCGGAGATGCGGATGCGCTCGGCGCGGCGGGCCAGTTCGACGAACTGGTCGGGACTGCGGAGGTCCTCGGTCGAACCCTTCTGCACCCGGAAGCGGGCGGGGCGGGGGCCGGCGCTCGTCTCCTTCAGTTCGAGGACGGCGTGGAGCACGCGCTCCCCGTCGCGTTCGACGACGACGCTGTAGTGCTTGTGCCGTTCGTGGAGGAACAGCGTGTCCACCCGCGCGACCTGCTGTGACACGTTTCGAGACCGTACGCGGTCGCGGTATTTGGTTCGTCCGGAAGCGATGTTGACGGGCCACACGCCCGTAGCGGCTACTCCTCGACGACCTCGATGGTGTCGTCGCCCGTCGGGACGGCGCAGACGAACGCCCCCTCCGCCTCGCCGTCGTTGCGGTACCAGTGGACGGTCCCGGCGGGGATGAACAGCGAGTCGCCGGCGCGCACGGTGACCTCCTCGTCGTCGAGGCCGACGACGTACTCGCCCGCGAGGACGTACTGTTCGTGCTCTATCTCGTTGGTGTGTCTGGGGACCTCGGCACCGGGCGCGAGGGTGAAGCGCCGGATGGCGAGGTTCGGCGCGCCGTCGTCGCTCCCGACGAGGACGCCCTTCGAGAGGCCCTCGGCGGCGTCGACGGGGTCGTACTCCACCTCGGCCGCGCGACGGACGAACGGGTCTGTCATACCCGACGCTCGGTCCGTGGGGGGAAAAGCGCTCACCTCGGCGGGCGGGAGAGGGTGACGAGGGAGTACGTGAGGACGGCGACGACGAACGCCCCGAGGAGGAGCGTCGGGGGGACCGAGACGAGGTCGACGACGCTCGCCAGCGCCGCGAGGAGGGAGAGACAGACCAGCGCCCACCACGCCCGGTGTCGGCCCTCGAAGACGACGACGCCGATGGCGGCGACGACCGTCCCGAACCCGAGCGCGAGGAGGGTCGACGACGGCGAACCGGGGCCTTCCATCACCCTCGTCGAGGGGAGGTTCGGACATAACTGTTGGTCGTCTCGCCGGTAGGGGGACGGGAGGGAGGTGACGACGAGACGGGACGTGGCCCGGACGGCCGTGACTTAATAGCGTGCGGCGCCGATTACGGGTATGCGAAGCTTCCGTATCGGGAGCGCCTTCGGGATTCCCATCAAGCTCGACCTGACGTTCCTGCTCGTGTTGCCGCTGTTCGCCTACATCATCGGCACGCAGGTGGGACTCTGGGTCGACACGCTCAACGGCGTCCTCGGCGCCGACATCGCGCTCGACGGTCTGTCGCAGGGGTTGACGCCGTACGTGCTCGGCACGTTCGCGGCCGTCGGTCTGTTCGCGAGCGTCCTCCTGCACGAACTCGGCCACTCGCTGGTCGCGCGTCGGTTCGGCTTCCCCATCGCCTCCATCACGCTGTGGCTGTTCGGCGGTATCGCGCAGTTGAGCGAGATGCCCGAGGACTGGAAACAGGAGCTCTACATCGCCCTCGCCGGCCCCGCGGTGAGCGTCGCGCTCGGCGCGCTGTTCTACGCCGTCTTCGCCGTCCTGCCCGGCGGGGAACCGGTCCTCGGCGCGGTGCTGTTCGTCGTCGGCTACCTCGCCATCACGAACGTCGCGCTCGCGGCGTTCAACCTCCTGCCGGGGTTCCCCATGGACGGCGGGCGCGTCCTGCGGGCGCTGCTCGCGCGCACCCGGCCGTACGCCCGGGCGACCCAGATCGCGGCGGAGGTGGGGAAGGTGTTCGCCATCGTCCTCGGCCTGCTGGGGCTGTTCGGCGGGTTCAACATCTTCCTCGTCGGCGTCGCCTTCTTCATCTACATCGGGGCCGCCTCCGAGGCCCAGCAGACGGTGATGAAGGCCGCCTTCGAGGGGGTGACCGTCCGCGACATCATGACGCCGCGCGAGCGCCTCCACGTCATCGACGCGCGCGACAGCGTCGCCACCCTCCTCGACCGGATGTTCAGCGAGCGCCACACCGGGTACCCCGTCATGCGCGACGGACGGGTGGTGGGGCTCGTCACCCTTGAGGACGCGAAGGCGGTGAAGGAGGTCGAACGCGACGCCTACCGCGTCGAGGAGGTGATGTCGACGGACCTCGTCACCATCGGGCCCGACGCCGACGCGATGGAGGCGCTCTCGCGCATGCAACAGTCGAGCGTCGGTCGCCTGCCCGTCATGGACGGTGAGTCGCTCGTCGGCCTCGTCTCGCGGACGGACCTCATGACCGCCCTCACCATCATCCGCTCCAGCGGGTCGCTCGACGCGCGCCGACCGCGGAACGCGCGGGCGGCTGACGGCGGCCGGGGCGGGGACGGGGAGCGACCGGGGGTCCCGGACGACTCGCGCTGAGTCGCCCTCAGGCCTCGCGCTCTGCCTCCTCCTCGTCGTGTACCTCGATTCGTTCGCGGAGCCACGCCTCCGCCCGGTCGAGGTCCGCGGCCCGCTCGCCGGTTATCTTGACGCGGTTCGGGACGCCCCGTCTGCTCGGGTACGACCCGAGGACCACCTCCGGGAGGTCGTCGCGGGCGGCTTCGAGCGTCGGCGTCACCTCGGCCTCGGGGAGCGGCGTCAAGAGGGTGCGCGACTGCAGGTCGCCGCCGAACGCCTCGACGACGTCGGCGAACATCGCCTTCATCTCGCGGGGGATGCCGGGGAAGACGTAGACGTTCTCGACGACGCACCCCGGCGAGAGTCCCTCGCCGTTCAGCAGCGGGCGCGCGCCCTCGGGGAGCGAGGCGTGGCGCTCGACGTTCACGTCGATGTTCGGGTACTCGTCGGCGATGGCCGCGACGGTCCGTTCGATATCCTCGCGGGCCGCCTCGTCGACGACCAGGTCGCGGTCGAACGCCGCGGCCACCGACTCCATCGTCATGTCGTCGGGCGTGCCGCCGAGGCCGCCCGTACAGAGCACGACGTCGAACCGCTCGCTGTACCGTCGGACGTGCGACGCGACGACGTCGACGTCGTCGGGGACCGTCGTGATGCGTTCGAGCGCCACGCCGCGCGCCGCGAGCTGGCGGGCGAGCCACGTGGCGTTCGTGTTCTCGATGTCCCCCGCGAGCAACTCGTCACCGATAGTGAGCAGGGCCGCCTCCATACCCGTCGGAGGAGCGACCGGCGGTTAGCCGTTTCCCCCGCTAGCGCCGGCTACGGGTGGGGGAGCGAGCGCGGCCCCGAGTGCGTTCGTACCGCGGGACGACGGCGACCCGGTACGCCAGCGCGCCGTACCCGAGGATACAGCCCCAGGTGAGTGCCGTCGCGAGCGCGGACAGTTCCATGAGTCACGAGGAGTGGACTGTCTCATAAGCTTTTATTTAGTGTGACAAACGATATCATTGAACGGGATACCACCGGCGATAAACGTTATCCCCGGCCTTCGCGATTGGGAGAGCGAAGATGGGAACACTGGGGGAACTCACCGAGCGAACCGTCGGCACCGCCCTCGTCTACGGCTGTCCGGCGTTCGTCAACCGGGTCCGGAACGTCGGGACGCCGATATGGGAGCGCGACTGGGACGTGCTGCTCGTCCTCGACGCCTGCCGGACGGACCTCATGCGGGAGGTGGCCGACGAGTACGACTTCGTCGGCCGCGAGAACGTCGGGACGCTGTGGTCCGTCGGGAGCAAGTCCAACGAGTGGATGGAACGGACGTTCGCGCGCGAGCACGCGGCCGACGTCGAGCGCACGGCGTACGTCACGTCGAACCCGTTCACCTCGAAGGTCCGCTTCGGCGCCGAACCGGCCGTCCTCGACGAGGTGTGGAAGTACGCCTGGGACGACGACGTCTCGACGGTCCCGCCGCGGCCGGTGACCGACCGCGCCATCGACACCTGGCGCGAGGGGGACGCGGACCGGATGGTCGTCCACTACATGCAGCCACACGGTCCGTTCCTCTCGCGGCCCGACATGGGGACGTACGGCGACCCCGCCGACTTCGGCGTCGGGTTCAGTTCGCTCTGGGGGGAGGCCGGCCGGACGATTCCGATGGCGGAGGTGTGGAAGGCCTACCGCGACAACCTCCGTCTCGTCCTCGACGACGTCGCGCTCCTGCTCGCCAACCTCGACGCCGAACGGGTGGCTATCAGCGCCGACCACGGCAACGCCGTCGGCGAGTGGGGGGTCTACGGCCACCCCGGCGACGTGTTGCTCCCGTGTATCCGGCGCGTCCCGTGGGTGGAGACGACGGGGACCGACACCGGCGAGTACGACCCCGAGACGGCCCGCGAGGAGGAGAACGTAGAGGACCTGGAGGAACGCCTCCGCTCGCTCGGCTACAAGTAGACCGCCCGCCAGCAGGGAGCGCGTCGCCGAACCCGACGAGCCGCCGCACCCGACGGTTCGTCTCCGTGTGTTCGGGGAACGGTCAGAAACACTATGTACCTCTACGTAGCCGTATGTGGTGTGAACGAGCGCGACCATGCCGTCGTCCTCGCCGCGGGCCGCGGGCGACGACTGCGGCCCCTGACCGACGACACGCCGAAGACCCTGCTCGAGGTCGGGCGCCTGCCCATCCTCGGGCACATCCTCCGCGCCCTCGACGCGGACGGCTACCGGACGGTGACGATGGTCACCGGCTACCGGGACGAGGAGATACGGGCCTACTGCGAGGAGACGGCGGACGTCGACCTGGCGTTCGAGTACGTCCACAACGAGGACTTCGACACCACGAACAACATCTACTCGCTGTGGCTCGCGCGCGACCACCTCCGCGACGGCTTCACCCTCGTCAACTCCGACACGGTGTTCCCGTCGTCGTTCCTTCGGTCGCTCTCGACGGCCGACGGTTCGCGCCTCGTCGTCGACTGCGAGAAGGACCTGGGCGACGAGGAGATGTGCGTCGCCATCGAGGACGGCCGAATCACGGCCATCGGCAAGGACCTCGCGGACCCCGACGGGGAGTACATCGGGGTCTGCAAGTTCACGGCCGACTGCGCCGACCGCCTCGTCGACCACCTCGACGCGTTCATCGACGACGGCCGCGTCGACGAGTGGTACGAGGCCGTCTTCGCCCACCTGTTCGACGAACGGGAGGTGGGCTACGTGGAGGCGTCGAACCCGTGGATAGAGATCGACGACGCGGACGACCTGGAGACCGCCCGCGACCGATGGGAGGCGATGACGAACGCCGGGACGTATGCCGACTGACGCGGCCGCCGTCCGGGCCGCCCTCGACCGACTGCTCACGCTCGCCCTCTACGCCCTCTCGTTTCTCGTCCCGCGAGACGAGCGGCTGTGGGCCTTCGGCTGCAGCGGCGGGACCCGCTTCGCGGAGAACTCGAAGTACCTCTTCCTCCACCTCGCCAACGGCGATAGCGACGTCCGCCCGGTGTGGATGACCCGGCGGGACGACCTGCTCGCGGACCTCCGCGCGGCGGGCTACGAGGCGTACCACCGCGACAGCCTCCGGGGCCGGCTGACGACGCTCCGAGCCGGGCACGTCTTCTTCACCCACTCGCTCAACGACGTGGGGATGGAGGCCGCCCTCGGCTCCGAACCGGTCAACCTCTGGCACGGCGTCCCGCTGAAGCGCATCTCGCTCGACGACTCCTACTACCGCCACCGGATGGGCCTCGCGAACCTGATTCGCACGCTCCTCATCTACCGCACCTACCGGTACGTCGTCGTCACGAGCGCGGCGCTCCGCTCGCGGTTCGCCACGGCGTTCAACGTCGACGAGGAGCGTATCCTCCCCCTCGGCTACCCCCGCAACGACGCGCTGTTCGGGCCGGTCGAGGGCGAGACCATCGGGTTCGACGCCGACGCGCTCGCCGACGTCGAGGCGCTCGCCGCCGACCGCGACGTCGTCCTCTACGCCCCGACCTGGCGCGAGAGCGGCCGGGGCGTCGTGGAGCACCTCGACCTCGCACGGCTGGACGAGTGGGCGCGCGAGCACGACGCCACCGTCCTGCTCAAGCTCCACCCGAACGCGGCCGTCGAGGTGGGCGAGGAGTACGAGCACGTCGTCCACCTCCCCGCCGAACTCGACGTCCACCCCGCGATGCGTCACGCGGACGTCCTCGTCACCGACTACTCCTCGCTGTACTTCGACTTCCTCCTGCTCGACCGCCCGCTCGTGTTCTTCCCGTTCGACCTGGAACGGTACCTCGCGGAGGACCGCGAACTGTACTTCGACTACGACGACACCACCCCCGGCCCCAAGGCGACCGACACGGAGTCGTTGTGCGCCGAACTCACCGAAGCACTGGAGGACGACGGGTACGCCGAGGAGCGCGCACGGGTCCGCGAACGGTTCTTCGACCACGTCGACGGGGAATCCTCGCGGCGCGTCTCCGAGCGACTCCTCGCGGACGTGGAAGCGAAGGAAGCGGCTGAGTAGAGTAGACGCAGGACCTCGGCGTGGGTCGTACTCCGTTCGTTCGCGGTGCTCGCTGGCGCGAGCACCCACTCACCGGAGAGCGCTCGGAAGAAGGTCCAGGTGCGAGAATCGAACCCCGCTCGGAGCGAAGCTCCTCGCTACTTCGATTCTCGGGGGACTCGTCAGCGCTCACTGTCGTTCGCGTAGAAACGAGGTCCAGGTGCGAGAATCGAACCCGCGTCTCAGCCTCCACAAGGCTGAAGGATAGTCCACTACCCCAACCCGGACACATCACCATCTACCCCCGCGCGATTTGATATAGGTTACGACTCGGGGGCGCTCAGGCCAGCGCGGCGGCGAGTTTCTCGACGGGGTGGGGCGGTTCCTCGCCCGCGTGGTCGCCGAGTTGCGACCGGCAGGACGCGCCCGGTGCGGTGACCGCGTCACCCGGACTCGCGTCCACCTGGTCGTAGAGGATGCTCCCGATGGCCTTGCTCATCGAGTAGTGTTCGGCCTCGTAGCCGAAACTCCCCGCCATGCCACAGCACGTCGAGTCGAGCGGGTCGACGTCGTACCCGGCACGGCGCAGGACGCCCACCGCGTGGTGGTCCTTCAGCGTGGCCTTCTGGTGGCAGTGACCGTGATAGGTGAGCGACTCGCCCACCGCACCGAAGTCGAGCACCTCGTCGAGGCGGTAGGTGTCGAGGTACTCCATGACGCCGTAGGTGTGGTCGGCGACCGTCTCGACGTCGCTCCCCGAGAGGAGGTCGAGGTAGTCCGACTGGAACATGACGGCGTCGGACGGTTCGACCACGACGACCTCCCAGCCGTCGCGGATTTCGGGCGCGAGCGCCGCGACGTTCTGCTGGGCCTGCTCGCGGGACTTCCCGAGGAAGCCCTTCGAGTAGGGTGGTCGCCCGCTGCCGGTCGTCCCCTCGGGGATGCGGACGTAGACACCCGCCGCCTCCAGTACCCTGACAGCCGCCTTCCCCGCCTCGGGGTGGTTGTGGTTCGTGTACGTGTCGGGGAACAGCAGGACCGTCCGGTCCGCTTCCTTCCGTCGGACCGTCGTCCCGCCGCGGGCCTCGAACCAGTCGACGAACGTCTCGCGGTGGAACTCGGGGAGCGAGCGCTCGCGGGCGATGCCGAGCACCTTCTCCATGGCGACGCGCGCGCCGGGCACCTTGCTCGCCCAGTTCGAGACGGGCGCGAAGGCGCTGCCGAGCGCCGAGAGGCGGTCGATGTCGGCGAACACCCGGTCGCGGACGCTCGCGCCGTTGCGCTGCTTGTACTCGTAGGTGACCTCGGCTTTCATCTTCGCCATGTCGACCTCACTCGGGCAGTCCTTCGCACAGCCCTTGCAGCCGATGCAGAGGTCGAGCACCTCGTCCACGAACTCGTCGGTGAACGCCTCCTCGGGGTCGAGTTCGCCGCTCATCGCCGAGCGGAGCATGTTCGCTCGCCCGCGCGTGGATTGAATCTCCTCTTCGGCGGCGCGGAACGTCGGGCACATCACCCCGCCGGTGGTGGACTGCTCGCCGCGACAGCCAGCGCAGCCGTGACAGAGTTCGACCATGCCCTGGAAGCCGTTCTCGTTGGCCCACTCGAGCGCCGGGTCGAAGCCCGCCTCGAAGTCGTACTCGGGGTCGAACCGGAGGTTCCGGCTCATGTCGAAGTCGCCACAGACGTTGCCGGGGTTGAGCAGCCAGTCGGGGTCGAACGCCGACTTCAGGTCACGGAAGACGTGCCAGAGGCGGTCGCCGTACAGTTTGCGGTTCCACTGGGTCCGGGCGCGCCCGTCGCCGTGTTCGCCCGAGACCGACCCGCCGTACTTCACGACGAGGTCGGTCACCTCGTCGGCGATGGCCTCGAACGTCTCGACGCCCTCGGCGGTCTTCGTGTTGATGAGCGGGCGGATGTGGAGCACCCCTGGGCCGGCGTGAGCGTAGTAGGAGGCGAACGTGTCGTGCGCCTCGAGGACGGCCTGGAAGTCGGCGACGTACGCCGGGAGGTTCTCGGCGGGGATGGCGGTGTCCTCGATGTAGGCGATGTGCTTCGCGTCGGAGGTGCGCGAGAGGAGGATGGGGAGCCCCGACTTGCGCATCTTCCAGAACTTCGAGCGCGTCTCGGCGTCGTGCGCTTCGAGCGCCTGCCGGGCGGTGTGCGGGTCGTCGGTGACGCTCGCCGCCCCCTCGCTCGGGTCGACCTCGCTGACGCCGTCGGGGACGCGGTCGGCGATGAGGTCCGCGACCTTCTGCTTGCCGTCCGCGTCGCCCTCGGCGTAGAACTCCACGAGGAGCACCGAGTCGGTCCCCTCGGGGAGGAGGCCGACCACGTCGCGGAACTCCGCCGTCTCGCGCGCGAGGTCGAGCAACACGTCGTCCATCACCTCGACGGCCGCAGGGCCGTGTTCGAGGATGGGCGCGACGTCCTCCATCGCCTCGATGACCGAGTCGTAGGTCAGCAGGGCGACCGACTTCGTCTCCGGGATGGGTTCGAGCGCGACGGTCGCCTCGGTGACGACGGCGAGGGTCCCCTCGCTGCCCGCGAGCAGGCGCGCGAGGTTCACCCGGCCCGGTTCGCTCTCGGGGTCGACGCCCGAGTCGTCGGGCAGACGGCGTTCGCCCGCCGCCTCGTCGACGAGCATGTCGAGGTTGTACCCGGAGACGTTGCGCTTCAGGTCGGGGTAGCGCTCGCGCACCTCCTCTGCCTCCTCGTCGAGGACCCGGGTCGCCTGCTCGTAGATGCGCGGCAGGAGGTCGCTCTCGGGACCGTCGGGACCCCACGCCTCCGAGGAGGGGTCGGCCTTCTCGCGCAGTTCCTCGACCGACACCTCGCCGAAGCGCGTGACGGTGCCGTCGGCGAGGACGGCCTCGACCTCTTCGATGTAGTAGTCGGTCTTGCCGTACACGAGCGAGTGCGCGCCCGTCGAGTTGTTGCCGATGGCGCCGCCGAGGGCGCTCTTGTCGCCCCAGGCGGGGTCGGGCGCGAACTTCAGGTCGTGGGGCGCGAGGTGCTCGTTGAGGCTCCCGAGGTAGGTGCCGACCTGCGCGGTGGCGGTCCGTCCCTCGGGGTCGACGTCGAGGACGTCGTCCATGTACCGGGTGAAGTCGAGGACGACGGCCTCGTTGACCGTCTGCCCCGCGAGGCTCGTCCCGCCGCCGCGCGGGAGGACGGGTATCTCGCGGAGCGCGCAGTACGCCACGACGCTCGCGACGTCGGCCGTCGACGTCGGGCAGACGACGCCGACGGGGAGCGCGCGGTAGGCGCTCGCGTCCGTCGCGTACAGCTGTCTGGAGTAGTCGTCGAACCGAACGTCGCCGGCGACGCGCGCCTCGAGGTCCGAGACGAGGCCGGGCCGGGTGACGTCGTCGTTGACGTAGTCGTAGTCGCTCCGTACGTCGGCTGCGGGGTCCGGTGACGTCCCCGGGTCGGTCGCCATACCCTGTCTTCCCACCCCACGGGCATAAACGGGGGCGAATCGCGACGTCCCGGCGGTGTACGCGAGAACGGCCGAACGCCGAAGCCGGTACCCTGTCGACACTCATCGCCCGGGCGACTGACCGGCGAAACACGAACGCGACGGCGACGGTGATGCTGTCGGCTACCGCGAGAGCGTGGGGAAGCCAGTCGGCCCAACGCGTGCGACCGGTGACCGCTGGCGAGAGCGACCGTCTGTCGTTCCCGCTTCTTCGAACGGGTGGAGGGGTGTACGTGGTGACTCGGAATCCGCCCGGTTACCGGGACGTGTGGGGGCGATGTGGGTGATTGATAATCCCGGGACCGTAGGTGGAAGTATGAGTGCAGAGGCAGTCCGGACGTTCGAGGACTCGCTCGACCGTCTCGACGTCGAGTGGACGCACACGTCGCGCGAGGAGTTCGCCGCGACGCTGTCGGCGGTCGTTGAGGGGCCGACCGTCGGCGTCGACCTGCCCTTCGAGGGGGTCTCGCTTTCGGACACCGACGTGACGGTCGACCCCACGGCCGCGGCGCTGGAGGCCGCGACGACGGGCGTCACCGCCGCGCGGATGGGTATCGCCGACTACGGCAGCGTCGTCCTCGGATCGACGCCGGAGGGGGCCGAGGCGGTGAGTCTCTTCGTCGACCACCACGTCGTCGTCGTCCGGAGCGAGGACGTGGTCCCGGGGATGCGCGAGGCGTTCACCGAGTTCGGTCCGTGGCTCCGCGAGGGGGGTGACACCGCCATCATCGCCACCGGCCCGAGCGCCACGGCCGACATGGGTGAACTGGTGAAGGGCGCCCACGGCCCGAAGACGGTCCGGGTGGTGATTCTCGATGAGTGAGCGCGCCGCCAACGGGGCCGTCTCCCGGGAGGCGAAGGCCGCGAAGATACGCGAACTGATGGCGACGGAGGGCGACGCCGTCGAGCAGAACACCCGCGGATTCAACGCGGGACGGTACGCGTCGGTGGCGAAACTGGACGACTACGAGGAACTGAAGTCGGAGGCCCGCGCCATCAAGGAGGACGCCATCGAGCGCCTGCCGGACCTCATCGAGGAGTTGCGCGAGACCGTCGAGGAGAACGGCGGGACGCTCTACATCGCCGACGACGCCGAGGACGCCAACGACTACGTCAGGGAGGTGTGCGCCGAGAAGGAGGCGGAGCGCGTCGTGAAGTCGAAGTCGATGACGACCGAGGAGATAGAGGTCAACGACGCGCTCGAAGCCGACGGCCGGGAGGTCGTCGAGACGGACCTCGGCGAGTGGGTGTTGCAGGTGGCCGACGAGGCCCCCTCCCACATCGTCGCGCCCGCCATCCACAAGTCGCGGGCGGGCATCGCCGACCTGTTCAACGCCCACTTCGACCCCGAGGAACCCCTCGAGACCGCCGAGGAGTTGACGATGTTCGCCCGCGAGAAACTGGGCGCCCTCGTCCGCGAGGCGGACGTGGGGATGACCGGCGCGAACTTCATCACCGCCGACACGGGCACCCTCGCGCTGGTGACGAGCGAGGGGAACGCGCGAAAGAGCGCCTCGGTCCCCGACACGCACGTCGCCGTCGCGGGCGTCGAGAAGGTCGTTCCGAGCGTCGAGGACCTCGCGCCGTTCGTCGAACTCATCGGCCGCTCGGGGACGGGTCAGGACATCACGAGCTACGTCTCGCTGATGACGCCGCCGACGAAGACGCCGACGCTCGACTTCGACGACGACGAGACGCCACTGTCCGAGCGCGGTTCTGACAGGGAGTTCCACCTCGTGCTCATCGACAACGGCCGGCTGGCGATGCGCGAGGACCCCCAGTTGAAGGAGACGCTCTACTGCATCCGCTGTTCGGCCTGCTCGAACGTCTGTGCGAACTTCCAGAGCGTCGGCGGCCACGCCTTCGGCGGGGAGACGTACTCCGGCGGTATCGCCACCGGCTGGGAGGCCGGCATCGAGGGCCTCGACGTCGCCGCCGAGTTCAACGACCTCTGTACGGGCTGTTCGCGCTGCGTGCCGGCCTGTCCCGTGGAAATCGACATCCCGTGGATAAACACGGTCGTCCGCGACCGCATCAATCGGGAGGGCGAGGACGAGCGCTTCGACTTCCTCGTCGACGGACTGACGCCCGACGAGGAGGAGGGCGGCATGGACCGCCAGAAGCGGCTGTTCGGCAACTTCGAGACGCTGGCGAGGCTCGGGAGCGCCACCGCGCCCCTCTCGAACTGGGTGGCGAAGACCCGCCCGGCCCGGCAGGTGCTGGAGCAGGTCGTCGGCATCGACGCCCGGCGGACGCTCCCCGAGTTCCAGCGCGAGACGCTCGTCGAGTGGTTCGCGGCGCGCGACTCGCGCGTCGAAGGCGTCGAGGAGCCGACCCGCGAGGCGGTGCTCTACCCCGACGTCTACACGAACCACGTGCAGGTCGAGCGGGGGAAGGCCGCCGTCCGGGCGCTCGAACGTCTCGGCGTCCGCGTCCACGTCCCCGACGTGCGCTCCAGCGGGCGCGCACCCCTCTCGCAGGGAATGATAGCGACGGCGGAGGAACACGCCCACGACGTCTACGCCGACCTCGCCGAGCACCTGGACGCGGGCCGCGACGTCGTCGTCGTCGAGCCGAGCGACCTCGCCATGTTCGCCCGCGAGTACGAGAAGTTCCTCGAACCCGCCTCCCACGAGCGTCTCGCCGACAGCAGCTACGAGGTGATGGAGTACGTCTACGGCCTGCTCCACAACGGCGCCGACGCCGACGCCCTGAGCGCGGGGGCCGGCGAGCGCATCGCCTACCACAGCCACTGCCAGCAGCGCACCCTCGGCCTCGAATCGTACACCGAGACGGTGCTGTCGGACCTCGGCTTCGACGTCGTCACCTCCGACGTGGAGTGCTGCGGGATGGCCGGGAGCTTCGGCTACAAACAGCAGTACTACGAGTTGAGCATGGACGTGGGCGACCGCCTGCGAGAGCAGTTCACGACCGAGGAGGCGCGCGACCGACGGGTGGTCGCGAGCGGGACCTCCTGTCTCGAACAGCTGGACTCGCTGCTCTCGCGGCCGACGACTCACCCCGTCGAGTTGCTGGTGTAGGGTAGTCGAGGGAGTTTTACCCCGCGCTCCCCTCTCTCGGGCAAGCGTGGCCATCACGGACAAGATATACCTGAAGAACCACCGGCAGATAGCCTCGCAGCTGGAGACGAACATCCCGAAGGGGGCGTTCAAGGGGGCGACGCTCGACATCCTCTTCCAGGGCGAGGGGCTGGCCAACCTCGACGACGCGACCCAGGACCGGGTCCTCGAATTCGCGACGGACTTCCTCGACTGCGACTGCGAGTCGAACCCCCACTGCGGGCACCCCGAGGAGAAGTTCATCGCCTACCTGCTGGAACTGCGCGAGGGCGGCCTCGGCCCGGACGCCATCGTCGACGTGATGGGTGACGACTACATGCTCTACGCCTACCCCGGCGACGTCCTCTCGTTCCTCGACGACGCCGTGCGGACCCTCGAAGCGGTCGAGGAACTCGCCGAGGTCGAGGGCTACGGGTCGGCGGCGGGCGCCGCGCGCGACCGGAAACGACGACTCTCCTGAACGCTCCCGGGCGCTCACTCACCGAACGCGGGACCGATGCGTCGGAGCGGCGCGAACTACTGTGAGAGATACACTCACATGTATGGGGTCGAAAGGGGGACGTATCGATGCAGTTCGCTCCCACCGCAGACCGGACGTTCGCCTCGTACGCACCGCTCCTCGACGACCGGACGCAGCGTGCCATCCGCGAGCGGGCGGGGGCGGTCTCCGACCTGACGGTGTGTCACGTCAACACGACCGCGAGCGGCGGCGGGGTCGCGGAGATGCTCCGGTCGCTCGTGCCGCTCTCGACGGACCTCGGCGTCGAGGCCGACTGGCAGGTGATGACGGCGCCCGACGCGTTCTACGAGGTGACGAAGGCCATCCACAACGGCCTCCAGGGTGACGGGGCGTCGCTGACCGAGGCCATGGAGGCCACGTACCACGAGACCGTCGCCGAGAACGCCGCCGCCGTCGAGCGGCGGTACGACGTCGTCGTCCTCCACGACCCCCAGACGCTCGGGATGGTCGGCCACCTCGCGGAACGGTTCCCGGAGACGACGTTCGTCTGGCGCTGTCACATCGACCTCACCGACCCGGCGCCGGAGACGCTCGCGTTCTTCGAGTCCGACCTCGAACGGGTCGACCGCGTGGTCGTGAGCCGGCAGGAGTACGCCCGGCCCCTCGACACAGAGGCGACCGTCATCCACCCCGCTATCGACCCGCTGGCGCCGAAGAACCGCCCGCTCGCCGACCTCACGGGCGAGGCGGCCGCGGCCGCCGACCTGGACCGCTACCCCGTCGACCCCGACCGACCGTTGCTCGTGCAGGTGTCGCGCTTCGACCCGTGGAAGGACCCGCTCGGGGTCGTGGAGGCCTACCGACTCGTGGCCGAGGACGTCCCCGACGTGCAACTGGCGTTCGTCGGCGGGATGCCGGACGACGACCCCGAGGGCCAGGAGATATACGACGCGGTCGAGGGCGAGACCGCGGACGACGAGTCGGTCCACCTCCTGACGGACCTCCCCGACGCGGGCGTCAACGCCATGCAGCGCGCCGCGGACGTCGTCCTCCAGAAGTCGCTGCGCGAGGGGTTCGCCCTCACCGTCTCGGAGGCGCTCTGGAAGCGCCGGCCCGTCGTCGGGACGAACGTCGGCGGCATCCCCCTGCAGATCACCGACGGCGAGAACGGCTACCTCGTCGAACCGCGCGACATCGAGGCGACGGCCGAGCGCTGTCGTCGCCTGCTGGAGGACGAGGCGCTGGCCGAGCGCCTCGGCGAGGGGGGACGTGAGACCGTCCAGCGACGGTTCCTGCTCCCGCGACTGCTCGCCGACTACTGCGAACTGTTCGCGGACGTGACGCGGGCGGCGTGAGAGGTATAGCGGCCGTCTGCTGCCGGGAGTCGGGTAGCCGACGAGTGAGGGCGGTCGTGTGACGTCGTGTGCCGGCGCGTCGGGCGACTACCCGAGCTGGAACGGCTCGTCGCCGTCGTCGTCCAGGTCTTCGAGCTGGATGACCTCCTCGTCGTCGCCGTCGTCGAGCTGTTCGGAGAGCTGCGTGACGTAGCGCTTGTACTCGTCGAGCTGTTCGCGGAGGTGGTCGGTCTCCAGTTCGAGGCGCTCGTGTTCGCGGATGAAGCTCTTGGGTACCTCGACCTTCGGCGGGAAGCTCGACGCTCCGTCGTCGTCGGCGTCGTACTCGTGTTCGGGGACGACTCGCACCTGACCGTCGTGGGCAACGAGCTGGTCCACGTAGTCGCGAAACACCGCCGAGAGCGAGATGTCGCGTTCCTCGGCGATGTCGCGCAGCGTCTCGAAGACGTCCTCGTTCACACGAAACGAGATGGTCTTGTTCTTGTTGCCCATGCTCCCTCGGTAACTGTTCACTCTACTTAACAGTTCGTCAGACGCGGGGCCGGAGCGGCGTTACCGGACACCCACCCGGGGACGGCGAACGCGCCGGGTACCGGTCCGGTGACAGGAATCCGACCGTGAAAATATTTTTACCCTGACTTCTTCCAGTGTTACTCCTCGATGACCGTGTACGACCGAACCGAGGCCGCGGACTATCGCATCGTCGACTGGTGGGACGACGGGGTGGGGTGGCTCGCGCACCCCGAAGAGGACGGCCGGCGGACGAGTCACGCGGTGCGCGGCGACGACGGCGTGTGGGTGTTCGACCCCCTCGACGCCCCCGGCGTCGACGACCGCCTCGCCGACCTCGGGACGGTCGCCGGCGTCGTCGTCCTCTCGGACTACCACGTCCGGGACGCGAGTGCGCTCGCCCGACGACACAAGGTCGCGGTCCACGTCCCGGAGGGCCTCGACCGGGCCGCCGCGCGCGTCGACGCGCCGCTCGAACGGTGCTCGACCACGCTCGGCGAGTCGGGCTTCCGCCTGCTCCCCTACACCCCCTTCCGGGGGTGGAACGAGCGCCTCGCGTACCGGGAGGCCGACGGGACGCTCTACGCGCCCGACGCGCTCGGGACCGCCCCGCCGTACACCGTCGGCGAGGAGCGCGTCGGCGTCTCCCTGTTCTGTCGCCTCCGGCCGCCCCACGTGCTGGCCGGCCTCGACCCGGAGCGACTCCTCGTCGGCCACGGGACCGGCGTCTTCGAGGACGCGCCGGGGGCGCTCTCGGACGCGCTCTCGGGTGCGCGAGAGCGGTTCCCGACGGCGCTGCGCGAGAACGGCTGGGCGCAGGTCCGCGCGCTCGTCGAGGCGCTACGGTAGGCCGTTCAGAGGTACGGGACGAGCGCCGCGACGAGTTTGTTCTCCGCGCGACGCAGGTGCTCCTCGGCGGTGCGGCGGTCGACGCCCACGACGTCCGCGACGGCCGCGGTCGTCGTCCCGCGGGGTATCTCGTAGTAGCCGCGCGCGTAGGCCGTCGTGAAGACCTCGCGCTGGCGGGCCGTGAGCGTCGGGAGCACCTCGTCGAGCGTCAGCAGGGGGGCGTCGGGCGTCACCGACCCCACCTCGCGTTTCGCCTCGACGGAGACGTCGAACCCGTCGTCGACGAAGTCGCGGTAGCAGGCGGTGAGCGCCGCCGGGTCGAGCGCGAGCAGGCGACAGAGCTTCGCCCCGTCCGCGTAGCGCAGGGGCGGGACGAGCAGGCAGTCGTGCGCGCGGAGGTACCGCTCGACGTGCTGGGGGTCCCGCTCCTTGAGGCAGCGCTCGGTGACGACGACGAGTTCCCCCGACTCCCGGATTGCCTCCCTGACCCCGAGGGTCTCGCGGACCCGCGACAGCGTCTCCTCGGTCGCCCCGTCCGTGACGTGGAGCAGGTCGCAGTGGTCGTTGCACCACAGTTCGATGCGCGCGTCGGTCCCGGCCGTCGCCGCCGCGTACCCGCCCGCACCCGAGAGGCGGAAGGTGGCCTCGTACATCGTCGGAGGGTTCACGGGACCACATATAAATCCCCCACCGCACGCCGTGGACACGTATTCGCACGCGGGGGTCCTCTCCCCGGGTATGGAAGAGCGCACGCGAGAGCGGCGATTCGACGTCGGCGAACCGAGCGAGCGGTGGCGGTCCTCGCCGGGAGCGTCGACCGGGACGGACGTCGAGTGCGAGGGGTGGCGCCAGGAGGCGGCCCTGCGCATGCTGGAGAACAACCTCGACCCCGCCGTGGGCGAGGCGCCCGAACGGCTGGTCGTCTACGGCGGGACCGGGCGGGCCGCGCGGTCCTGGGCCGCCTACGACGCCATCGTCGAGGAACTGCGGACGCTGGGCGACGACGAGACGCTGCTCGTCCAGTCGGGCAAGCCCGTCGGGCGCTTTCGCACCCACGAGCGCGCCCCGCGGGTGCTCGTCGCCAACTCGAACCTCGTCGGGAAGTGGGACGACTGGGAGCACTTCCACGAACTCGAGGCGCGAGGACTGACCATGTACGGCCAGATGACCGCCGGGTCGTGGGCGTACATCGGGACGCAGGGCATCCTCCAGGGGACCTACGAGACGCTCGCGGCGTGCGCGCGCCAGCACTTCGGCGGCGACCTCGCGGGGCGACTCGTCGTCACGGGCGGCCTCGGCGGGATGGGTGGCGCCCAGCCACTTGCGGTGACGATGAACGGCGGCGTCTGTCTCGCGGCCGAGGTCGACGGGAACCGCATCGACCGCCGCATCGAGACGGGCTACTGCGAGGAGCGCGCGGACGACCTCGACGCGGCCATCGAGCGGGCGCAGGCGGCCGTCGAGGCGGGCGAACCGTACTCCGTCGGCGTCCGGGCGAACGCCGCCGACCTGCTGGAGGGGTTGCTCGACCGCGACGTCGTCCCCGACGTCGTCACCGACCAGACGAGCGCGCACGACGAACTGGAGGGGTACTACCCCTCGGGGTACACCGTCGAGGAGGCCGACGCGCTCCGCGAACGGGACCCGGAGGCGTACGTCGAGGCGAGCCTCGACACGATGGCGCGTCACGTCCGGGCCGTCCTCGACCTGCAGGAGCGGGGCGCGGTCGCCTTCGAGTACGGCAACAACATCCGCGGGCAGGTCGAGGACCACCGCGGGATGACCGAGGCGTTCGACTTCCCGGGGTTCGTCCCCGCCTACGTCCGCCCGCTGTTCTGCGAGGGGAAAGGGCCCTTCCGCTGGGTGGCGCTCTCGGGCGACCCGGCGGACATCCACCGGACCGACGAGGCGGTGCTCGACCTGTTCCCCGAGAAGGACGCGCTCCGGCGCTGGATAGCACTCGCCCGCGAGCACGTCCAGTTCCAGGGGCTGCCCGCCCGCGTGTGCTGGCTCGGGTACGCGACCGACGGCGGTGCGACGGAGGAGCACCGGGACGGGGGCGGCGGAACCGCCGACGGCGGGGGGCTCACCGAGCGCGCGCGCTTCGCGCTGCACATCAACGACCTGGTCCGCGAGGGCGAGATCACTGCACCGATCGTCGTCACGCGCGACCACCTCGACGCGGGGAGCGTCGCCAGCCCGCACCGCGAGACGGAGGCGATGCGCGACGGGTCGGACGCGGTCGCCGACTGGCCGCTGCTCAACGCGCTCCTGAACTGCGCGGCGGGTGCCGACATCGTGAGCGTCCACGACGGCGGCGGCGTCGGCATCGGCAACGCGCTCCACGCGAACAACCACGTCGTCCTCGACGGCTCCGACCTCGCGGCGGAGAAGGCCCGCGCCGTCTTCACCACCGACCCGGGGATGGGCGTCGTCCGCCACGCGGACGCGGGCTACGCGGACGCCGTCGACGAGGCCGACCGCTCGGGCGTCCACGTCCCGATGCGCCGGGAGGGAGGGTCGTGAGCCGCGTCGCCCCCGCCGAACCCTGGTCGCCCACCTCGACCGACCCGACCGACGAACAGTTCGCCCACGTCGTCGAGCCGACGACCGTCGCGCACGCGGACGAGTACGACGCCGTCCTGCTCGGCGAGCCCTACGACGGGGCCGTCGTCGGTCGTCCCGGCGCGCGCGAGGGACCCGCCGCCGTCCGGACGGCGCTGGCGGCCGTCAAGACCCATCGCCTCGGCGCGGGCGGGGTCGACCGCGTCGGCGACTGTGGCGACGTGGCCTTCGACGGCAAGAGCTCGGCGGTGGCACAGGAGACCGCCGCGCGCGTCGCGCGCTCGCTCCACCGACGCGACGTCCTCCCGGTGTTCCTCGGTGGCGACAACTCGCTCACCTACGCGAACGCCCGCCCCCTCCTCGAACGGGGGACGCTCGGCTGTCTGACCATCGACGCACACCTCGACGTGCGGGCGGTACGTGAGGGGCCGACCAGCGGGACGCCGTACCGCCAGCTGTTCGAGGCGGGCCTCGACGCCTACGCCTGCCTCGGCGCGCGCCACTTCGAGACCACGGGGGAGTACGCGAGGTACGTCGCGGAGCGCGGCGGCCGAATCGTGACCGCGGAGGCGGTCGGCGACGACCCCCTCGGGGCGGCCGACCGCGCGCTCGCCGCGCTGAGCGAGGTCGAACGGGTCTACGTCAGCGTCGACCTCGACGTACTGGACGCGACGGCCGCGCCGGGCGTCTCCGCGCCGACGCCGGGCGGCCTCACGACGCGTGAACTGTTCCGGATTCTCCGGTACGTGGTCGCCGACGAACGCGTCGCCGGCGTCGAGGTGGTCGAGTGCGCGCCGCCGCTCGACCGCGACGGTCGGACGGTCGACGCCGCGGCCCGCGCGCTCGCCCACGTGCTAAGTGTCGTCGCGTCGAGGGACGAGCCATGACTCGGACGGTGCTCTACGACGCGAGCGAGGTGTTCTGCGGCCCCGACGAGCGTATCGAGGACGGGGCGGTCGCGGTCGACGACGGTCGCATCGTCGCCGTCGGCCCGAGCGACGCGGTCACCCGCGAGCACCCGCCCGAGAACGCCGAGACGGCCATCGACGCGAGCGGCCGGGCGGTCCTCCCGGGGTTCGTCGACGCACATACCCACGCCCTGTTCGCGGGCGACCGTGCCGACGAGTTCGCGGCGAAACTGCGCGGAGAGAGCTACCAGGACATCCTCGTGGCGGGCGGCGGCATCCTCCGGACCGTCCGGGCCGTCCGCGAGGCGCGGAGCGAGGAACTGCTCGCGAACCTCCGTTCGCACCTCGACGTGATGCTCGCCCACGGGACGACGACCGTCGAGGTGAAGTCGGGCTACGGGCTCGACACGGAGACCGAACTCCGGATGCTCGACGTGGTCGCGCGCGCCGACGACGCCCACCCGGTCGACGTCGTCCCGACGTTCATGGGCGCGCACGCGGTCCCCGAGGGCCGCGAGGCGGGCGCGTACGCGACCGAGGTGGCGACCGAACAGGTCCCCGCGGTCGCCGAACAGGGGGTCGCGGAGTTCTGCGACGTCTTCTGCGAGGAGGGCGTCTTCACCGTCGAGCAGTCACGCGAGGTGCTCGAAGCGGGTCTCGACCACGGCCTCGCACCGAAGGTCCACGCCGAGGAACTCGCTCACGTCGGGGGTGCGCGACTGGCCGCCGAGGTGGGTGCGACGAGCGCCGACCACCTCCTGCACGCGACCCGCGAGGACGCGGCGGCGCTGGCCGACGCGGGCGTCACGCCCGTCTTCCTCCCCGGGACCGCCTTCGGCCTCGGCGCCGAGTACGCCGACCCCGACCCGTTCGTCGCGGCGGACGCGCCCGTCGCCGTGGCCACCGACTTCAACCCCAACTGCTACGCGCGCGGGATGGGGTTCGCCGTGACCCTCGCCTGCGTCGGGATGGGAATGACGCCGGCCGACGCGGTGGCGGCCGCGACGCGCGGCGGCGCACGGGCGCTCGGGCGCGACGACCGCGGGACGCTCGAACCGGGTGCGCGCGCCGACCTCGTCGTGGTGGAGGGCCCCTCGCACGTCCACGTCCCCTACACGTTCGGCACGAACGCCGTCGACGTCGTCGTCAAGGACGGGGAGGTGGTCCATGCCCGCTGAGTCGGTCGTCGAACTCGACGGCGCGTCGCTCACGCCGGAGGACGTCGTCGCCGTCGCGCGCGAGGACGCGCCGGTGCGACTCGCGGAGGAGGCACGGACTGCGGTCCGGGCGTCGCGCGAGCGCGTCGAGAGCGTCGTCGAGAGCGGCGAGGCCGTCTACGGCATCAACACGGGCTTCGGCGACCTCGTCGACACGCGCATCCCGCCCGAACGCGTCGACCGCCTCCAGACGAACCTCGTGCGCAGTCACGCCGCCGGCGCGGGCCGCGAACTCCGGCGCGAGGAGGTCCGCGCGCTGCTGCTCACCCGCGCCAACGCGCTCGCGAAGGGCTACTCCGGCGTCCGCGAGGTCGTCGTCGACCACCTCGTGACGCTGCTCGCGGAGGGGGTCCACCCCGTCGTCCACTCGCGGGGGAGCCTCGGTGCGAGCGGCGACCTCGCTCCCCTCGCGGAACTCTCGCTGGTGCTCATCGGGGAGGGGTCGGCGCGGGTCGAGGTGGAGGGGCGGGAGGGTGACGAGCAGGACGGGACCGAGGTCCTCTCCGGGGAGGCGGCGCTCGACCGCGCCGGTCTCGAACCGCTCACGCTCCGCGCGAAGGAGGGTCTCGCGCTCATCAACGGGACGCAGTTGACGGTGGGCCTCGCGGCGCTCCTCGTCCACGACGCCGAACGGCTCTGTCGCGCCGCGGACGCCGCGGGCGCGCTCACGACCGAGGTGACGATGGGGACGACGGCGGCCGCCGAGGCGGCCGTCCAGTCGGTCCGTCCGCACGCCGGGCAGGCGACGAGCGCGGCGAACGTCAAGCGCCTCTGTGCGGCCTCGGAGGTCGTCGAGTCGCACCGCAACTGCGACCGGGTGCAGGACGCCTACTCGCTGCGCTGTCTCCCGCAGGTCCACGGCGCCGTCCGCGACGCCGTCGCCCACCTCCGCGAGGCCGTCGAGGTGGAACTCAACAGCGCCACCGACAACCCGCTGGTCTTCCCCGCCGGCCGCGTCGACCGCCGCACCAGCGGCACCGACCGCGCGGACGTCGTCTCCGGTGGGAACTTCCACGGCGAACCGCTCGCACTGCGTCTCGACTACGCGACGAACGCGCTGACGGAACTCGCCGCCATCGCGGAGCGCCGCGTCGACCGCCTGCTCAACCCTCACCTCCAGGAGTCCCACCTCCCGCCGTTCCTCACGACCGAGAGCGGCCTGCGCTCGGGGTTGATGATAGCACAGTACACCGCAGCGTCGCTGGTCGCCGAGTGCCGGGCGAGCGGCCGCGCCTCGACCGACACCATCCCCGTCAGCGGGAACCAGGAGGACCACGTCAGCATGAGCGCGACGGCCGCGTTCGGCGCCCGGCGCGCACTGGATGCGGCGCGCACCGTCGTCGGCGTCGAACTGCTCTGCGCGGCGCAGGCCGCGGAGTTCGTCGACGACGACCTGAGCCACGGTGTCGGGACGGGCGCGACATACGAGGCCGTCAGGGACGTCGTCCCGCCGCTCGACGACGACCGGGTGCTCCACCCCGACATCGCGGCCTGCGACGCGCTCGTCGCCACCGGTGCGCTGGACGCGACGCTCGCGGCGGCGCTCGACGGCGGGATAGAATAGGGGGAGTTAGTTCAGACCGAGGCTTCGGGTTCGACCGACTCGTTCCCGTCCTCGTCCTCGAGGTCTTCGAGCGCGCTCAGCGCGGCCCGGCGGTAGCGCTCGACGTCGTACTCGCCCTCGTCGCCGTAGTGCTCGCGGGCCATGCGGGCGTACTCGCCGTCCTCCTCGAACGCCCCCAGGCGTTCGAGCGTCCGCGTCGCCGTCTCGACGACCCAGCGGTCGCGCGTGGCGGCGTCGACGGTGGTGATGGACTCCGGACGGATGGAGACGTTCACCTCGCCCTCGTCGGTCTCGTAGGTGCGGGGCTTGCCGACCACGGCGACGTACTCGGGCGGTTCGGCCTCGCGAAGGTGGCTCGCGGCGTCGGGCTGGTACTGCCCGGCGTACATGAAGAACGTGCCGGAGGGGTCGACGACGCGCCCCTGCCAGTACTCGCTGTCGCTGCCGACGTCCTCCGTCTCGGTGAGGGTGCCGACGAAGAACACGCGGTTGGCGCGCTCGCCGGTCGGGAGCAGCGCGTAGACGGGGGCGCGCTCCTCGTCGCTCTCCTTGAACGTGTACGTCGCGTCGTTGAACTCGCTCGCGAAGACCCGTCGGGCGACTTCGCGGGTGGGTGCTCCGGACATCTACATCGACCTCGCTTTGATGAGGGCCGCCTCGGGGTCGACCGGCCCCAGTCGTTCGAACTCGTTGGCGAGGACGTACCGGCCGAACGTCGGCCCGCGCACGCGGTAGTAGACGCCCAGTACGTCCGCCTTCATCTCGTCCGCGACGACGGACGTGTCGAGCGCGTCCATCGCCATCTGCTTCGCCTCCTCCAGGGTGACCCCGGTGAGTTCCTCGGTCATCTCCTGGTTGAAGATGACCTCGCGGACCTCGCGGCCGTCGTCGAGGACGCCCTTGATTCGGAGGTCGAACTCGCCGTCGACCTCGCCGTGTTCACTGCAGCGGCCGTTCTGCAGCACGCGGGTGCAGTTCTCCTCCGGGCAGCGCTTGATGAGCCCGCTGCCGCGCTGGACGTCGACGAGCGCGCCCTCGACCTCCGTCGAGTCGTCGCCCACCTCGATGTCCTCGTCCAGCTGTTGGATACTCGTGGTTCGGTTGAGCTTCACCGAGTAGCGCCCCTCGTACTCGTCGGTGACGACGTTCCCGAGGGAGTACGCCGCACCTTCCTCCAGTTCGGGGAGGTCGCTCGTGGTGAACGAGACGAACTTGATGGTGCCGGACTCGTCGCCCAGCAGGCCGACCTGCGAGATGGCGTCGCTGCGGGGGTCCCACAGTTCGACGACCTTCGCGCGCACGTCGACCCACTGTTCGTCCTCGTCGATGTCGGCGAACTGCACGAGGTCGTTGCCGCCGCCACCGCCGAGTTCCTCGCGGTCCATCCCCGCTTCGTCGAGGTAGCTGCTGACGATGGAGCGCCGCGCCTCCTCGGCGGGCACCTTGTAGTCGTTCACCAGCGTCTCGAGGCGGTCGAGGACCTCCTCGGTCGTCACGTCCAGTTGGTCGGAGAACTGCGCCTGTATCGCTTCGGCGTGTTGTCGAAGTTCCGTCATGGTTGCCGTCTCCGCGTGTTTTCAGTGGGAGACGTACGCCGCTTGGTTCCTGATGGTATAAAAGCCTTGGCTAGCGGGGTGAAAGTGAACAGGAGGGCCGCAGCGGCAGTCTGTCGCCGTCTCGACGTGTGTTCGAGGGTACACCGGCAGGGGGACGGGACCGGGAGTCACCACCAGAGCGCGTCGTGGCAGTCGGGTGAGAGCGGAGCCGGCGCGGCGGGCCGCGACCCCCGGCGACGGTGTTTTGTCACCCCCAGCCGAACGACCGCCCATGGGAAACAGGCGGCGACTGGAGTTCCTCCTGCGCTCGAAGTTCCGGACCGCCGGGCGGCAGTACGGCGAGGCGAAGGCGGCCTACCGGGCCGCGAAGGCCGCGAGCGAGGCCGACCTCCCCGTCGACGAGGAGGGCAACGTCCGCATCGTCTGTCGCCGCCACGCCGAGAAGCGGAGCGTCGAACTCGACAACGGCCTTCGCCCCGCGTGTTACGACGCCGACCACGTCGACTGCCGGGGCTGCGTCGAGGACATCCGCGACGGGCGCATCGAGACCTGGTGAGGGCGGGGGAGTCTGGCCGCCGACGCGCATTTGTGACGTCCGGGCGAAGCGCGTCTCATGAAGCGAATCGCTGTCGTCCTCGCGGGCGGCGTCGGCACGCGACTCTACCCGGCCAGTTCGCCCGAGCGACCGAAGCAGTTCCTCGCGCTCGACGGCGAGCGCTCCCTGCTCACTCGGACCGTCGAGCGAGTCGAGGGACTCGTCGACGCCACCTACGTCCTCACGCGTCCGGAGTACGCCGACCTCGTCCCGGCGCACGCGCCCGACGCGGCGGTGCTGGTCGAACCGGCGGGCCGGGACACGGGGCCGGCGCTCGCCTACGCCGCCCACGAGGTCCGCGAGCGCGAGGGCGAGTGCGTCCTGCTCAACCTGCCGAGTGACCACCACGTCGAGGGCGACTTCGCCGGCGTCGCCGAGCGCGCGCTCGGCGTCGCGGCCGAGACGGGGAAGCTCGTCACCCTCGGGGTCGAACCGACGCGCGCGGCGACCGGCTACGGCTACATCAAGCCCGGGACCGACCACGGCGACTACTTCGACGTCGCCGGCTTCTTCGAGAAACCCGACGCCGGCGCGGCGGAACGCTACCGCTACAACGGCTTCCTCTGGAACGCGGGTATCTTCGCGTGGACGCCCGACGCGTTCCTCGCGGCGGCGCGCGACTCCGAACTCGAACCGCTGGTCGACGGCCTCGACGCCGGCCAGCCGGAGCGGGGCTTTCGCCTCGTCGACTCGGTGAGCGTCGACTACGCCGTCCTGGAGGACGCCACGAACGCCGCCGTCGTCCCCGCCGACTTCGCGTGGGACGACCTCGGCGCGTGGGACGCGCTCACCCGCATCGGCGAGCGCGACGGGAACGGGAACGTCGTCGTGGGGAACGCCCTCGCGCTGGACGCGGAGAACTGCGTCGTCGCCACCGACGAGGACACCCACGTGAGCGTCGTCGGCTGCGAGGGTATCACCGTCGCCGCCTACGACGACCGCGTGCTCGTGGTGCCGACGCGCGACGCCCAGCGCGTGCGCGAGGTGGTCGACCGGCTGGAGGAGTGACACCGGGGGACGCGGGTCACGACCGCATCGACCCGCCGTCGACGGGGAGCGAGACGCCGTTGACGTAACTGGAGCGGTCGCTCGAGAGGTAGGCGACGGCCTCGCCGAGTTCGTGCGCGTCGCCGATGCGTCCGAGAGGGACGCCCGACCCCCACTCCGCCAGCCCCGCCTCGTAGGAGTCGTACTCGCCGCGCTCGACGCCCTGCTCGACGAGGTCGCTGATGCGCGCGGTCTCGTGGCTCCCGGGGAGGACGGCGTTGACGCGCACCTCCGGGGCGAACTCGCGCGACTGCGTCTTCATCAGGCCGACGACGGCCCGCCGGACCGCGTTCGAGAGCACGAGGCCGTCGATGACCTCCTTGACGCTCACGGAGGTGATGTTCACGATGGTCCCGCCGCCGTCGGCGAGGTGGGGGTGGGCGAAGCGGGTCGTCCAGACGGCGCTCATCACGAGCAGGTCGTAGGCGGCGTACCAGTCCTCGTCGTCGGTGTCGAGGAACGACCCGGAGGGCGGCCCGCCGGCGCTCGTCACGACGTGGTCGAGGCCGCCGAACGCCGCCACCGTGGCGTCGACGAACCCTTCTACCTGCTCGCGGTCGGTGATGTCCGCCTCCATCGCCAGCACGTCGCCCTCCCCGAGGTCGGCGAGTTCCGCTTCCGCCGCCGCGAGGTGGTCGGGCGTCGTCCCGCAGACCGCCACGTGCGCGCCCTCGCGGGCGAGGGCTTTCGCGCTGGCGAGGCCGAGGCCGCTGCTCCCCGCCGTCACGAGCGCGCTGTCACCGTCGAGTCCGAAGTCCATGCTCGACTCTGCCACGGGACGGAAAATAGCTCCTCCGGGTGGGCGTCAGGGCGTCCGGACCCGGACGGCCCCCTCGCTGGTGACGCCGATGAGGATGTCGCGGCGCACCTCCCGCCCCCGGACGGCGTCGCCGGCGGCGTCGGAGACGAGTTTCATCAGTTCGGGGGCGGCGTAGCTGACCTTCACGCCGGCCTCGTCGCAGGCGGAGTACACCCGCGAAGGGACGTCGTAGAGGTCGGTGCCGCCCTCGATGGAGACCTGCACGGGCGCGCGGAGCGCCTCGGCGAACGCCACCGTCTCGCGGGCCTTCGAGATGTTCTCGCGGGCGCTCGCCTCGACGCTCGAGACGTTCGCGCGAGAGGTGCCCAGCCACTCGGCGATGTCGGCCTGCGCGAACCCCTGCTCGCGGAGACAGAGGACCTCGGCCTGTCGGCGGGTGAGGATGCTCCGTTCGGAGCGGAAGCCGACGCGGTCGAGAACGTCCGCGGCGTCGGCGATGTCGCTCATCCGCCCCAGAAGTTGTCGCGACTGCCCAGTCGTTCGCGGCGCGAGCGACGCCGACCGCCCTTCCCCCCGGCCTCGGCCTCGTCCCCGTTCGTGCCACCGTTCTCGCCATCGTCCCCGTCCGCCCCGTCGCCCTCGGACTCGTCGTCGTCTTCGTCCTCGTCCTCGTCCATCGGGATGCGTTCGAGTTCGTCGGCGATGGCGTGGTTCGAGCGGACCTTCGTTATCTTCACCCGCGCCCGGGCGTCGGGGAGGACGCCGTCGACGAGGACGATGAACCCGTCGTCGGTGCGCCCGACGCCGGAACCGCTCCGGTGGATGTCCGTCACGTCGACGACGACCTCCTCGCCGGGCTTGACCGGTTGCTGTTTGAGTTCTCGTATCGGGAGGTTGTAGTGGTCACACCACTCGGCGCCCCCCCGGTCGCCGTAGTGTTGACACCCCATCCCGGCGATTCGCTCCGAGAAACTGGGGCACTGGTCCGCGAGTGGACAGTCGGGCATACGCGTGGAAACAGGGTGCGCGGTCTAAACGCTTGCGCCTCGCAGAATCGCGCGAAAACGCGCCGTATCGCAACGCTTTGGGGCGTTCGGTCCATCTCGCCACCGTGGACCAGTCGAGTCGACGCGTCCCCGAGGTGGCCATCGTCGTCGGCCTCGTGCTCGCGTTCCCCGCCGGCCTGTTCGTCGCGCTCTTCGAGGGCGACCCCCTCGCCGCGCTGGCGCTCGCGCTCGTCCTGTTCTACCCCTTCGTCGCCTACAGCGTCGCCGCCTCCCCCGACCCGACGACCGTCCTCGTCCCGCGGTACGTCCTCGCCGCCGGTGCCGGGGGCGCCGCGCTCACCGCGCTCGTCGGCCTCGCCCTCGGTCGGGTCGCGGCCGGCCTCGCGGTGGGACTGTTCGTCGCCGTCCCGGCCGTCGCCTACCACACCCGCTACGGCCCGCGGGTGAACCCCCTCCCCCCTCGCCGGACGCTCGCGCTCGGCGGTTCCGTCGCGGCGCTCGTCCTCCTCGCCGGCCTGGCGACGGACGCCGGCGTGGTCGGCGCCGTCGGCACCCTGCTCGCGCTCCTCGGGAGTGCGGACTACCACGGGCGACGGGGCGGGCGCTTCGACCGCCGGACCGAACGCCTCGTCGTCGGGGGGTGTCTCGGCGGGGCTATCCTCGCCATCGTCGGCGCGGTCGTGGCCGGACAGGCGACCGTCGGTGTCGTCGTCGGGTTCGGCCTCATCGCCGTCGGCGTCGTCCTCGCGCGACGCGGCGACGCCCGGAACGAAACCCTTTCGTGAGGCTCTCCCGTCTGTCCGCCTGCGGGACCGTGGGGTAGCTTGGTATCCTTCAGCGTTTGGGACGCTGTAACCGCGGTTCAAATCCGCGCGGTCCCACTCCTGTACGAGGAACGAACGTGACGAGTCGAGAGTGAACACCGTGCGGTTTGAACCGGACGAGAGCGAGCGAAATGAGGTCCCGACGAGGTTCAAATCCGCGCGGTCCCACTCTCGCTGCTTCGAACGAAGTGAGGAGCGCGAGGTGTACGAGTACGTGGATTCGAATCTAAAAAATAGACGAGGACACGCCACCTGACCCGCCAATCCCCTCGAACGTACCGTTGCCTGTCTCTCTCCCCGGTAGAAACGCTAACGTGCTCGCCCCCCTATCTCGCGTATGACTGGGGGTATCGACAACATCCAGTTCCTGGCCACGTCGGCTCACCGCGTCGGGGTCCTCGAGACGCTGCGGGACGGACCGACAGACCGTCGAGGGCTGTGTGAGGCCACCGGCGCCTCCTCGCCGACCGTCGGACGGGTGCTCGCCGACTTCGAAGAGCGTAGATGGCTCCGCAGAGACGGCTCCGCGTACGGGTTGACCCGCCTCGGCGAGTACGTCGCCGACCGGTTCCTGACGTTCCGCGACGCGATGGAGGTCGAGGAGAAGCTTCGCGACGTCTGGCAGTGGTTGCCGGTCGAGATGCCGGGGTTCGACGTCGACCTCTTTGCCGACGCGGTGGTCTCCTATCCCGGGCCAGGGTACCCCTACGAGCCCGTCGAGCGCCTCGGCCGGCTCATCGCGTCGACCTCGTCGTTACGCGGGTTCGACAACATCGTCTACAAGTCGAGCAATCTCGAGACGGCCTGCGGCGCGGTCCTCGAGGGAATGACGTTCGAATACGTGTTCACGCCCGAAGCCCTGGAGGGGATGTTCGCCTGGGACCCGGACCGAATCGTGGAAGTCGCCGCCTGTGAGAACGCGACTGTCCTCGTCCACGACCACCTCCCCGACGGCGACCGCTGCGGCCTCGGCATCGTGGACGACCGGGCCGGAATCTGCTGCCACGACGCCGAGACAGGGGCGCTCGTCGCTGTCATCGATACGGACGCCCCGGAGGCTCGCGACTGGGCCATCTCGGTCTTCGAGCGGGTTCGCGCGGAGGCGACGCCAGTAGACTCCGGCACCTTCGAGTCTCGCGCGCACTCGTAACGCCACTGGCGACGACCACCGCCGTCGAACTGACACACCGGTCAGTCGGGACACTGGATGTGGCGGGCACCTGGCCGACCGAGATTTCAGGGCGTGAAATCCTGCACGCGGCATCATCACGTCCCTCCGGTGCGTACGCTCGCCAGGGGACGAAGACATGACCGAACGACACGACACCGTCGTCATCGGCGGCGGCCAGGCCGGACTGGCGACCGGGTACTACCTGCAGCAGCACGACCGGGACTTCGTCATCCTCGATGCGAGCGAGCGCGTCGGCGACGCGTGGCGGGCCCGCTGGGACTCCCTCCGGGTGTTCACGCCCGCCCGCTACTCGAGCCTACCGGGGATGGACTACCCGGGCTCGCCGTACGCCTTCCCCACGAAGGACGACGTGGCCGACTACCTGGAGACCTACGCCCGGCGGTTCGACCTGCCCGTCGAACTCGGCGTCCGCGTGGTCGGGCTGGGACGGAGCGGCGACGGCTTCCTCGTCACCGCGGACGACCGGCGAATCGAGGCGGAGAACGTCGTGGTGGCGATGGCGAGCTACCAGGTCCCGAAGGTCCCGGAGTTCGCGGCGGAGCTCTCCGACGACGTCCTCCAGTTGCACACGAGCGACTACCGCAACCCCGGTCAGCTCCAGGACGGGGACGTGCTCGTCGTCGGAGCGGGCAACTCGGGTGCCGAAATCGCCCTCGACGTCGCCGACGAGCACGAAACGTGGCTGTCGGGACGGGACGTCGGCCACGTGCCGTTCCACATCGACTCGTGGGTCGGCCGTCACCTCGGGGTTCCGTTCGTGATGCGCGTGCTCTTCCACCGGGTTTTCACGACGGGGACACCGATTGGGCGCCGTATCCGCCCGAAGGTGCTCTCACAGGGCGGTCCGCTGGTACGCACGAAGCCGAGTGACCTGACCGCGGCCGGCGTCGAGCGGGTGCCTCGCACGACCGGCGTCCACGACGGTCGCCCCGTTGTCGGGGACGGCGGCGTCCTCGACGTCGAGAACGTCGTCTGGTGTACCGGCTTCCGCCCTGATTTTTCGTGGATCGACCTCCCGGTCTTCGACGGGAAGGAACAGCCCAAGGAACCCGTCCACGTGCGCGGCGTCGTCCCGGACGAGCCGGGGCTCTACTTCGTCGGCCTGTTCTTCCTGTACGCGATGACGTCGGGGCTGTTCACCGGCGTCGGCAGGGATGCGGAGTACGTCGTCGACCACCTGACGTCGACAGCGCGACAGCGGCAACCTCGTCCGAGCCATTCCGGGCTCGTCGGCGACCACCCACACAGTGCCTCGTCAGAGGACCCTTACGTGAGTCGTCCCAAACCGTGACATGACTCTCGAGACGGGCGTCCTCGTCGTCGGTGGCGGCGCGACGGGTGCCGGCGTCGCTCGTGACCTCGCGCTCCGCGGCGTGGACGTCGCGCTGGTCGAGCGCGGTGGACTGACCAGCGGCACCTCCGGTCGCTCTCACGGGCTGCTCCACAGCGGCGCCCGCTACGCCGAGGCCGACGCGCGCGGCGCCGAGGAGTGCCTCGAGGAGAACGAGATACTCCGAGACGTCGCCGGTGCCTGCATCCGCGACACCGGCGGTCTGTTCGTCCAACTCGCCGGAGACGACCCGGGCTACTTCGAGACGAAACGGAGCGCCTGCGCGGACGTCGGGATACCGACGGAGACGCTCGACGGCGACGAGGCGCGCGAAATCGTGCCGGACCTCGCGCCGGAGACCGAGCGCGTCCTGCGGGTGCCCGACGCGGTCGTCTACCCGTCGCGCCTCGTCGCCGCGAACGCCGGCGACGCACGCGACCACGGCGCGACGATACACACGCACGCGCCCGTCGAGGACGTGACGGTCGAACGCGGGCGGGTGACGGGCGTCCACGTCGGCGGCACGGTCGGCGACCGAATCGAGGCCGACTACGTCGTCAACGCGACGGGTGCCTGGGCGGGCGAGTTCGCCGCGATGGCCGGGCTCGACGTCGAGATGCGCCCCACCCGAGGCGTCATGCTCTCGGTCGAGTACGCCGGCCTCGGGCCGGTACTCAACCGCTGTCGGAACCCCGCCGACGGCGACATCGTCGTGCCCCACGGGACCGAGGTCGTCCTCGGCACGACGAGCGTCCCCGTCCGTGACCCGGACGACTACGGGACGGACCCCCGGGAGGTCGAGACCAGCGTCGAGGAGTGTGCCGCCATGCTCCCGCCGGTCGCGGACGCACCCGAGACGCGAACGTGGTGGGGCGTCCGGCCGCTGTACGCGCCCGACGAGGACGAGCGCGGCGGACGCGGCATCTCGCGTGGGTTCTTCCTCCTCGACCACGCCGCGGACGGCGTCGACGACGTGGCGAGCATCGTCGGCGGCAAGCTGACCACCTATCGCCGGATGGCGGAAGCGACGGCCGACCTCGTCTGTGAGAGACTCGATGTGGACGCCCCCTGCGACACCGCCGACCGACCCCTCCCGGCGGTCGACCGACCGGAGCGACTGGACGCCCTCGTCGCCGAGTTCGACGGGCAGGGACCGACGGACGAGGACGTCGTCGGCGCGGAGTGACCCCGGGGAGCGTCGAAACGCGGTCGACCGCCGTGTGGCCGCACACACTCACTGGCAGTCTCGTGCGTCCGACCGTCACCGGAGCGCGTCCGTCTCTGTCGTCAGGACGACAGTCAATCGGGTGGCCGACGAGCGACCGGGCACGTACGTCGTCCGATTGCTCCTCGGGGCCGTCGAACTGCTCTTCCCGCGTCGGTTGATGGACGTCGCGATGAGAGACGCGGTCGAGGAGGGGTGCGACGTGCCGTTCGCGAGTCGACTGGGTCGCTCAGAGGGACTCGTCATCGTCCAGTGGACGCTTCGCAGGCGCATACGCGCTGAGGCCGCGTCACGAACTGACGGGACGACGTGGACACTGGTGAGCAGTGCCATGGGTCGGTCGTGGGGACGTCCGGGACGCCGGACCGAAAAAGGGCCGCGAGGTGGTATCCGTCGAGTCAGGGTCGGAGTCAGTTGTACTCCACGTCCGCCTGCTCGCCGTCGCTCTCGACGTCGAAGCCGTTGTCGCCGCCGACTTCGAGGAAGTCGCCGTCCTGTTCGACGTCGTTGGTGCCGTCGTCGTACTCGACGTCGCCGTCACCGCTGTTCTCGAACTCGACGTCGTCGGTCTCGTACTCGAGTTCGCCGTCGGTCTCCTCGATGCTGCCGTCGGCGGTCTCGATCTCGAGCTCACCGGTCTCGCCGTCGAGTTCGATGTCGACGGGCCCGTCCACGCTCTCGAAGTCGAGGTCGCCGTCGGCGCTCTCGTAGTCGAGGTCGTCGTTCTCGATTTCGGCGCCGTCGGCGTCCTGCTCGAGTTCGAAGTCGTCGCTCTCGAGGTCGACGTCCTCGCCGTCGTTGGCGGTCTCGTACTCGAGGCCGTCGTCGTCGTTCTCTACTTCGACGTCGCCGTCACTATGGGTGATGGACTGGTCGTCGCTCTCGATGTCGAGGCCGTCGTCGACGCTCTCGACTTCGACCGCACCATCGCCGCCGTCGTTCGCGCTGTCTCTCGTCACGTTGTCGCTCTCGGCGTCCCCGTCCCCGTTCCCGTCTCCCTGGGAGTCACTCTGTGCGGCGAGTGCGCCCATGGAGCCGAGGACGACGGAGACGACCACGACGATGAAGAACGCGGACTTCAACGCCTGTCGCATGTCGATATCTGTCATTGGTATCACGTCGTTCGATGTGTTCGATGCCCCGGTCGGGGGGACGATTCGAGGTTGAACTGCCAACCACGAGAACTGTCGACCTAGCGCCGTCGGCCGCACGGAGTCGACGAGGTTAGGGTCCCGGGCGGCGCCAGCGCGCGGGGGACCTACGATAGATGGGTGACGGCCACAACCGGACCTACCGTCACGCGGCCATGAGTTGCCCGCCGCGGGGAGTGACCCGGCCGGTCGGCGGCCTCGGCGTCACGGACGCTCGTGACCCGAGCGGGCGCGAGAACGGGGCGAGAGCAGGACGAGAACGGGGCGAGGACGGGGCGCGTTCGTGCGCGTCGAGGAGGCTCGACGCTCAGTGGTCGTCGGTTCCGCTCATGAACGCGTCGAGGAGTTTCTGTTCGGCCTTCCGGAGGTGCTGGTGGAGCGTCGGCGACGAGACGCCGAGCGAGTCGGCGAGTTCGGCGGCGGTGTTCTCCCGCGGCCAGTCGTAGTAGCCCGACGCGTAGGCCGATTCGAGCGCCACGCGCTGTTTGTCCGTGAGGGCCTCCTCGACCTCCCCCCGGAACTCGGCGGCCGTCTTGACCGGGTGGTTGACGTCCCGCTTCGCGACCAGGTCGGAGTGGGGGTAGCGCCGCCTGAACGCCTCGACGACGTCGCGGATGTCGGCGGTCAGCGGGGCCTCCGCCACGAGGCGCCCGACGCCCTCCTCGGCGGTCATGGTGCGGACCGTCGCGCCGACCTCGATGAGCACGCTCGACGTGGACTCCGTCTTCGTGACCTCGAGGAGGACGTCGCCGTCGTGTTCCCCCACGACCCGGGACTCGGTGATGGACGGCATCGCCTCGGCGGCGGCGAGCGCCTCGTCCAGCGGAACGTCGAAGAGCCGGAGGTACGAGAGGAACGCCCCGCCCTGGAGGGCCGTCTCGTGTTCGAGGTGACAGCGGCACCCCAGGCGGTCGGACAGCGACACCACCGTACTTCGGTCGTCGTCGACCTCGAACTCGAGTTCGACGATGGTGTCCGAGAGGAGGAGTTTGCGGTTCAGCGCGGCGTTGATGGCGAACCCGACGACGTCGCCGAGCACCCCGAGGGCGGCCCGCGGCGTCTCGCCGAAGGCGTCCTCGCGCGAGGTGTCGATGACCAGGACGCCGTATATCTGGCTCCCGTACATGAGAGGGACGGCGGCGACCGCCTCCATCTCGTGCGGCGGGTCCGTCTCGGGGCCGACGAGCGCCGGTTCGCCCTCCGAGAGCTGGTACTGTCGCACGATCTGGACCTCCCCGGTCCGGATCGCCCGGACGACGACCCCGTTTCCGATCTCCGAGGTGGGCATCGTGTCGAGCGCGTCGAGGTAGTCGTCGTCGATGCCGGCGCCGACCGTCGGCGTGACGTCCTCGTCCGTCACGTCCGCGGCACCGATCCAGGCGCGCTCGTAGAAGCCGGAGGTCACGAGTCGGTCACAGACGGTCTGGTTGATCTCCTCGCGGGTCGTCGCGCTCGTCAGTCGCTGGATGAGTTCCTCGATGAGGGTCGCGATCTCGTTGAGCGTGCCGAGCTGGTCGCGCTGCTGGCGGAGTTCGCGTTCGTTCTCGCGGAGCATCCGGTCGCGCTCGCTGCGTTCGAGCGCGACCCTGACGCCCGCCGCCAGCAGTTCGGCGTAGTGGACGTCCGGGTCGTCGGTGTCGGCCGGCCGGACGAAGGCGGTCATCGTCCCGTGGTCGCCGAGCGGGAGGTGGACGCTCAGGCGGTTCGAGACGTCCTCGTCGCGTTCCGCGACGACCACCTCCTGGTGTCGGTAGGCGCGACCGGCGAGCGTCGCGTCGAGGTCGAACGCGAGGTGGCGGTCGAGGAGCGCCTGCGCCTCGTCGGTCGTCGCGGCGAGTTCGAGCGCGTTCGCGTCCTCGTCGAACAGCCTGATGCAGGCGATGTCGGACTCGAGGACCTCGCCGAGGGTCGCGAGCGTCCGCCGCGTGATGGCCTCGGTGTCCTCCGCGACCATCAACTCGTGGCTGACCTCGCTGAGCGCCTCGAGTTTCCGCTCGTGGGCCTTGTGCTCCGTGATGTCGCGCACGACGTACACCAGTTCGCCGTCGTCGAGTTCGGTGAGCGTCAGTTCCTGGGGGAACGTGCTCCCGTCTTTCCGCCGGCCGACGGCCTCCCCGCGCCAGCGGCCGTCGCGCCTGACGGCGTGCAGTATCTCCGTGTCGAGCCGTTCGACCTCGTCCTCGTCGTACAGTTGCGTCCACGTCCCGCCGACGAGGTCGATGGGGTCGTCGTAGCCGTAGATGGCGGCGTGGGCCTCGTTGACGTAGAGGTACTTGCCGTTGGCGTCGAGGATGGCCATGCCGTCGGTCGTCGTCTCCATGGCGGCCGAGCGCTGGCGGATCTCCTGTTCGGCCTTCCGTCGCTCGGAGACGTCGCGGACGAGCGCGAGCACGTGCGGACGGTCGTCTATCTCGATACGCGACGCCGATATCTCCGTCGGGAGGACCTCGTCGTCGACCGTGAAACAGCAGAGCTGGTCGGTCCAGCCCGACCCGTCGCGCACGACGGTCACGATGAACTCCTCGAACAGGTCCCACTCCGTGAGGTGGATGTCGGCCGGGGGCAGCGAGAGCAGTTCCTCGCGCGTGTACCCGAGGAGGTCACACGCCTGCGGGTTGCACTGCTCGTACCGGTTGCGTTCGGGGTCGAAGATGAGGATGGCGTCGTTGGCGTACTCGAAGACGGTCTCGAAGCGCTCTTTCGCCTCGCGGAGTTCCCGCTCTCGCTCGGTTCGCTCCGAGATGTCCGTGTAGATGGCGTAGGCGCCCGAGTTCCCGCTGGCCTCGAAGGGGAAGACGCGCAACAGGAACTCGCAGGGGCCGTCGGCCGTCCGGCGACGGACCTCCGCGCGGACCTGCTCGCCGTGGAGGAGGCGCCGCACGAGCGACCGGTGGTGGTCGTGTTCCTCGTCTGGGACGAGGACCGAGTCGAGCGGGCGGCCGACGACCGAGTCGGCGTCGTACCCGAAGACGCTCTCGAACGCGTCGTTGACCGCCCTGACGACGGGCTTGCCGTCGCGGAAGTCGCAGTCGACGATGGGGTCGCTCGACGTCTCGAACAGCGTCGCGCGACGGTGGCGCTCGGTGCTGAGCCAGTGGGTCGGGTCGGGGTACTCCGGCGCCTCCCGGAACGCCACGGTGTAGAACTGTCGCCCCTCGTACTCCGTCTCGCGGACGGAGAGGCGAACCGAGACCTCCCGTCCCTCGCGGTTCAGCATCGTGAACTCGCGTTCGAAACCGTCGCTGGGGTCGACCTCGAACGGCGTCCAGGCGCGGACGATCTCGAGCGTCGAGAGCTGTTCGTCCGGGAAGAGGCGACTCACGGGGGAGCCGGCGAGGGTGCCGGGGTCGTACCCGAGGAGTCGCTCGGCGACGCGGTTGGCGAACGCCACCACGTCGTTGTCGTCGAGGATGACGACGCCGTTCGTCGTCGTCTCCACTACGGTCTCGAGGAGCGTAGTGTCGACGTTCGAACGCGAACGTGTCATATTAGGTATGAAATCTGCGGTCGGGACGAAAATGTGTGGTACCTTATTACCGAGGTTGTTGCGGATATCAGTTATATTCATAGAAGTAATAATGTAATAATTCCTGTATGTGGTGCTTCGGCCGATACCGGACGTCGGATTCGAACGGGCGACGTGCGTCGGGAGACGCGGTCGAACCGTCCCGCACGTCAGCGTCCAGGTGGCGCGAGACGTTCGGGGCGGTTTCCCCGCGGCCGTCGGTTCCCCCCTTGGTACCGAGAGGAGTTCAAGAGAGTTCGTATCGGAGCGACACGTTCGGGGGTAATTCGAACGCGTGACGCTCACGCGAGGAAGCACCTCCCGGGGGCGTACGTCAGTCGAGGTCCAGCGCCGCCGCGACGTCGACGAGTCCGTTCCCCTGTTCGGACTCGTCGAGGCCGAGGTCCCGCGCGCTCTCGCGGAGGCGCCGGCGCGCCTCCTCGTTCGAGTACCCCTCGCCGAGCAGGAGTGCGGCCGCGCCGGTGACGTGCGGGGACGCCATCGACGTGCCGGAACTCTCGCCGTACGCCTCGTTCGGTGCGGTCGAGTAGACGTCCTCGCCGGGCGCGACCACCTCGACCTCGGGGCCGGTCAGCGAGAACTCCGCCATGTCGCCGGTGCCGGTCGTCGCCGCGACCGCGACGACCTCCTCGAAGACCGCCGGGTAGCGAATCCCGGAGTTGTCGTCGCCCTCGTCGGCGTTGCCCGCGGCCGCGACGAGCAACACGCCCCGCTCGTGGGCGTACGTGCAGGCGTCAGCGATGACCTGCGAAGGGGTCTCCTCGCCGATACTGAGGTTCGCGACGTCCATCCCCTCGTCGGCGACGAACTCGATGCCGGCGGCGACGTCGGCGGCGTCGATGCCGTCGGCGGTGCCTATCTTCACCGCCGAGAGGGTCGCCTCGGGGGCGACGCCGACGACCCCGCGTCCGTTGTCGGCGGCGGCCGCGATACCCGCGCAGTGCGTCCCGTGGCCGTGGGTGTCCTGCCACGCCGGGCCCGTCGCGTCCTCGCCGTCGCGAATCGTGATGCTCGTGCCGTCCTCGTCCTCGTCGACGACGACCTCCTCCTCGCGCTCGGCGAACGCCTTGCCCCCGCCGAGGTTCGACTCGAGGTCGGGGTGGCCGCTCGCGATACCCGTGTCGACGATGGCGACGGACGCGCCGCGACCCGTGACGCCGCTCTCGTGGAGGCGACCGGCACCGACGCGCTCGACACCCCCCGGGAGCGTCTGTTCGGCCGGCCGGTCCTCGCCCGACTCGTCGTCGAGGAGCCGCAACTGTCCGTTCCCCTCGACGTACCGCACGTCCGAGCGCGACGCGAGCCACCCCACGACGTCCGCCGGGAGACGGAGCGTCAGGGCGTCGAAGTCGAACTCCCGTACGACGTCGTCCGCCGCCGAGAGCGCGGCGTCGAGGCCGCTCTCCTCGGCGTAGCCGACGTTGACCTCGACGAACTCGTCGCGTGCGTCGACCAGCGCGCGGCCCCCGACGCCGAGCGCCGTCGCGCCGCCGAGCGCGCCGACCGTCTTCAGAAAGTTCCGCCGACCGAACCGCGTAGATGTGTCTCTGGATGTCATAGTGTGTCTCTCTGCCGTCCGTTTCGTGGCTGAGCGGTACGATTCCCGCCCTGTACGCCGTCGAATCACCCCGGGCAATTAAATCCCTCGAAACTCAGTCACTCGTTGTCTTTAGAGGTCAATTACACCAAGATACTCAGAAGTTCCGCCTCATATTCGACGAACTATCGAAAAAACGGAGGCGTCGGCGTCGGATAGATACTCACTCCCCGCGCGCGGTCAGTGACGGGTTCGAGGAGGTCCCGTCGCGAGTCGGTGTCCGACGGGTGGGCTAGGCGGACGCGACCCTAACCGGTTAGGCGAACGGCACACCCTGTCGGACCACCAACAGGAGGTCGGGCGTTCGTGGCGGACGATGTCGGGCGACGCGCGGGGCGTGCGCCGGGCGGTACGCCGCGCCGTCCACCGAGGAGTGATACCCCATGAACGTCCAGGGAGACGATACGCCGACGGGTCCGCCGCCGACCGAACAGACCGTGTACGTGATTCTGGACATCGGCGGCGACGGCTCGCTCCTGTACGACTGCGAGACGCCGGGGGCCTGGATATGGGCCACCCGCGTCGTCGCGGTCGACGACTGGCGGTGACGCCACCCGGCAGGCCGGCCGGTCGTCCGACGTCTCGCGCCCCGGGACCGACCCGGGGGTCACGGTCACGTCACCCTTCGTCCCGTAGCGCCTCCGTCGCGGCGAACGCCTCGAGCACGCGGTCGGTGTCGCCGCTCCTCGACAGCACGGTGACGATGTCGTCGGACTGGACGACGGTCGTCCCGTGGGGAGTCAACACCCGGTCGCCGCGCTCGATGGCGATGACGAGCCAGTCGTCGTCGAGGACGCCGTCCCGTGCCGCCTCCGCCAGAGTGAGGTCGACGATGGGCGCCTCGTCCGGCACGGTCACGTTGACGACGTTCGCCTCCCCGGTGAGGCTGACGAAGTCCGTCGCCTCGGTGGCGGGAACCGCCTCGTCCGGTCCGAACGAGGTGTAGGGGCTGTGCGTCTCGGCTTCGACCAGCGTCTCGTCCTCGAGTTCGATACCCAGCCGGGAGAGCGCCCGGGCGATTCGCCGCAGGTGTTCCGTGTCCTCGCCGACGGCGACGACGTGGAGGTTCCGGCGACCGGTCATCAGCTCCCGGACGTTGATGACGCCGGGAATCGCGCTCGCCTCCTGGGCGAGGACCTTCCGCTCGGAGACCGGCGCGTTACAGACGTAGAGGTTGGTCAGCTGGCCGTCGGCGCGTTCGAAGTCTATCTCGGCGGTGTACCCCGTGATGACGCCGTGTTCTTCGAGCTGGTTGATGCGGTTGCGAATCGTCCCCGGCGAGACGTTCACCGCCTCCGCGATGGTCGGCGCGGAGGTGTTCCGGGCGTCACGCATCAGTTCGTAGACGATACGGCGGTCGATCTCGTCGAGCCGATACTCCATACGCCCGTCTCTCGGCACGAGACGTTATACCCCTGTCCCGAACCACCGCATTGCTCAATCATTAATATTTGCCCGTGTAGATTACTGAACGAGTAATTATTTCGGAGCTATTATGCGTATTCCGTCCGTAGCGCCGGGCATGACCCCCATCGTTTCGGCACGGTCCGGACGGCAGAACGCGGTGTACACCGGGTGTCGACGTCGACACGCCACCACTCGCGCCGGGCGACGCACGGCCGACCCGCGGACGGCACGGCCGACGCACGTCGTCGGCCGTGAGCACTGAGTCGATGGTGTTACTCGACCACGTCCTCGTCCCCGTCGCGAGCGACGAGGACGCCCACGCGACGTGTGCCGCGCTGCGGCCGTACCTCGACGCCGTCGAGCGCGTCACCGCGCTGCACGTCATCGAGAAACGCCCGAACGCGGTCGACAAGGCGCCGGTCGAGAAGCGGCGCGAGGACGCCGCCGCGTTCCTGGGTATCGTCGAGGCGACCCTCGGGGACGTCGTCGGGGTCGACACCCGGACCGCGTTCGGCACGGACGTCGTCGAGACGGTCTTCGAGGAGGCGGTCGACGCCGACGCGACGGCGGTGGCGTTCCGTCCGCGAGGCGGCGGTCGCCTCGCGCGACTGCTGGCCGGCGACACGGCGACCCGTCTCGTGACCGCCCCGCCGCGTCCGGTCCTCGCGCTCCCCGAAGCGGAGACGGAGGTGGCCTGACGCGATGGTCGCTCGCACGACCCCGCTGGCGCACCCCGAGGTGGTCGCCACATGAGCGACGAGGAACTCGCGAAGGACCTCGGCCTCGTCTCGGCGATGACCATCGGCATCGGGACGATGATCGGCGCGGGCATCTTCGTCCTCCCCGGGGTCGCGGCCAGAGCCGCCGGTCCCGTCGTCGTCGTCTCCTTCGTCGTCGGGGGCGTCATCGCGATGGTCAACGCCCTCTCGGTCTCGGAACTCGGCACCGCGATGCCGAAGGCCGGCGGCGGCTACTACTACGTCAACCGGGCGCTCGGCCCCCTGTTCGGTTCCATCGCCGGTCTGGGCGACTGGATGGGCCTCGCGTTCGCGAGCGCCTTCTACAGCATCGGCTTCGGTCAGTACCTCACGACCCTCGCCCCGGTTCCCGGTATCGCCTTCCTCAGCGACATCCAGGTCGGGGCGCTCGTCGCCGGGAGCGCGTTCGTGTTCGTGAACTACGTCGGCGCGAAGGAGACCGGCGGCGTCCAGACGGTCATCGTGACGCTCCTGCTCGCCATCCTGGGGCTGTTCGCGCTCCAGGGGTGGCTGTCGTTCGACTACGCGACGCTGACGGGCGAGGGAGGGCTGGCGCCGCTCGGATACGGCGCGGTGTTACCCGGCACCGCGCTGGTGTTCGTCTCGTTCCTCGGGTACGCGAAGATAGCGACGGTCGCGGAGGAACTGAAGAACCCCGGTCGGAACCTCCCGATAGCCATCATCGGGAGCGTCGCCATCGTGACCGTCCTCTACGCGATACTGGTGAGCATCATGCTCGGCGTCGTCCCGTGGCCCGAGTTGAGCCAGAGCGCGCCGCTGACGCAGGCCACGCGGGCCGCCTTCCCCGGCGGCTTCGCCGGCGTCGCCGTCACCGTCGTCACCCTCGGCGCGCTCCTGGCGACCGCCTCCAGCGCGAACGCCTCCATCCTCGCCTCGGCGCGCATCAACTTCGCGATGGGCCGGGACAAGATCGTCACGAACTGGCTCAACGAGATTCACCCGAAGTTCGCCACGCCCTACCGTTCTATCGTCCTCACCGGGGGGCTCATCGTCGTCTTCATCGCGCTCCTCGGCCAGGACCTCGAAGTGCTGTCGAAGGCGGCGAGCGTGCTCCACCTCGTCGTGTACGCGCTGATGAACGCCGCGCTCATCGTCTTCCGCGAGGCCGACGCGCCGGAGTACGACCCGGACTTCCGGGTGCCGCTCTACCCCCTCACGCCGCTGCTCGGCATCGTCCTGTCGCTCGGCCTCCTCGGGTTCGTCGGGAGCCGGGAACTCGCGCTCTCGGCGGCGTTCGTCGTCGGCGCCGTCGTCTGGTACTTCGCGTACGCACGGCGCCACACCGACGGACAGGGGCTCCTCGGCGAGTACATCCGGACGCGAGGCGAGACGATGCCCGAGACGGTCGTCACCGCCGCGGAGACCGTCGCCCCGGAGAGCGCGGCGCGGGCCGACGGCGCGTCGACGGTCATGGTCGCGCTCTCGAACCCCCGGACCGAACGGGCGCTCATGACCCTCGGGGGAGCCATCGCGAAGCACGAGGGCGGACAGGTGCTCGCGACGCACGTCGTCCAGGTGCCGGACCAGACGTCGCTCGCGGCGGCGGCCGCCCAGCGGACCAACCTCTCGCGCGAATCGGAGCGGCTCCTGACCGACGCGCGGGCGGACGCCGAACGCTTCGACGTCCCCGTCGAGACGCAGACCATCCTCTCCCACCGGGGGGTCGAGGAGGTGTTCGAGGCGGCACGCACCCACGACGTCGACACCGTGGTGATGGGCTACGGCGGCGCGCGGTTGGCCGGCGGCCGCGTCGAGGGGACCCTCGACGAACTGACCCGGGACCTCCCCTGTGACTTCCTCGTGCTCAACGAGCGCGGGTTCGACCCCTCGAAGGTCCTCCTGCCGACGGCTGGGGGCTACTCGTCGGACCTCTCCGCGGGCGTCGCACGGGCGCTCAGGCACACCGTCGACGCGGACGTCTCCGTCCTCTACGTCGCCGACGAGGGCGAGACCGAGTCCGGTCGGGCGTTCCTCGCGGAGTGGGCCGCGGACCACGGCCTCGCGGACGCCGAACTGCTCGTCGAGACCGGGGACGTCGAGCGCGCCATCGAGGCGGCGGCGACCGACCGGACGCTGGTGGTCGTCGGCGCGACCGAGGAGGGACTGCTCTCGCGGGTGGTACGCGGGTCGCTCGCGCTGTCCGTGCTCGAGGACCTCGACACCTCGGTCCTGCTGGCGGAGCGACCCCACGCGCGCTCGGTTCGCGAGCGGCTGTTCGGGTAGCGCCGTCCCGGGGCGGGGACGACCCATGTCCCATGGTGCTGCGTTACCCGGTCGTCAACTGCGCCAGAACGTCGGCGTGAGGACGACCAGGACCGAGAGGACCTCGAGGCGGCCGATCCACATCAGGAACACCATGTAGAGCTTCGCCGGCACCGAGAACGGGAGGAAGTTGTTCATCGGGCCGGCGAGGCCGAACCCGGGGCCGACGTTGCCGAGCGTCGCGATGACGACGCTCGTCGCCTCCAGCGAGGTGATGTCCAGCCCGACGCGGAGCGCGTCGAGGTAGAGCAGGACCGTCGAACCGGTGAACAGGAGGAGAAAGAGGAAGACGAAGACGAAGATGTCCTGAACCGTCGACTCGTCGACGGTGCCCCGCGAGAGGCGAAGCGGGCGGACCGCCTCGGGGTGGACGGTCGTGAACAACTGGCGCTCGGTCGCCCGGTAGACGACGTACCACCGGATTATCTTGACCGAGCCGGCCGCCGAACCGGCGGAGCCGCCGAGGAACATGGCGAACAGGAGGGTCAGCTGCGCCACCTCCCCCCAGGTGTTGAAGTCCATGCTGGCGTACCCGGTGGTGGTGACGATGGCGACGGTCTGGAAGACGCCCTGTCGGAGGGCGTTCTCGACGTCACCGGGGATGACGCCGACGTTCGTCGGCGTCTCGGCCAGCCCCACACCGAGGAACAGCAACCCCGAGACGAGCAGGCCGACGACGGCGACGACGAACAGGTACGCCCGGAACTCGGAGTCGCCCGTCAGTCGGCTCGGTCGGCCCTGGAACGCGTACCAGAGGAGCGCGAAGTTCGTCCCGGCGACGAGCATGAAGGCCACCATCGCCCACTGAATCGCCGGCGAGAACGCCTCCGCGCTCCGCGCCTCGGGGGAGAAGCCGCCGGTCGGCATCGTCGTCAGCGCGTGGGCGACGGCGTTGTAGAGGTCCATGTTCGGCGCGAGGCCGAGGAGGTGCAGCGCGTAGAAGACCGCGGCCGCGGCGACCGTGAACAGGAGGTATATCTTCCACAGCGCGCGGGCGGTCTCCTGAATCCGCGGGGTCAGTTTCTCTATCGAGACGCCCGGCGACTCCTCGCGGATTATCTGCGCGCCGCCGACGGAGAGTTCCGAGAGGATGGCGACCATGAGGACGATGATACCCATCCCGCCGAGCCACTGGGTGAGCTGTCGCCACAGGAGGACGGAGCGCGAGTGTCGCTCGAAGGAGATTTCGCCGAGAACGGTCGCACCGGTCGTGGTGAACCCGCTCATGCTCTCGAAGAGGGCGTTGACGGGGTGGGCCACCGTCCCCTGCCCCGCCACGAGGTAGGGAATCGTCCCGAAGAGCGGGACGACCAGCCAGGTGACGCTCACCATCAGGAGTGCCTCGCGGCTGCCGAGGTGGCGGTCGGTCTCGGCCCGTTCGAGGCCCGCGCCGACGCCCGCCATCGCGGCCGTCGTGACGAGAAACGGGAGGAGCGCCTCGCCGTAGTACAGCGCGGCGAGCGCCGGGACGAGCGGCGCCAGCGAGAGGCTCTTCAGTATCGTCCCGAGGTAGCTGAGTGCGGAGCGGTAATCGACGGTCGTTCTCGACATGGGGACCAACAGTTACAGCGGACCGCTGTTCCCCTCACGCTACCAGCGACCGCCGCAAAAAGGTCACTGTTCGAGGAGAGTCGCGCCGCCGGGGAATCCGTGGTCGCCACGAAGACACATCAGGGTAGGGGGCGCTAGTGGGACCGATGAACGACGACGAACCGTCCCCGCGACCGCCGGAGGGTCTCCCGGACGACGTCGCAGCGAGGCTGCGGGCGTTGAACGGACACAGCCTCCGGATGGCGGTCATCTACGCGCAGGAACTCCTCTCGGCCGACCACGACCCGACCCCGCAGATACGGCCGCTGCCCGGGGAGGAGATCGTCCGCGTCGTCGACCACCCGGGATACGTCGAAGTCCACAAGCGCCAGCCCTGCGAGCACGGCTGTCCGGAGTGTCCCCACGGCCCCTACGTCTACCACGTCACGAACGAACGGCACGTCGACGGGGACGAGCGCCTCCACTGGCAGTTCGTCGGCATCTCGACGACCGACGAGGAGACGACCGACGAGGAGACGACCGACGAGGAGACGACCGACGAGAAGACGACCGACGAGAAGACGACCGACGAGAAGACGACCGACGAGGAGTGACTCCCGCTCACGCCGCCGGCCGGCCGTCGCCCTGGTCGGTCAGCGCGCGCGCGACGACCCCGTCCTCGTCGACGAGGACGGCCCAGTCGTCGGCGACGTCGCACCGGCCGTCGAGGACGTGTTCGGGGACGAGCGGCGCAGGGACCGGCGCGTAGCCGGCCTGCTTCATCGCACGGATGGTGGGGAAACTGGCGAGGCGGTGGCCCTCGCGGTCGGCGACGTGGATGCGCTTGTCGTCCGCCCGGGCGTAGGAGTAGGGGAAGGCGCGCGCCGGGGGACAGGAGAGCGAGGCGGTGGAGTCGAGGACCGCCACGACCTCGCCGTCGTCGTAGAGGACCAGGCGGGGCGCGCCCTCGCCGACGGGCACCTCCTCCCAGCGGAACTCGGGGAAGAAGCGTCGACAGAGGGCGAACCCGCGGTCCGCGAGGCGGATGCGGTCGGGCGCGGCGTAGAAGGTACGCATGCCGGCGCTCGTCTCTCGGACCACGAGCGGCGGGTCGGTGAGGACGTCGCGGATGGCCTCGGCGTCCGCTGCGGAGGCGACGAACGCGCAGAGGCGGTCGGCGGCGACGGCCCCGGCGACGCGTTCGACGACCGTCGTCGGGTCGACAGTCTCGAGGCGCTCGATAGCGACCGACCGCTCGTCGTCGGGGAGGTGGTCGAGGAGGGGACGCGCGGCGGGCGTCGGCGTCGCCAGCGCGTCCGGCTCACCTCGGTCGTCCGGGCGCGTCACGTCGTAGCCGCGCTCGCGCAGGAACCGGACGCCGGAGGCGAGGGTCGGTGAAACGGTCACATCGATGCGTAGGCACCCGAGCGACAAGAAGGACGCGGGGCGGGCGTGACCGCGTGTCGGGGTCACTTTCACTCCGCTGTGGGAAGGTTTTAATCCGAACGGGCGCAAGCCACGGTAATGGCGCTCGCGGAGGATACCGACATCATCGACTCGTTCGAGGAGTTCTACCGGACGTACTACCGCAACGAGATCGGTGAACTCGCCCGGAAGTATCCCAACGACCAGCGCTCGCTGTACATCTCCTGGACGGACCTCTATCGCTTCGACCCGGAACTCGCCGAGCAGTACCGCAACCAGCCGGGACAGCTCCAGGAGTACGCCGAGGAGGCCCTCAGACTGTACGACCTGCCGGTCGACGTGAGTCTCGGGCAGGCGCACGTCCGGGCGCGCGACCTCGACCGGACGACCGACATCCGGGCCATCCGGGCGCGCCACCGGGGACAACTGCTCAGCGTCCAGGGCATCGTCCGGAAGGCGACGGACGTCCGTCCGAAGGTCCAGCAGGCGGCCTTCGAGTGCCAGCGCTGTGGCACGCTGACGCGCATCCCCCAGACCGGCGGCGACTTCCAGGAACCGCACGAGTGTCAGGGCTGCGAGCGACAGGGGCCGTTCCGCATCAACTTCGACCAGTCGGAGTTCGTCGACGCCCAGAAGATACGCGTCCAGGAGTCACCCGAGGGGCTGCGCGGCGGCGAGACGCCCCAGAACATCGACGTCCACATCGAGGACGACATCACCGGGAAGGTGACCGCCGGGGACCACGTGAAAGTGGTCGGCGTCCTCCACCTCGACCAGCAGGAGTCCGGCCAGCAGAAGTCCGCCATGTTCGACATCTTCATGGAGGGCGTCTCGGTCGAGATCGAGGACGAGCAGTTCGAGGAGATGGACATCACCGAGGAGGAGAAGCGCGAGATCGTCGAACTCTCGAACGACCCGGACATCTACGAGAAGATGGTCGGCGCGATGGCCCCCTCCATCTGGGGCTACGAGAACGAGAAGCTCGCCATCATCCTCCAGTTGTTCTCCGGCGTCACGAAGCACCTCCCCGACGGCTCGCGCATCCGTGGCGACTTCCACATGCTCCTCATCGGGGACCCCGGGACCGGGAAGTCCCAACTGTTGCAGTACGTTCGTTCGATAGCTCCGCGGTCCGTCTACACCTCCGGGAAGGGGTCCTCGTCGGCGGGGCTCACCGCCGCCGCGGTGCGCGACGACTTCGGCGAGGGCCAGCAGTGGTCGCTGGAGGCGGGCGCGCTCGTCCTCGCCGACCAGGGCATCGCGGCGGTGGACGAACTGGACAAGATGCGTCCGGAGGACCGCAGCGCGATGCACGAGGCGCTCGAGCAACAGAGCATCAGCATAAGCAAGGCCGGAATCAACGCCACCCTCAAATCCCGCTGTTCGCTGCTCGGCGCGGCCAACCCGAAGTACGGCCGCTTCGACGAGTACGAATCCATCGGCGAGCAGATCGAACTCGAACCCGCGCTCATCTCGCGGTTCGACCTCATCTTCACCATCACGGACAAGCCCGACGCGAGCCGGGACCGCGACCTCGCGGCGCACATCATCCAGACGAACTACGCGGGGGAGTTGAACACCCACCGGACCGAGGTGAGCACGTCGAACGTCTCGCAGGACGAGGTGGACACGGTCACCGAGCAGGTCGATCCCACGATCGACGCGGAGGTGCTGCGCAAGTACATCGCGTTCGCCAAGCGCACCTGCTTCCCGGTCATGACCGAGGAGGCGCGCGACGAGATAGAGGAGTTCTACGTCGACCTCCGCTCGCAGGGGGCCGACGGCGACGCGCCGGTTCCCGTGACGGCCCGCAAACTCGAGGGGCTGGTCCGGCTGGCGGAGGCGTCGGCACGGGTGCGCCTCTCCGACGAGGTCGAACGCGAGGACGCGAAGCGCGTCATCGAAATCGTCCGGTCCTCGCTGGAGGACATCGGGATGGACCCCGAGACCGGCGAGTTCGACGCCGACATCGTCGAGACGGGCACCTCGAAGACCCAGCGCGACCGCATCCGCGACATCAAGGGCATCATCGGCGAGGTGGAAGCCGAGTACGACGAGGGCGCGCCCGTCGAGGAGGTGCTCGACCGCGCCGAGGCCGCCGGCATCGAGCGCTCGAAGGCCGAACACGAGATAGAGAAGCTCCGTCGGCAGGGGGACGTCTACGAACCCCAGACCGACCACCTCCGGACGGTCTAGAGTTCCTGTTCGGTCGGCCGGACCAGTATCTCGTTGATGGAGACGTGCTGTGGCTGAGTGACGGCGTACGTCATGGCGGCCGCGATGTCGGTCGGCGTGAGCGGGTCCAGCTCCTCGACCATCGCCTCGGTCTCCTCGCGTTCCTCGTCGTCGGGGATGTGTTCCTGGAGTTCGGTGTCGACGACGCCCGGTTCGACGAGCGTCGTCCGGATGCCCTCGCCGACGGTGTCCTGACGGAGCGACTCGGTGAAGCCGTTGACGCCGAACTTCGTCCCGTTGTAGGCGGCGTGACTCGGGAGGGACTTGCGCCCGGCGACCGACGAGAGCTGGACGACGTGGCCGTCGCCGTCGGTCTCGCGCATCGCCTCGACGGCGAAGCGCGTCGCCTTCATCAGGCCGAGGAGGTTCACCTCGACCATCGTCTCGTAGTGGTCCACCTCCGAGTCGAGGAACGGTTCGTTGAGCATCACGCCCGCGTTGTTGACGAGGACGTCGAGGCGGCCGTACTCCTCGACCGCGCCGTCGACCAGTGCCCGCACCTCCGACTCCTCGGCCACGTCCGTCGGGACGACGAGCGCCTCGCCCCCCGCCGTCTCGATGTCGTCTGCGAGGGCGGCGAGGCGCTCCTCGCGGCGGGCGGCGAGCACGACGCGTGCGCCCTCCTCCGCGAGCGCCTTCGCCGTCTCCTCGCCGATACCCGAGGAGGCACCGGTCACGATAGCGACTCGTCCGTCGAGGTCGGTCGGCGACACGTCGACCATGGCGGAAGGAGGACCGCCGGACTGAAAAGCCGCCGAGAGACGGGGCGACTTGCCGGAGGCGAAACCCGCCCCACCAGCCATATGCCGTCCGGCCGCCAACAGTCGGCCATGATAACGCGAGTCGTCCTCTCGCACCCCGAGGACCTGAGCGCCTGGGGTCGCCAGCAGATCGCCACGAAGCACTTCCGGGCGTGGCTGAAACGGACCCACGAGACGTTCGAGGAGGGCGAGCGCTTCGAGGAGTTCTGCGACGTGGGCTGTTGCGGCAGTTCACACGACATCGTGTTCGTCGTCGAGGGGGTGGAAGGGGAGGGAGAGGTGAGCCGGGAGACGACAATCGAGTACGCGGAGCGCGCCGAGTGCGACCTGTCGGGCGGGTGGCGCGCCCAGAGCCGGGCGGGACCGGCGCCGAACTGAGCGAACAGGAGACTTATACCCCGCGCTCGACACTCGGCAGTCGGATGGACCGGATATCCGCCCTGCGGAACATCGAAGACGCGCTGAGCGAGTTCGAGGCGGGCGAGGCCGACCTCGCCGCCACCGAGCGGCGCGTCCGGGGCGTCCTCCGCACCTACGCCACCTCCTTCGAGGAGCAGGACGCCTACCGCGCCAGCGGCGAGGGTACCGTCGACGGCCTCGTCGTACTGGCACCCTCCCCGAAGGCGGCCCGCGAGCGCCTCCGCGAACTCGTCTCCGACCCCGACCCGTTCGACGTCGAACGGGTCGACCGATAAGTACGAAATCCGAACGTTTTTGCGAGTGGAGGGGTCCACCTCGGGGCGTGTTGCTCGTCATCGCCCACTCGCGGGCCGCCCGCGGGAGCCTCAGGAACGTCCACCGGGCGCACGAGGAGTGCGTCGTACAGCGGTTCGGCCGCGTCGCGCTGTTCGAACCGACCGAACTCGCCGCGTTCCACGCGCTGCGCCTCCGCGAGAAACACCCCGGGAGCGTCGAACTCTCGTGGGTGGCGCCGTTCAACGAGTTCGACGCCGTCCCCGAGCGCGTCCGGCGGGCCGCCCGCGCCTACGAGGCCCGCGAGCGCCGGAGCCTCCCGTACGCCGCGTTCGCCGCCGGGAGCGACCACCCCGACCCGGAGGCGCTCGCCGGCCGGGACCTGTGACGGATGCCCGGTCGCGACGACGTGCGCGTCCACCTCCGAGGCGGGACGCGCGAGGGGCGGGCGCTCGACCTCCGGGACGTGGCGTTGTCGGTCGAGACGGTCGCGCGGGCCGTGCGCGCGCCCGGTTCGTTCGTCGAGTGTCCGCCACCGGGACCCCTCCACGACCACGTCGGCGTCGTCCGTCCGGGGACGACCCTCCGGGTTCGGACCGCGCTCGCGGCCGCCGCCCGGTCGCGGGGACTGGACGCCCCACAGGACGCCGAGCGCGACCGACTCGCGCGGCGAGCGGCGGCCGTCGAGCGCGAGGCCGTCGCCCCGGACCGAACCGACGCGACCGAGGTACGGCGACGGCTGGCGACGGCCAGCGAACGGGTCGAGCGGTTGCGCGAGCGCGTCGCTACCCGCCGCGGGGAGGTGCGAGCGCTCCGCGAGGCCGGCGACGAGGCGGCCGCCCGCGCCGCGGCCGACGACCTCACCGACGTCGCCAGACGGCTCTCCGAGCGCGAGACGGAACGCGAGGCCGCCCGCGAGGAGTGGCGTGCCCTCCGGGAGCGACGCCGGGAGCGATACGACGCGTGCGAGGAGCGACGGCGCCTCGCGGACCGGGTCGCCAACCTCGACCGGGCCGCCCGCAGACACCTCGTCGAGCGGGTCGAGGGCGAGTACCGCGCTGCCGTCGAGGCTCTCCCGGGAGCCGACCCCGAGGACCCCTTCGCGGTCGACGGCCCGACCGCCGCGCTCGCCGTGCTCCGGGTGGGCGAGGCGCGCGCACCCGTCGTCCTCGCCTGCGACCGCTTCGCGAGCGTCGAGGCGGCCGTCGCGTGGCTCGACGCGCCCGCCCTCCGGCTGTAGTTTATCCGGGAGAACGCGCCAAGTGCCGTCATGGACGTCGACTGCACGCAGCACCGCGACGGCGGGGTGACGTTCGTCTCGGTCGTCCTCCGGAGCGACCGTCCTCGACGAGTGGAACTGGACCCCGCGTACGACCGGGTGTGGCCGCCACGCCGCAACGGTGTCCCCGCGAAAGGGTGGGCGGACGGCCAGTTCACGGGGCGAGTCGAGGGGACGCGCGCCGTCGGGTTCGCCACGCCCGAACCGCCGGCCGAGGGGTGCGTCGAGGTGGCGTGGGCGCCCCCCGGGGAGACGGCCCCGGCGTTCGGGCGACCCGACTGGGCGCCCGAGGTGACGGCGACGCCGGACGGGGTCGTCCGCGCGCTCTCCGACCCCCGTCCGCCGCGGGGGGCCGTTCCGGAGCCGTCGAACGCACGGGGAGTCGAGCGCGACCCCGCGAGCGGCGAGTGCGCCGACCCCGTGGCCGACGACGCGCTCGCCGACGAGCGGTCGAGCGAGGGCGCCGTCCTCGACGTCGCCGGAGGTGACGCGCTCGCGGCTATCGAGGCGCGCGTCGCGGCCGCCGAGCGACTGGCCGGTGCCGACTCGCTGGCCGAGGCGACCGAGGCGCTGGAGCGCGTCGGCGGCCTCGCGGGGGCACGGGCACTCCGGGCGGCGCTCGCGGCGGACCGCGAGCGCCTCGCGGCCAGCGTGGCCGAGGAGCGAGCCGCGACCCTGCACGAGCGGGCGGGCGTCGAGGTGCCGGTCGACACGCTGGAGCGTCTCGCGTGAGGGTCGCCGTCACCGGCGGGAAGGGCGGCGTCGGCAAGAGCACGGTCGCGTACAACCTCGGGCGGGCACTCTCAGCGGTCGTCGTGGACGCCGACCTCGGGATGGCAGACCTGCCGACCGCGCGCGGCCCCGACCTCCACGACGTGCTGGCCGGCCGCGCCGACCCCGTCGAGGCCGTGCGTGAGGACGGCCCCGTCGCGCTCCTGCCGTGCGGTCGAACCCTTCGAGGCGCGCGGGCGGCCGACCCGCGACGGCTCGTCGAGACCGTCGAGGCGGTCGAGTCGGTGTACGGTCGCGTCGTCGTCGACTGCCCGGCGGGGCTGGGCAGCGACGTGGGGTTGGCGCTGCTCGCGGCCGAGTCGTGCGTAGTGGTCACGACGCCGTCGTCGGTCGCGCTGGCCGACGCGATTCGAGCGCGGGTGCTCGCCCGGGAACTGGACGCGGGGCTGGCGGGTGTCGCGCTCAACCGCGTCGGGGCGGACCCCCCCGTCTCGCGGGTGGAACGGCTCTTCGGCGCACCCGTGACGACGATACCGGCCTCCGAGACGGTCGCGACGGCGACGACGACCGGTGTTCCGGTCGCGTCGCTCTCGACCGAGTGTGCGGAACCGTTCGAAGAACTCGCGACTGCCGTCTACTCCTCGCGCAGGTCGTAGTACGTCGAGCGCAGCGTGACCGGCGTGACGTCGGCGACGTCGGCCACGCGGCACTGGGTGAGGTCGCAGTCGTTCTCGGTCGCCGCGGTGTAGAGGCAGGCGGCGGCGACGCCGGCGGGGTTGCGTCCGGAGACGAGCGCGCGGTCGTGGGCCACGTCGGCGAGTTCGCGCGCGCGGCGTTCGACCGCCCGGGGGAGGTCGAGGTCGCTCGCGAAGCGCGCGAGGTACTCGCGGGGGTCGATGGGGCCGGTCGGGAGGCCGAGGTCGCGGTTCAGCGCGTCGTAGGCCGTCTTCAGCTCCGCGTCGGTCGCCTTCGCACGCTCGACGACCTCCCCCAGCGTCCGCGAGACGGCGTCGACCCGGCAGGTGGCGTAGACGGCCGCCGCGGCGAACCCCTCGATGGAGCGCCCGCGCAGGAGGTCCGCGTCCTGGGCCGACTCGAAGAGGACGCACGCACGGTCGCGGATGTGGTCCGGCAACTGGAGCGCGCCCGTCAACCGGCGGATCTCGGTGAAGGCGTAGACGCGGTTGCGCTCGGCCTTGTTCTTGATTTTCGACCGTTTGTGAAGAAACGGGTTTCTACTAGTGTGTACCCCCAACGAACGATGGAATTATGAGACCTACTCGTCACAGTATATGTCGTTCAGAAATGTCAAACCAAGATATTACCGTCTTAGGGAAAGGAGCGACGGGCGAATACACCGTTCGAGTTGACACCTGGGATGGAACGAACCGACACTGGGTCTATTACTTCAAGAAAAACGAAAATGGTGATTTAGAGCCTAAATCATGGGCGATTTCGCCATACAATCCAACGAGCAAAGATTTCGAGGATCAGGGGTTAGACACTGCTGTTGAGGCTCTTCGCTCTTCCGAGGAAATACAGGAAGAGGTAGACATCTCGAATATCTAATCATCGTCTTCCTTCCCCTCAATGAGCTCTTCTAGAGCTAATTCGATGCTCACCTCGGGTAGATGCCAAAGTGGGTCAACGGTGATACCCGCCGAGTCGGAGTCAACTAGGTGATACGCGGCGAACAGCTTGCCATATGCGGTTAGCTTCCACCCCTCGTCCGATTTGTCGATAAGTGGCCGACTCCGCCACGGTTCTGTATTCGTTCGCCCCGAGAGCTCTTCGGCAACCGACGTTACACTCCCTGCTAGTCCGTGCGCCTTCGTTGGCTGGATTCTCTTCGCAATCTCTCTGGAGGACATCTCCTCGCTGGAGGGAGCCCCGTTCTGGGGCAACTCTGTTTCCTCAAACAGTACTGACAGGACTTCTTCTCCTGTGACACCCCGTATCCGTTTGTTCTGTAGCGGCTCTATATCTGCTCTCAGGCTTTCGACCAACCGATATCGTTCAGCGAGCCGATGTTCGACCACGACCTCACGAATCTGCTGTCTCTGCTCGTCCTCGTCTAAGGTTTCCCACACGCACTGCTGGTCATATGGACTTTCTCCCAGCGACTGCTCTACCAGATTCGTTGCCCGTCCGACCACCCAGGGTTCGGGTTCGACACCCCTTTCCCGCAATACCTGTTCTACGACCTCGGAGCGCTGTCTCCGTCGGTCAAATGAGTGACCGAACACTCGCTGCGTATCTCCTTGCGTCTGAGCGTAAATCGGTCGCTCTGCTTCAGCCCGTTGAGTGAATAGCCTCGCTGCATCGTGGATGCGTTCTGCGCGACGTTCCTCGTCGGGATGATTAAACACTCCTTCGAGCACTCCCCATGCGAACTCCGTTAATACGGATTCGCGGTCAAACGGTCCGTCTGACGGTACCAGCCGACTCATCATCCGCCCAAAACGACGTCCAGTACGGATGCCATTAGACGGTGATTCGATGACACCCCCAGTTGGTGAAGCTCGTGGGGCAGTATACCTGAACGCTACTTCGACGTCACCGCCGATACTGAACAACTTCCGCCAGCTTGTCCCCCATTGAGCTATCTCGAGTTTATTTCGCTGGTTGTAGAGTCGGATGTCTTCAAGCAGATATTCGAAGAACTCGGGAAGGTGGGCCGCTTTCTCTTCCACCCGTTTTTCTAGCTCTCCTGCCGTATATCGAACTTCTGCTGGGACTTCCCCCTCGCGAAGGAACGCTCGCTCAGTCTCGCTCAACAGGTATCCACACCGTTTCATATTTATCAGGGCTACAAATCTAGATTTGTCCTCTATTGAATGTACCCCAATGGTCATAAGGGGAGTATGGACGCGCCCCAACGTCCCGCCCCGAAGCGAACGACGACCACCATCCCCGGGATACCCGGTATCCAGGTCTCTGACGATCGAAGCTCATCGAGATTCATCGCGAGACCTCTCGACGACACGAAGGGGTGTATCCGATGAGCGAGACCACCCCTTCGCGGCGGACCGCCCGTATGAACCGCGACGCACAGGGACAACCTCTCGGCGTTGCGGTGTTTTTAACGGCGGACGACCTCCTTGCACTCGGGGTCTCCGTCGAGTCGACCGACCTTATTGTTTACACGGTCGTCGACGGAAGGTTTCGTGCGACTTCGGCAGCCCTGAAGGAGGTCCACAATGGTTGAGAAGGGCGAGCCTCTCCCTCTCGTTCCCGGCGTTGAGTTGACCCTCACGTCGACCGACGATGGCGTCTCGGTTCGTGTCACCGAGCCGGGTCCGGAGAACGAACGCCGTGTCATCTACAGTTCGACCCAGTCCCGGACGTTCTACACTTCGGACCTGAAGCGCGGGACCATCGCGAATAAGCTCCGTGACGGGGTAAGCGAGGGTATCGATGGCGATGCCGTTGCTGGCGCCTTCCACAAGGTCTGCTCGACACTCGACGCGAGGCACGACGAAGTCGCGAAGGCGCTTCAGGCCCCGGTCGTCACGCAGCTACTAGACGAGACTGACGAGGTCCACTTCTACCGAGCTGGCCGGAACGGACGAATCGTCATCAAGCTTACGAGGGAGGACCATCACGCGAAGATCGAGTTCACCCCCGGCGAATGGGTGCGTGGCGCGACAGCGAAGCTCGAAGAGCAGTACGTTGCCGCGTTCTTCCCCGCCGAAGTCGATGTCGAAGACGAACACTGGAACGAGCTCAAAGCGGTATGGCGCGAAGTGGCCTCCGTCATCGAGGGAGACGACTACGACAGCATCGATGCGATTTCGGATGACGTTCTTTCGCGATTACGCAACTGGGTTAGCGTCCCCTTCGATACGCGCGAGGCACTCGACCGAGCACCAACGAATGTCGTACACGAGGAGGACGTCTCGAACTTCGACGCGCTCGATACCACGGGGCCAGTGGTATGGGTGCAGGGAGAGGCCATCCGTGATTGCGTGAGCGACGTCGGTTCGCACAAGCTCTACCCGGAGATCATCTCGAGACTCCGCGAACGAGGGGACATCCTGGGTCCACAGAAGCGCATCGGCAATCATCGCGTGTACCCGTTCACCCCCACCCTCATCGAGTACGACCCGGAGAATCTCGCGACAATCGCCGAGACACGAGACGAACCGGAGCGGTTCATCGGGAGGCTATGAACATGACTGAAGTCGTGAAAATCGACGGCGCTCCGGGTGCGGGGAAGACGACCGCCCTCGTCGGGTATGTCTCGTCGCACGCCAAGAGCGGATACTCGCTCGACGACTGCTTGTATCTCACGTTCACTCGGGCGGCCCGGACGGAGGTCGCAGACCGACTCCACGAAGTTTTCCCCGAGGAGTCGATGGACACGGTCAAGAAGCACGCTCGTACCTTCCACGGCGCGGCACTCTCTTCGTGTCTCCGGGCTGGCGGTCTCGATAACCCCCGAGAGCAGGTCATCACTCCGGTCCACAATGGCGACATCTACGAGGGATTCTGCCGCGACTGGGGCTTCGAATATGCACCCGAGATGATGACGACCAGTCTTCGAGCTCGTGTGGAGGGTCGTCCAGAATCGGAACCAACCGGGAACAAGGTCTTTCGACTTGCGGAACATCTCGCGCTCACACGTCGAGATGCCGCTGCGCACGTCAACGCACCGATTTCCCTTCCACTCTCCAGCGAGGAGGTCCACGCTGCTCTAGAGGCGTGGAAGGCGTATAAAGCCGAGACGGCTCCCCGTCCGCTCTTCGAGCACCATGACTATGTCAACCTCGCCATCGACGAGAGCTACCACCCTCAGGGTCGGGTTCTTTTCATCGACGAGTTTCAGGATCTCTCTCCGCAGGAATATGCGCTCTTCCGTGAATGGCGTGACAGTGGAGGATTCGATGTTATCTATCTCGCAGGGGACGCGAACCAGAGCATCTACTCGTTCCGCGAGGCGACGCCGGCCCTCTTCGAGCGAATGCCTGTCGACCGTGTTGAAACGCTCAACGAGAGTTATCGTGTCCCCTCGGCGATTACAATCGCCGCCCGCAGCATCCTCAGGTCTCACCCCGCGAACGAGACAGCAGGACTCACGTCCGCACGAGAGGGCGGAACAGTACAACGAGTGGTTACGAGGGATGCTAGCCGCCTCGGTGCGTGTGTTCGACACGCTCTCGATACGCATACCCCACAGCAGGGCGTCGCAGTCTTCGTCCTTGGACGGACGAACCGCCATGTACGATCGCTCGCTGCGGCGCTCCGGCGCGAGGGGATTCCGTACACCACCCTCAACCAGCCCGATCTCTGGACGGAAGAACTCACACGTCTCTACGAGGCGATCTGTGCTCTGCGCGATGGGGCACCTGTCCCGACCGTGTGTGTGCGAGCGCTTCTGGAGGCCCTCCCACATGATGAGCGAGAATGGCGCGAGCAGGCCCTCTTCGGTGGGAAGGCCCTTCAGCAGACGCTTTCGGATCCGTCGAAGGTGTTCGAGTACGATGTGGTTCGCCGAGCATTCCCCGAACCGACGGCAGACCTCATTGGCAGGTTCGTCGAACTTGGTCCGAAGAGCCGAACCACCCTGCTGAACGCGAGTTCGTCTCCGACGACGCACGTACCGACGCACCTCCAACTCGGGACGATACATGCGGTGAAGGGGCTCGAAGCGCCGTGCGTACTTCTCTCCGACGCCTACACGAAGCGCCTGAAACGAACGTACGCCACCGACGAACGGTTCGCTGCAGAAGAACACCGGCTCTATTACGTCGGTTCGACACGTGCATCCGAGTCTCTCTACATCGTTTCCGGCTACGGGGGGGCCCCCATGTTCCCCGGCTTCCGTGGAGGGATTCCTACCTCGGTGGGGAGACCACGCTACAAGAGGGGGGTGTGAGAATGGACGCTTCTGAATCGCACCTCGGTTTATCCCCGGACCAGGAGGCAGCTGTCGGACGGTTCGTCACCGAACATCCGGACGCATCGATACCGCAAATACTCGGCCGATTCTTACTTCCGCCCGCCGCTGGAGTCCATGTCGCGACGGTCATCGCCGACAAAACGAGCACCGAGACCGTACCATTCGATTGTACAGGGAGTGGGCGCGTTCGAGAGGACGATGGAGCAGCGGCGACTCGCTGTCACTTCAACGGCGACGCTGGACACGAGACACTCTCCCCCACCGCTCACTATGCTCGCTCTGGTGTGCGTGAACTCTTTGAAGAGCTCGGAAGCTACGAGGCGAAGGGCGAATTGCTCCTCGCGGGGGCAGTTCCCGACCACCGTCACTGGTATCGTAAGAAGACATCTGATGAGGCTCTCCCGGCGGAACTCCAGACCTCGGATACCACATTCATCGGCCGGCCGATGTGCGCGACGGTCGACTGGCCGGAGTACAACGAGCGGTTGACTCGCTCGTACTACACTACTACGACGTACACCTCGGCGTCGTTCCTCCTTGACGCTTGGACCCCCGGTCGGTGGAACAATGAGACGGAACAGACCGAGTGGTTCGACGGGGCCTCTGAGACCTGGGGGACTAATAACCCGCTTCCAGGCTACGCCGACATCGAAGCGCTGTCGCTATTCGTCGATGTCGATCTCAACGACGAGGTCAAGGCGTCGCGCCACGACGACCAAGCGGTAACTACTGACTCGTTCGACCGCTCGACGGTCGAGACCGCGATTGAGTTCACGGTCGACCGGTTTACCACCCTCACAGACGAGCGTGGCTGTATCTTCTGTCTCGACTCTGGAGGTGGCTTCTATGTCATGCTTCCTCCTGCAGTGACACGCCCGTTCTTCGACGCTCTCGACTCGCTCGCGGTCCGTCCGGAGTCTCGCGGAGCGTTCGTAGACGATCTCGTGACCCGCTTCAACCAGTGGCTCGGTGAAGTAGAGGCCGGCTTCCTGGAGTCGACGCCCTCGGCCGTAGACATGCTGAAGTTCGACGCCGTGAACAACAAAAACCGTCAGTTCAAACCGCCATTGTCGGTGCACACGACCTACGACGTCGTCGTCCACCCTCTCAGCCCATCCTCTCCACGGTACGCGCGACTTCCACTTCAGGACGTGACCGCCGAACACATCGATGCCGCCCGGCGGTGGGCGGCGACGTTCACCGCAGATCGCGAGGAATTCCGTGCCGCCGCGCGTCGGTTGGCTGCATTATTGTTCCCCGAGGCGTACACGGTTAGAGGGGAGACCGTCCAGGGGACCGTACAGGCCTGGGTCAACGCACATGAAGAGGCGGTCACGGAGAAGCGACAAGCAACCGAGGAAGCCACTCTCCGTCGCCAAACGGATCCGAGGGTCTTCGACGAGACGGGCGATTCCCCGTCCGGGATACCGGGGTCGGTCACTCCCTATTTCCATGAAGTCGAGAAAGCAATCGATGACCTCGATACCGAGGCTGTCGCAGAGGCAACGATCGTCACGGCATGGAACGACAACAAGGGGGGAGGATCTGACAAGCGCCATTTCTACCCTGTGTGGGGGCCGGACAGCAACGGTTCGGCGACGTTCGTGAACCTTGCTGGTGGATTCGCGATTGATACCGGTGCCGGTAATGCCCTCATCGGGAAGCCCAAGATGGCGCTCATCGCTGTTGAAGGGGACTCGTACCATGGAGGCGCAGCCAGTGGTGCCGATTGGCGACGTGGAGTGCAGTATCTACGCGAAGTCTTCGGCTTTGACGTTCCAGCACATGTCCCCGAGCGGGGGACGAAGAAACCAGACGGGACTATCTACGAGCGCACCCCCCTCTGGGCGCTCTGTGACGCTGCGGTCACGTTCGGGACCTGTTCCCGGGACGACCTCATAGAGAAGACGAGCGAAGATGGAGCAACATACTGGGACCTCCCTGCTCCCTGGGTATACAACGCCACTCTCGAAGCGCTGGACGAGGTATCGATCGACCATAACCGCCAGCGACGGGGAACTGGAACGACAAAGCGGAGTCCGCGTCGAATTCTTGAACAGACCCGGTCTACTTCGGATTCCCCAGCTGGCGAAACTCCACCCGATGAATGGGTCGACGATGTACTCTTGGACCTCCTCGGTGGGTGATTCGCATACGATTGGCGCTCAATCTTCGGATATATCGTACTGTCAGTGGATACGATTTTGAGCGGGTGATAAGGGAATGTCGCAGTACTGTATACGCGCGTGAGAGTACATCTTTGAAGGGTCCTTCCATCCTCGAGATTCGTCTAGACTGACGCGTCCAGGAGATGGGATTCTTCTTCACAGCCTCACAGGGAGAATCAAGGGGGGTCCGATTTTTCCCACCCCCTCTGTTTCTCGACTCATGCGCGTGAGTAGAGCACGTTCGAATGGTGTGCTCGTCATTGGTGAAATACCTAGAACTCCCTCTCCCACGTACACTCACGGCAATCTCAGAAACAAACACAAAGTCAGAGAGTCCGGAGGTTACTTCCCATTTTTATAGATTTGATAGTATATTCTAAGAGTGATATTCATATCTAGCGAGTACATACACATCGTGAGTATGTCCCCTCGATGTGGTTCGTCCACCCCCTCTGGTCCCTGCCGTCGTCGACTCGCCCCTCACCGAACTGGCGAAACGTGTTTTATGCATACTCCTGATGGCGCACCGCCGGGACATGGGGCGCCCATCGGGAATCAAAACGCGGCCGGTAATCGTGGAGGTGGCGCTCCGCCGTTGAATACGAACGCGCTAATTCATGGAGGGTTCTGTGACCCGGTACTCTTGGATGAACGCCTGTCTGGGACTGCACAAGCGTGGGTTGATGAGCTTAGTACAGCCGTATATCGCCGGTCGCAGATTACAGCTCCTACGCTCGATGATGCTGACCGTTCGCGGCTAGCTCGCCGCTATGCTGTTATATTCTATCAACAAGCGCTCGCTCGTGCTGATCTCACCGACCACGCAGAGGCCCGTGGTCTTAGCATTGCTGACGAACAGACCATTGAATTGGCGAGTGACCAGCTCGCAGTATCTCGGTCCCGGTCCGTTATCAATCCCGTTTTAGATCGTGATATGGCGCTTGATAGGCAGCTACTCCGACTGGGAGAGCAACTCAATCTCTTTGCACCACTCCCGCTCTGGGCCAATGGATTCTGTGAGTCATAGCTCGTCTCTACCCCTGCGGGGGCAACTGGATTCTATGCTATCCTGCACTACCCCCGTACTCCTCCGAGATATTTTTCTACAATTTCTGAAACCCTATAGGCGTCTTTCGTTTTTCTGTCATTAAAAGCCAATCCCTCAGCAGTTGGAGCGAACTGGACAGTCGTCAGCGTGAACGAGCTGGTCTACTCCAAACGAGGTGATGAGTTCGCGTCCGCACCCCATACATCGTGCGTATCGAGCACCTCCCTGGGCCGCTGGTTCTACGTGGTATGTGTAGTTTGGTCCACTGTCCTTCTCGGCGATGTTTATTTCAGTGTAGTCGCCCCCTCGAAGGCCTCTTTGCGATTGTTCTGTGCTTGACATTATTTGATCCCCTCAGCAACGCCCGCTCGATCGTCTCTCCAGGTCGCTCACGAACCAATTGAGCCGGCGTCGCTAACTACTACTACGGACTCTGAGCGCTTAGCTATTACTTCATGCAGTATGTACTTCATACAGTGTATACTGAATAGAGTAAGTCTTATCGTGTTCGGCGTGCTATTACGCTATAGGGTAATCCCTATGCACGTCGAACGAACAGACCTGTTAATGACCGACGAAGGACGGGCACTCCTCACAGTTCGCGAGCGCGATATCCTCTCGGGCGAGGCTGATGTTTCGGATAATTACCGATACAAGGTCCAATCGATTGTCCGTACTCGAATCCGAAAGCACCTCGGCGAGGACATCGAATTCCTGCGCGAGTTCTTCCCAGAAGTATACGATATTGCTATCACGGAGGTGTGTGAGTCCGATGAGCCATAGCAGCGATACACAACCGGCGATGGCCTACCCGACGAAGACCCAATACGCCCGGTGGAAGGCACACGCTGCCGACTACGAGATGAGTGTCTCGGAGTTCATGCAGGCGATGATCGAGGCTGGGCTAAAGAAATTCGAGGTAGCGGTAACGCCTGATGAACCCGCTCATGAGTTGCGCGAGCAGCGGAACGACCTCAAGGCCGAACTTGACCACGCCCGCAAGCGTATCCAACGCCTGGAGGACCAAGTCCACGGCGGTGAACGGCGGACGATTCGCCGATATGTCGAGCAGAATCCTGGTGTATCCTATGAAGAGATCGTCCAACAGGTCATCGATACTGCCCCTAGTCGGGTGAGTCGGCACTTGGATGACCTCGAAGGAGAGGTACTTCAGGTTCGTACCGCTGATGGGACGTATCGCTCGCTCGATATCGATTCTCCAGAGGGTGGCCTATGAGCGTCACACCCAAATCTGCCGACCCGGTTCGACGGATGGGGGTTTTCAAGCGACTCTCCGATGTCCCCGCCCGGTATCGACTCAGTAATTACGCGACCGTGTATGACGGTCAGGATATTTGGGCAGGGTTTGTAGCGAGTCGCCCGGAGTCGTTCGATTCCAAGCACTATCGGGCGTCTCTATCGAAAGCAGAGCGGTCGTGGAAAGCACATATGGCTGCCCGCGACCGTCACCATGCACTCGCTACTCCAGCGGACGTGAATACGTGGTGCGAGGACCTCCTGGAGGGACGGAGCGCCAAGACCGTCTACAGAGAGTACTGGGTACGAGTCGAACACTTCTACTCGTGGCTCCAGTCGCACACAGACTACCCGCACGTTTACCATCCACCACTCATGGCCGTCGTCGAATGCGACGCATCTCGTCGGATTTGGGATGCGAAACTCTCCGGAAAAGCGGAGGCGAGGAAATATGACTGATGTCGTTCACCCGGACGTCGATGCACAACGGGCAGAAGTGGCTGCGGCGTTCGGTCGAGACCTCGACCCGTTAGCTGCGTATGCTACGACGTTCGAAGGGATGGCGGTCGACCCATTCGACCTCTTCGTTTCGGATGTCCTCGACAGTAAGGGGCTCGCGCCTAGCACGCACAAAGCCTATGATTGGGTTTTCGAGCAGTGGAGCGGGTATATGGCCCGGGAGGGTCGTCATCCAGCCTGTCCGAACGACAAGCACGTCGTGGGTTTCCTTCAGTACTGTCGAGACGATTGCGGCAATCAGCCAGATACAGTACGGACGAAGCTCCGTCGTTTGAACAAGGCCTATGAGTACTGGCAAGACGCGCCAGCGTTTCCTCACCCCCAGGACTACAACCCGTTCACGCTCGTCCTTTCGAAGGTGGATTTGAGCCGCCCACCGCTCAAGGAGCCGCCTCGTATTCCCATCGAGACACTCGGTGAGATTCTGCACGGAGTCACGAACGTCCGCGACCGTGCGGCCATTGTCCTCCAGTTCAAACTTGGGCTACGGGCGTCCGAACTATGTAATATCACGATTCGTGACATCAGTATACAGAATGCAGATCTCCAACAGCACTACCGCGAGTTGGGGTCGCATCCAGCACTCGATAGCCGTCCTAATGCTGTCTATATTCCCTCGCGCGATGAGCGCCAGGGTAACAAATCGCGATGCCCGCGTGTCCTCCCCCTTGACGACGAAGCGCGGCACGCGCTTCTACGCTACTTGCTCATCCGGCCCGACACTGAGGAAGGGTGGATCTTCCTCTCGAAGACGAGCCACAGTCAACTCGACCAGGAGTATCTCAACAGCTGCTGGATACGAACCTTCAGACCAGAGTATGCAGAAACCGAAGAGCACCGTGGAGTGACTAGTCACTTCGGCCGTCATCGCTTCACGACGTATTGGCGGGTGGAACGAGACCTCAACCGAGAGCTGATAAAGTACATGCGGGGGGATACGACTCAGAATAGCTCGCTTGATGACCGAGGAGCGATTGACGACTACATTCATACGTACTACGAAGATATCGAACCTCTCTACCGGGAGCAGATATTTAAATTCGGTATCTGAGTTCTGCTTGTTTTCAATTTGAGCGCGGACTATGAGTGCCAAGGCAGAACTTTTCCCGACCCTTCATTTCGCTCATTTATCGAAGAATGATAGGTTGCAGACAGTAACGCACAACGTGAGTTTTGAGGCTGAATATGAGCGCTGACACAGTTCGTTTAGTATAAATTCTGTGTGCGGCAAAAATCTCCTAATGCGGTTTGCGCCTGACTATCTGGGACATTTTCAATGTCTACAAGTTCCCACTGAATGCCTTGTTAAATACTGCTTTTGGAAGGATATCCAATATCTCTCCAATACGGTTTGAGGCATCACGTATTTCATTTGCTCGCTCTTCAACTAATTCAATACGTTCAATTATTTTACGTTGCCTTTGAATAGATGGGAGTGGGATTATCGTATTCCGAATTGTTGTCTGATTTATATTGTCCTGTCCACCTCCTCGACCTTGTGAAGCTAATTTGCTCTGTAGAGTTCGTAGGCAATACCAGAGATACTTGGGTTCACACAAGCTCTCATCAGCAGATAAGCCACATACAGCCTGATTAGTAGACATCTCCTTTTTGATGAAGCCAGTTTCTCCACGCGTCGCTCCATACATTGCGACCAATACAGTATCTGGTGAGAACATCTTAGCGCTGCTCTCTGACAGGCCTTTCTCTGTCATATATTCCTCAGAATCATATAAAATAGAATTTTTTAACTCGCCCGACTTCAGCCACGGGATATTACCCCCCCAATAGCTTTCGTTTGACCTCTTTGGTGTCCCCCCATTCTTGATTTTGTCACAAACGTCTTCTACCTTAACTTGTTCAGACGACTTGTATGCACTATCTATGAGACGTTTGATTGCAGAATTCAGGACTTTCCTTGCGATGTCTTCCGCGTGTGACTGTGTCTCGTTCGACTCATTTAGCTTTTCGAAGATTGAATTCAGCTTCTTAACGATAGCGCGTTGTTCAGAAATTGATGGAAGTGGTATCTCAATATTACTGAATTGAGTTTTGTTTACCTCAGGATAGGTAGTAGTCCTACCTAAGTTCTCTAACTCATCTGTTATTGAGGATAGGAAGTAAGCAACAAATTCGGAGTCTGCTTTCTGTGGATACACCGCCTTGAAACCTTGATTAGTGGTCACTTGCCTTTTCGCAATAGTGACTTCGCCAATCGTCGCCCTTGTTGAAACTATCACTGAACCTTCAGGGAGCAACTGGGCGCTACTATTTTCTAAACCTTCTTGTGTTATCTTTTCGTCTGAGGTAGAGACATAGAATTGCTTCGCATCTTTCAGTCTCAGCCACGGAATATCTCCTCCGAAGTAATTCGGATTGTCGCGGTCAGGAGTTCCTCCGGAATAGATTTCTCCAATTTCGCTCAGCTTTTTGCTCTCCCAGTGGTCTGGTACTTGCTCCCAATTCATCTACTCATCCTCCTCTAATTCTGCTAGTATTGATTCAGAATTGTCTTTGATTGTTTCTTGAAGCGAAAGTAGTTCTGTAATGAGTTCCTCTGGAGGCGGTGTCTCATCTCCGTCATCCTCGAAATCCCTGTATTTCTTATAATTGAGCGAGTAGTCATTACGTTCTACCTCTTCTAAAGAGATCTCGAAATACCTTCCATCGTCTTTTTCTAAACCAAAATTATCCAGGAAGTCCTCAAAGTGGTCCTTTGTGAGTGGATTACTCTTTTTAATCTTCTCTACGCTTGTACGTAAGTCATAGAAGCTAACATCTTCCGTGGTCCCGCCATTCTCAAAGAATACCACGTTTGTCGTGACGTTCGTATACGGATGAAATGCTCCAATCGGAAGGATAAGAATTGTATGTAGGTCAAAATTTCTTAGTAGGTTTTCACGCACACGCTCGGCTTGTCCCCCTTGAAATAGCACACCGTCAGGCACGACAATTCCACACTTTCCACCAGCGTTTAGAAGTGTCATACAATGCTGAAGAAAATTGAGCTCAGGTTTCTTCGTCTCAACCATAAAATCATCCCGAGTAGGTTCTTTCTGCTGGTTCCCCCCATAGGGTGGGTTGGTGAGAATGACGTCATATCTTTCCTCAGTATGGGGACCAGCAGCTAGCGAGTCACCGACTTCGAAATTTTCGGGCTGCAGGTCGTGGAGAGCGAGGTTCATAAGACCGAGTCGGCGAGTTTCCGGCACAAGTTCTCTTCCAGAGAGATTCTCTGTCATCAGTGCTTGACGCTCTTCGCGAGAGAGGTCTAAACCCTCGTTCGTTTTATCCAAGATATGCTCAAACGCGTGGATTAAGAAACCACCAGTCCCCGCAGCGGGGTCGTGGATTTTGTCGTCGTTGTCTGGGTCAACAGCTTCTACGACAGCTTTGATAGCTGCCCTCGGAGTGAAATACTGACCTGCACCTTTTGCCTCTTCGGCGTACTTCTCAAGAAGGGATTCGTAAGCTGCTCCCTTCACGTCAGTATCAATCTCAGACCAATTTATCTCGTCTATCTCGCGTACAGCTCGCCGGAGATTCACAGGAGTTCTGAATTGACTATTCACCCGTGCGAAAATTTCACCGATAATTCCGTCCTGCTCGCCGAGTTGAGGCAGTACCGTCGTGTTATAATGCGACAGGAGCTCTTCTCCGTCTTTCTGCTTTAGCGTCTCCCAGTTGCACTCATCTGGGATTTCTATTGGTTCTTCCCCAAACGTCTCCTTCTCCTCCATCATTTTCAGGAAGAGTAGAACTGTTACTTGCTCGACGTAGGTCCCGATGTGCATCCCATCGTCGCGCAGAATACCGCAAATGTCCCAAATCTTGTTCTTGACGTCCATCCGTCCGTTTTCGCTCATGCTAGAATCACTTCCTCGTTAAGTTCGTGAATCATGTCTTTTAGTTTCTCTTCGCCACCGAACGCTTTCGCAGCAGACCTCCAACCTCCGCGCCGGGAGAACGGAATACGGTTGAAGTCCTCCTTCTTGATGACCTTCTCCTGCACGAAGTGACGCTGAATCATGTTTAGCCACTCTCGCTCCTGTTCGGTGAAGTCCTTATCCTGTATCCAGGCGTTGAAGGCTTTCTCAACGCGGTCTTCCGTCGTGGGGAACTCGTCTTCGCCGAGGGCGTGTTTGATGAACCCGATGATGTCGATCATCTCCTGCCCGTAGGCCTTTTGCAGCTTCTCTTCGGAGAACTTCTCTGGCTCGTCCTGAAGTTTCCGATTGAGTTCCCGGAGGTGCTTACGTTTGAGGGCCTCCGGGGACTCCATTATTATCTTTATTGCTTCAATCTCGGACTGGTTCTGCCTCACGTACCGCTCGAAGTGGGTGACGTAGTCGTCCGGCCGTAGCTCTTGACCGTCCTTCGTCTCGAACATATACCCCGAGAATTCGAGGTGGTCCTGCACGTCGTCGGCGACGACAATTTCATCGTCTTCGTCGTCCTCTCGCTTCTTCTTCCCGGATTTTTCCTCGTCGACGGTCCCATCCGGTCGATACGTGTTGAACGGCGGCGTTTCGCTGAAGTAGTCGACGATGCCGATGCAGTCGTAGATGGTGAACTTCTCCTTACCAATCTCGTCGCAGGTTCGAGTCCCCCGGCCAATCATCTGATTGTAGAGGACGGCGGAACGAGTTGGCCGAACGAAGATGATGTTCTCGATGGGCTTGACGTCGACTCCCGTGCTGACCATATCGACAGTCACCGCGATTTTCGGGTACTTCTGGTTCCTGAACCGCTTAATCCAGCCGTTGGGGTCGTCGGTCGTGTAGGTGATTTTCTTGACGTAGCGGTCGTCCTTGTCCGAGTAGACCTCTCTGAATATCTTCTCTAACTCGGTAGCGTGGCGGTCATTCTTAGCGAATACCAGCGTCTTTTCGTCCTCGCCCGACTGCTTACGGAACTCTTCAGCTATGAGGCGGTTCGTAGAGGGGACTGTGATTTTGTTTTCGAGGTCTTCTGGATTGTACTCCTCATCCTCGTAGTAGAGGCCATCCATGGTAATGCCCGTCTGAATCCGGTACGTCTCGTAGGGGACGACGTGGCCGTCATCAACGGCCTGCCAGTAGCCGTATTGGTAGACCCAATTCTCGTTGAAGTAGCTGAGCGTGTGAGTCGCCGGGGTCGCTGTCAGACCGAGTTGGAGGGCGTCGAAGTGATTCAGAACGACGCGCCAGTCGCCGTAGATAGAGCGGTGGGACTCGTCGGAGATGATGAAGTCGAACGCGTCCTGCGGGATATCGAGTTCGTCGTGATTTTCGAGCATACTGTACATCCCCTGGAGAGTGGAGATGACGATATCCGCATTCTCGGGGTAGATGCCGTCCTCAACCTGCTCGATGATGTAGATGTCGCCCAGCTTCATCGCCGGCCCGACATCGTAGTTTTTGAACGCACTCTCTGCTTGATTCCCGAGGCTGTTCCGGTCAACGAGGAAGAGAACCCTATTGACGTAACGGGATTTCAGGAGACGGTAGGTCTGAGCGCAGGCCATACGAGTTTTCCCGGTTCCCGTCGCCATCTGAACGAGCATCCGGCGCTTGTTCCGGTGAATCGCCTCCTCGATGTTCTGAATGGCTTCGAACTGATTGTCCCAGAGGTCCGGGTCGGAGTCTCGAATGGGCGTGTCTTCTAACCATTCCTTTGCAGCCTTGTAATCGGTTTTGAGGAACTGTTCAACTCCCTCGGGCCGATGGAAGCCACGGAGTTTTCGTTCACGCGGAGCCTCTTTCCGAAGGTCCTGAAACCAAACCTCATCAGAGTTCGCGGTGAACACGAATGGAACGCCATACCGCCCGGAGTAGTTCTCCCCGGTACCAATATCCCGTGCGTATCGTTTGGACTGGGTAAGAGCAGCGTAGGCGTCTTTCCGGGCTTCCTTCGCTTCCACGACGGCGACGGGATTCCCTGAGATGAAGAGGGCGTAATCGACGGGACCAGAAGAGGTGGGATATTCCCGTTTGAATCCCGTGTCGCATCCGCGTTCCTCAAGGTCTACCCAGCCTGCTTCCTTTAGCTGGGTGTCGATGATCTCCCGAGCTTCTCTTTCGGGGTCGGTGTCTTTGTCAGCCATTACTCACTATATTTTACTCGGGGTATAATTGCTCTTCCGACAATCACTCTCAACAATACCTCACAAAGAGCGAAAAACAGCAAGTGTATAGACGAGGGGTGAGCAGAATTGAAACGAGACTTAACTGTGGTCCGGAGGATAGAATGGTAGAGATTGTAAATGTCGTCGCGTCGGGTGCTCTGAATGTTGAACTCGATTTGGAACGCCTCGCTGACGATATCGGTGAGCCGGTCGCTCGCCACGACCCGGACAAGTATCCGGGGATGTACCTTCGATTCGAGGAGGATGCACCGCTGATAACGGTCTACCGCACGGGTAAGTTCATCATCACCGGCGCAGATTCCGAGGACGAATCCTACTCGCTCCGAGAGCGATTTCTGAATCTGTTCTCCGATATGGATGTTATTGAGGAGCCTGAGGACGAGTGGTTCGCCGTTCAGAATTACGTCTGTACTGGAGAACTAGACCAGAACCTCAATCTAAATGCGCTCGCCATCGGGCTGGGTCTCGAGAAGACTGAGTACGAACCGGAACAGTTCCCTGGTCTAATTTATCGTCCTGAGGGCGCTGAAGGTGTGGTGCTGCTCTTCGCTACGGGTAAGGTCGTTATCACCGGATGTCGGAGCGTCGAATCAGTTGAGGAGATTTTCGCGAGCTTGACAGAGACGGTATCTGAAGTTCTCTAACCGGTGGGTCTCTGATAACTGTCTCTGTTGATCTCAGACGGTACGGAGCGTAACGGGACTCAGACGCTAATGCACTGCTCCCGTGTATGAATATCAGTCGTCCGCTGGACGGTGGATTCGGTCAACAGGCGAGAGACAGTACGCTGAGTAGCGGTGGCGATGTTAGCTCACGATAAGACATCGTGCAAAATTTGGCCGGATGTGATTTCTTTGACGGTGAGTGGAGCGATGCACATCCGGATACCAGGTGATGAAGGGCGCGGTTGTGGTATGATTCAGACCCGTTCAGCACCTCGTTTAGGAACTGTTCTATCTCTTAGCCTCGTGGTTTGCTCATCTCGGAGGATATATTGGAACCGCTCTGCACCCGTCGAACTATCGCTATAATCTCCTGCGATGTCGACGAGTACTTCGAACGTCAGTTCAACCATAGTACTCAATTTGGATTTCGGGTATATAACAGTCCATAGTCATTCAACAAAGTATATGTGTGTGAAATGAGCTGACTTGGGTATGCCAATCATCATCAACGCAATTGCATATTCTCCGGTAAAGCACGATATTGAAAGCGGAGATGATGAGGACTGGATAGAAAGCACCCGAACCGTGGATATCGATGAAGACGTCATTGATATTTTCCGGAAGTATTTGGTGAGAGTAATTAGCAAAGAAGACAATAGTAGGGTCGGTCTGGGGCACTTTCCTGATGAGAGTTCAGGAACCCAAGAGCGACTGAATCGAGTACTGGAGCTGGATTTAGCCCTCGACGGAGATAATGGAGATTACGATGCATTTGAATCGATAGCTGAGACGTTCAAAAAGAGACTCATTAATGAAATGGATGGAAGAACTTCATCCGGTGTTTTGTTTACGATTCACGCGAACAAGGACGGAACAGACGTAGTCGGAATTCTCAAATTAGATTTGGATGATGAAGAGAGGTCTCGCTTGGACCCAGACACTCGCCACCTTGCTTACGAAGAGCTTGAGGGTGTCTTACCGCCAGTCGAAAGCTTCCAGAAAGGATGTACTTATCCTCTGATTGGATCGGATGAATTCTACCTTGATGGCGATGTCAAGTTCCTACAAGAAGACTCTGACTCGGACTATTTTGAGGACTTCTTAGGATGCATTACGAGCAGTGCAAGTCTGGAGCAATCTCAGAACATCCTCACCGCCGTAGATGACCTAAAAAGAGAAAAAGAGGGGACTGGACTCTCTCCAGATGATATTCAGACATTCCGAACAAGTATACTCGGCACTGATGGCGGGATTGTGGAGAATACTGATGTCCATGAAGCCTCAAGAGCGGTACTTAATGATTCATATGATGAGGATGAAGTAGATGACGCTCTCTATGGGGCTGGGGAAAGTGAGGTTCAAATTGATGTCAACAACGCACCGAGTACCGTCGTCTACAAGATTGACGGTGGAGACATCAAGGTTGAGATTCCGATGTCTCTCGTAAACTCTGACCGTGTTGATGTGATTGAACCGTCCAATGATGATGGCGAGTGCGTCATTACGGTACGGGGTACTTCGCTACAGCGAGATTATCAGAAGTAGGTAACATAGTATGACAGAGGTTGGAACAGCCGTATCTAAATTTGTAGACGAGTGGCAGGAGGCCGGGACTGAAAATGTCAGGAATTATAAGTTTAAATCATCTCCCTCTACTCGGGAGGAAATTTCTGACCTTTTGTCAGATGTCCGGGCGCTGAGCAATTATTTCGATCCAAGTACTGTTATCTGCCATATCCAAGGCGAAGAGGACAAGTACCTAGTTCGGTACGAACCAGATGTAGATTTTATTCGCTCGGAACAGGAAGAGGGAGAGGAATATGAACATGATAGCCTTTATCCCTCGGACCCCAGCTTCGCGGACCAGGCTAAGAAACTCCGTGACAATCGGGTCAATGATTGTGAGCAGCTAGTAAACATCTTTGGTCGGGTAATCGAGCGGGATGACCTTGACCTGGAGCTTGAGTATGGACTGGAAAAGTCCCGGGTTGCTACCGGCTTAAGTGATGAGCTCAGTCTGGACGACACAACAATTGAATTTCATATATCTTGGGAGTACTTCATTACAAAATTGCATGAGGTTCCCCCTGAGAAATTCCGCGACCGTTTTCTAGAGAAAAGCAAGTTGCTGATTGTTGTTCTGGATTCGGATGAATACGTTTATGGTGATAATCTAGCTGTATCAGGAATTAATACTTTAAATGACTTTATTAGAGATTTTTCTAATCGAGATATCACATGGCAGCAGTCACAGCACGATATAGCGCCAAACTCACTAATTGATGATATCGATAGGAAATATCTTCCACCAGTTTTCTTCGAGTTCGATGAATTAGCCGGGGACAATGCAGAGTTTCACGCTAGCGTTCTAAGAGCGTTTAATCCATATGTCATTGTCTACTCCCTCTTGTCTTTCGGAAGTCGGGCTGAGCATATAGATGACTCAAAATGGCGTATCCGAATTAGTGGGAAGCAATTTATAGAAGGCGTTTTTTCATTATCTTCGGATAAGTCGACCCTTGATGTAGAGCTGGAAGAATCAACGGATACAATCAAGATTGACTCAGATCTGGCCGATTCTCTGTATTCCCTGCATAAGTGGGCTTACCACTCTGGGCAGGAAGTCGAAAATAGGACATCGGTATTACGGAACGTTGCGACGCTCTTTGCACGTAATCTAACAGACGTGATAACCAACGCAGGGGAAATCGAGAGTTCAGCGAGGTCAAATAGGCGATATTATCTAGAACAGAGTATCGATGAATTCTTTGAATTCCGGAGGGAAGTTATTGATAGTGCTTTTAGCACTCATGAAAAATTCTCTTCGCTTCGGTCTGAGTTGATGGATGACTTGTCGAGGGATATCTTCCGTACAGTCGCGTTTATTATCGCTATCGCTGCGAGTGTGTACTTCAAGCTTGGTGGGCAGTTCGGAACAGAGACCGTTGTGACTGTAATTCTGGCCTTTGTTTTGGGCTACGTTCTTATAACATTCCGACGAATCAGGGGAATACAAACACAATTTGGCAAGCTAATTGATGATCGAGATAACTCAATACAATTTTATGGGCGATTTTTTGATGACGAGGAGCTAACAGAATACGGATTAAATCCTAGTTCTGATAGTCCTCGGTGGGGTTCTCTGTTTGAGACTGTTGGTTGGATAGAGGACGGGTTTAGACTAGAATATGTCTTTCTCTTAGATGTCATCTTGTACTACCTATTGCTAGGGACAGTCAGCCTGATATCAATTATACTACTTATAGACATCTTCCTCTGGAATATTTTTCCTGGCCTGCCGTAGCATTTTGGAATACAACGTGACGTCTGTTGGAACGATATTCTAGAAGAAAGAATGAAATTTACTGTATTCTTATGCCGTCTCTCTGGACAGGTCCTACTATTGTTGTTCGTCCAACAGCGACGGCTTTGGTCGAGAGACTACGATGACTGATTCAGACAGCGACAAGCAAGGCGGATTGCGCGGTATGCAGACTGGTGGCATCCACATCGGTCCGATAGAGTACAGTTTTCTCAACCTCGTCGTCTACACCATGTTCGGAGATGTCGGTCTTCAAAGACCACATCAATGATTGTTAGTAATGTAACAAATGTCGGGGGAACTAATCTTTCTGAGACAATGTGATACTAGCAGAATCTCGCTCCACTTGTGATGGCGACGCATCCGGGCAACTCGTCGGCGCTTTCGCCCCTTCAGGCGCGTCGAGTAGCCGATCTCGGTCGAGAGCCCGCGGTCGTGGCGCGAGCGCGTCAGCGGAGCGCCCGTCCGTTTCGAGTTCGTCTCGTCGTCCGCGAACGACCGCCACTCCGGCCCGCGGTCGATGGCGTCCTCGCCGACGACGAGTCCACAGCGCCCACAGACGGTCTCGGTCCGCTCGCGGTGCAGTCGCCCCTCGCACTCCGGACAGCTTCGCGCCGATGTCGAACTCATACAGGTCGAACTTGTCCCGGAACCACCTTTAAAGAAATCAGATATTTCTCGAAATAGAGTGTATAGGAGCCAGCCTACCTACCGGTAACCAGTAGGTAACGGTATCGAGCGTCGGTGTCACCGACAACTGTCTCCAAAATTTTTAAGTGGATAATGTCGATAGGTCTCGTATGACGCTCTCCGACATCGCCGCCGGACTGGAGGTGACGACCGAACAGCGTTCGCGGGGGGTCGCGTCGGTCGACGCGACCGGCACATCGCTTCGAGAACGGCTCACCGCGTTCGCCGACGACCTCCCCTGTTCGGCGACCGACGCCGCCGCGGTCGTCGAGGCGTACGCGGGCGGGGCGAGTGTGGGTGCGAGCGCCGCCACTGCCGACCTCCCGCCGGTGACGGGCGCGACGGTCCTCCACCTGCTCGGCGAGCACGTCTCGCCGCTCGGCCCGACCGGCCGCGAGGTGGTGCGCGACTGGCTCGACGCCCGCCTCTCGCGGGCGGACGCGCTCGCGCTCTCGGGCGCGAGCGAGCGGGAGTTCGCCCTCGCTATCTACGTCGAGACGCACGACCCGCTCCCGGGTGCGCAGGAGGCGCTCGAGGGGGCGCTGTCGCTCGGCGGCGACGCCGCCGTCGAGAAGCGTGACCTGCTCGCCGAGACGATGGACGACGCCTTCGACCCGTTCTGACTACCCGAGCGAACGCAACCGCTCGCCCAGCCCCGGCGCTTCCGTCTCTATCTCGAGGTCCGCGTCGAACAGCGTCGCCGCCGCCTCGGCACACCTCGCGACGAACGTCCCCTCGCCGTCGAGCGTCACCGGCACCTCGGCGGGGTCCGTCACGCTCGACGCGGGGACGACGGCGTCCGCGTCCGGCGCCCCGTCGAGCGAGTCGGTCCGGTTGACGAGGACGTGTTCACCCTCCACGCCGAGGTCCGCGAGTCGGTCGCGCGTCCGGGCGAGGGCGTCGCGGCCGCGCTGCCCCGGGGGCGCGACGAGGACGCGCTCGTCCGTCGCCACGGCCGCCGCGACGCTCTGATTCGCGGCCACCGGCGGCGTGTCCACGAGGACGACGTCGAACGCCTCGCTCGCCGCCTCGATGCGCGCCTCCAGACGACGGGCGGCCTCGGGCGCCTTCGCCCGGGCGAGGCGCTCGAACGGCGCGCGGGCGGGACAGACCGCGAGGCGGCCCGGCGCGTCGGGAGCGAGGTCGACCAGCCCGGCGGAAAGCGGTATGTCACCGTCGAGCGCGAGCGTCGTCGCGTCCGGGTCGATGCGCCCGGAACAGTGGTCCGCGAGTCCCTGCGTCGCGTAGGACGCGTCGAGGACGGTCACCTCCCACCCGCCGCGAGCGAGGACGCCGCCGAGTTCGAGCGCGAGTCGGGTCGTGCCGGCGCCGCCGGCAGTGCCGACGAGACTGTAGCTACTCATATCGCTTTTCGAGTAATTCTCTCACAAAAACCTACGGGTCGTCACCGGTCGACCCGGTCGTTGATGTTTCCCCTCCATACCAGAAGGGTTGAATTATAAATAAATAAAATGAATCAGAATCGAATGTATTCGGGGACTATTTAATCAAAATAGTACATAATTAGGGTATAATCAATCAGAATCTCTCCAAGGGTAGAATTCAGGATATGTATTCCCGCGCTCATTTAGCAGGTTTTCAGCCCATCTGAGCCCATCTTCCATCTTTTCTAGAGGTGTTCTTGAAAATTCAAATGTCTTTATGTAATTCAAGTCAACTAGTTCGTCATCACCAATCATCCAAGTAGAACCATCTCCATCGGGGCGAAGGAAAACTAGAGGTTTTCGCTCGCTCTTGACAATTTCATACTCTTTGATATGACCAGACGCCTCTCGGTCAATCATAACACAAAATCGGGAGGCGTTGACCCACAATTTAACTTTTTGCTCAAGTGACGAACTCCCAGGTGCGGGCAGGTCTTTGATAAGGACAGCATCATATCCTAGCCGAATAAGATAATCTCTTATTTGAAGTAATTCGTCTTCATACGGGTCGTCGTAATTTCCGAGAATGATGACGGTGTCTTTTACACAAGACATAATTCCCTTCTCAGCCATCGGTTCTGAGCGATAACTTCCTGCAGGAGAATCATGAAGCGATGTCAAAGGTGCTACCAACTTTCCAGCACAACTATCCCAAAAGTACTGAAAATCGCCAATATATTTCGAAGGAACAAACAATGCGAATGGAATGTATCTAACCGCCTCAATTTGATTTTCAGGTTCGTACTGCACGATTACATGGTGAAAAGCGCGGGCAGAGTGCTCGCTCCGAGAACCAATGTCGGTGAAGCAGTGATTTGCAGAACTTATTGATAATGTCACACTAGCGATTGATGAAAGACCAGGGTCACCGTCATTTAGTTCGCCCAATGGGAACATGACAGTATCACACGAAGAGGTATACTGTGGAAATACAAACTCAACGTCCGAACTAACACTTCGGTACTGGATAACCTGGTCGCTCTCTTTCGCACTTCGTTCAAAAAATATAATCGTGCTGCCGTTTATTTCTGCAATTCGTATATTTGAAGCGCGAGTCCAGCGAGGGAAGCCCTCCGTATCATAATCAGAAACCTCAATTACTTTCCGAATTCCAACAAGAAGTGATTTCGCAAAGAGTTCTGCTTGCTCCTCGTGACTCATACTAAATATATCGTTATTGCTTACGGTGATTATTCTTTCTCCTCAACAAAACCTACGGGTCGTCACCGGTCGACCGACGCTCGCTCGCCGATGCTCGCGGCGACGTCCGCCAGTTCCTCGTCGCTCAGGTCCGGGCGAGTGCCCATCGCGGCGTGGATGGGGCCGCCGCCGTCGCCGTCGAACCGGGGGACGACGTGGGCGTGGACGTGGGGCACCTCCTGGCCGGCGGCCGTCCCGTTGTTGAATCCGACGGTCGTGGCGTCGGCGTCGACGGCCTCCTCGACGGCGGGGACGAGGGCGTGGACGGCGGCGAAGACGCGCGAGGCGCGGTCGGCGGGGAGGTCGTTCAGTCGCTCGTGGTGCGCCTTCGGGACGACGAGCGTGTGACCGGGGGCGAGGGGGTTCGCGTCGAGGAAGGCGAGCACCGCGTCGTCCTCGTAGACGGTGTGGCTCGGAATCTCGTCGTCGACGATGGCGCAGAAGACGCAGTCGGTCATGTGGGGTCACTCTCGGAGCGCGTCCAAAAGCCTCCCGGTGGTCGGGACGCGGTGAAGCTTTTTGCTCCGACGCGGGAAACCGTGTGTCACCATGCCAATCGAGTTCGCGAGCGACCTCCAGCGGGCGTCGTTCCACAGTCCCCTCGAGGACTTCGCCGCGGTGGACGTCGAGGTGGAGGTGCGCGAGGACCCCCTGACGGGCCGGCAGGCGCGCGTCGTCCCCGAGAGCTTCGTCCACCCCGAGGAGTTCGACATCGAGGCGGTAGTCGGGGACAGCGAGGGCTGTTTCTTCTGCCCGGGCACCGTCGAGGAGGCGACGCCGACGTACCCCGACTGGGTCGGGGAAGCGCGGGGGTCGGTCGGCGAGGCCACCTCCTTTCCCAACCTCAACCCCTACGGCGCGCACTCGAACGTCGTCGCGCTCACGGCGGACCACTACCGACCCATCGACGGGTTCGGTGCGGAGATATTCCGCGATGGCCTGCGCGCGGCGCTGGAGTACGTGAGCGCCGTCCGGGACCACGAGGACGCGCCCTACGCCAGCGTCAACATGAACTTCCTCCGCCCGGCGGGGAGCAGCATCGTCCACCCCCACCTCCAGACGCTCGTCGACGACCGGGGGACGAACCACCACCGGACGCTCCTCGACGCGAGCCGCGACTACCACGACGAGGACGGCGAGAGCTACTGGGCCGACCTCGTCGACGAGGAGCGCGACGGCGAGCGCTTCGTCGGGGAGACGGCGGGCGTGACGTGGCTCGCGCCGTACGCCCCGCGCCACCACCGCCACGTCGTCGGTGTCGCGGAGGAGACGGGCGTTCCGGGGGACGAGGCGGAGTGCGTCGACGGGTTCGCGGCGGGACTCGCGAACGTCCTCGCGGCCTACGGCGCGGCGGGGCTGAACAGCTTCAACTTCGCGCTCTACCTCGCCGACGACCCGGCGATGCCCCCGGTGATGGACGTGGTGGCGCGCTCGGTGTTCGACGCCTACTACTGGAGCGACTCGCCGTTCTTCACCGTCCTCCACGACGAGGGCGTGGTCGACGTGGCCCCCGAGGAGTACGCGACGGAGGCGCGCGCGCAGTTCTGATGCGCCTCAGCGTACTGGGGTCGACGCTCGACCTCGACGAGCGGTTCGTCGACGCCCCGCCCGAGACGGTCCGCGAGCAGGTGACGGAGTACGAGCGCGGCGAGCGCCGGGCGTTCGACCTCCCGCTCGCCTTCCCCGACGGTTTCACCGGCCGGGTGATGCGCGCGATGTGCGAGATACCGTACGGCGAGACGCGCACCTACGGCGACCTGGCGACTGCGCTCGGCACCGCGCCGGTGGCCGTCGGCGGGGCCTGCGGACGCAACCCCCTCCCGCTGGTGGTCCCGTGCCACCGCGTCGTGGCGAGCGACGGCGGCCTCGGGGGGTACTCCGCCGCCGACGGGGTGGCGTGCAAGCGTCGCCTGCTCGATTTCGAGGGGGCGCGCGCGTGACGGACCCGTTCTCCGACGTCACCGACGCGCACGTCCACCTGATGCCCGAACGCCTCATGGCCGCCATCCGGGGGGCGCTCACCGACGAGGCCGGGTGGACCTTCCCCGCGCCGGCCGCCCAGCGCGAGATGGAGCGGGCGCTCCGCGCGCAGGGCGTGACGCGCTACGTCGCGCTTCCCTACGCCCACAAACCGGGCATCGCCCGCGAGTTGAACGAGTGGCTGGTCGAGCGGTGTGCCGCCTCCGAGATGGCCGTCCCCTTCGCCACCGTCCACGGCGACGACGACGTGCGGGCGGTGGTCCGCGAGGCGTTCGAGGCGGGCGCGCGCGGGCTGAAGTTCCAGTGCCCGGTCCAGCGGTGCGCGCCGGACGACCCGCGCCTCGACCCGGCGTACGAACTCGCCGCCGAGTACGACCGGCCCGTCCTCTTCCACGCCGGGACGGCCCCGATGTTCGAGGACAGCCCGCACGTCGGCCTCGACCGGTTCGAGGCCTTCGTCGACTCCTACCCCGAGGTGCGCGCCTGCTGTGCGCACATGGGCACCTACGAGGCGTCGGGGTTCGTCGACCTGGCGCGCGAGGCCGAGTCGGTGTTCCTCGACACCTGCGTCGCCATGTCGGCCGCCGCGCCGGAGTACCTCGACTTCGACCCGGCGTCGGTGCCGGACGCCGTCTTCGAGGACCTCGCCGGACGCGTCATGTACGGTTCGGACTACCCGAACGTCCCCTACCCCTACGAGGACGAGCGCGCGCACCTGCTGTCGCGCGACCTGTCGCCCGAGGCCTTCGACGCGCTCTTTCGCGGGGCGGCGGCGAACTTCCTCGGCGAGGCGTGAGGTGCGGTCGCACGTAACTATTAGTCGCTCGGCCTGTACGACCCCGCGATGACACTCCGGTCGGACCCGAGACGCTGGCGCTGGGTGCTGTGGACCGTCCTCGCGGGCGGCTTCCTGCTCGTGAACTTCCACCGCGTCTCCTCGTCGGTGCTCGCCGACCAGCTCGCGCGGGCGTTCGACGCCAGCGCCGCCGAACTCGGCCTGCTCCACTCCTCGTTCTTCTACGTCTACGCCGCCCTCCAGTTGCCCGCCGGGGTGCTCGCCGACCGTGCGGGGTCGCGCCGGGTGGCCGCCGCCGGCCTCGTCGTGATGAGCGCGGGCGTCTTCGCCTTCGCGACGAGCGGGTCGTTCGCCGTCGGCTTCCTCGCGCGGGCGGCCATCGGCCTCGGTGGGAGCGTCGTCTACGTGGCGACGCTGCGCTTCTGCGCGAATTGGTTCCGCCCGACGGAGTTCGCCACCATGACGGGGCTGACCATCGCCGCCACGGGCATCGGGGGCGTCCTCGCGACGACGCCACTGGCGCTCGCAGTCGGGGCGTTCGGCTGGCGCGAGACGCTCGCCGGTGCCGGCTGTGCGAGCCTCGTCGCCGCCGTCGCCGTCCTCGCGCTGGTCCGGGACCGGCCGGAGCGCGCCGGCTTCGACCCCATCGAGGGCGTCACGCCCCCCGAGGGTCGGACCGACACCCGCGAGGTGCTCTCGAACACCCGGACGGTCCTCGGCGAGCGCGAGACGTGGCTGCTCGGCGGCATGCTCTTCTTCCTCATCGGCGTCAACTTCACCGTCCTCGGGCTCTGGGGCGTGCCGTACATCGTCCACGTCTACGACGTGTCGGTCGCGCGCGCCTCGGCGTACGTGCTCCTCGGGAACGTCGGCCTCGTGGTCGGCCCGCCCGTCTTCGGGTCGCTCTCGGACCGCCTCGGCCGGCGGACGGTGGTCGTCCTCGCGTCGACGGTCGGGTTCACCGCCGCCTACGGGGTCGTCTTCCTCACCGTCACGCCGCCGCTGCCGGTGCTCGGTCTCCTGTTCTTTCTCGCGACGTTCGTCAACGGCGGCGCCGCCCTCGCCTACACCGTCGCCAAGGAGCGCCACGGGGCGACCGCGAGCGGCACCGTCACCGGCACGGTCAACAGCATCGGCTACTTCGGCGCGGCCGTCTTCCCCGCACTGATGGGCGTCGTGCTCGACGCCTACTGGACCGGCGGGACGGTCGACGGCGCGCGCGTCTACACGACGGCCGGCTACCGCGTCGCGTTCGGCATCGCCGCGCTCTCGGGGGTGCTCGCGGTCTGCTGTGCCGCCCTCGTCCACCGGCGGGCGGACCGAACCGTGGACGACCGGGCGACGCCCGCGACCGACTGACTCACAGGAGCGCGCGCTCGCCGCCCGCGCCGACCGTCGCCGCGAAGACGGGGAGCGCGAGCAGTACCGTCCCGACCGACCGCCCGTTGAACTCGGCGAACAGCCCCCGTGCGGCCTCGATGCGGTCGTCCTCGAACCCGACGTCTCGGAGGTCCTCGGGGGTGAGGCGGGGGCGGTAGGGGACGCCCGAGACGTACTCGTCGACCAGGTCGCCGGCCCGGCCGTAGGCGCGCTCGAACGACTCGCTCTCGACGACGGGTTCGAGGTCGTCCCACACCTGCTCGAACGCGTCGGGCCACTGCGCGAGACAGCGGTAGACGCTCGGGAGGCCCTCGTCGAGGCCGTGGAACCCTCTGACGGCGTCGACCGTCCCCGACAGCGACTCGGGGACGTCGCTCGCGGCGACCATCGACACCGGTACCCCCCGGTCGCGGTCCAGCCACCCGGGAGCGGGGGCGGTCGTCGCCGGGTCGTCGGCGGGGTCGGTCCCCAGCGACTCGCCCGAGAGCGCCCGGTCGACCGTCGCGAAGAGGACGGCGAGTCGGGGCGCGACGATATCGAACGTCGCCAGTTGAGCGCGCAGTTCGGCGAACTCGGCGGGCGAGAGCGAGAGTGCGGCGGGGTCGTACGACGGCAGGTCGTCGAGGTCGACGAGCGCGGCGTCGCGGTAGGCGACCGAGGTGCGGGCGAACGCGCGCGTCCCGTACAGCGGCTTCACCTGTCCCCAGGCGTAGCGCGCGAACTCGGGGTCGTTCGCCGTCATGGTTCGGAAGATCCAGTTGACGACGGGTGCCCGGAAGGTGTGTTTGACGTCGTCGTAGAACCCGCGCTGCCACCCCGTCGCCTCGTGGTCGTGCACCTGCTTGCTCGTATCCATGCCACGTCGACGCACGCCGGGGGCGTAGTCGTTGCGGGACGGCACAAGGCACTTTACACGCGAACCCAACGACAGGAGAATGAGACGACGCGCCTACGTGTCGGGGGTCGCGGCGCTCCTCGCCGTCGGGGGTGCGGGCTGTCTCGAGTCGAGCGCTCCGGGGAACGCGTCCGCGAGGAGCGGTTCCGAACCGGGGGAGAACGGGACGCCACCGACGAATCGGACCGGGAACGGCACCGATGAGGACGTCGAAGGGTCAGGGGACCTCGTCGTCGAGGGAGTGTACCCGGAGGAGGTCGACCGGGAGTATATCGACTACGAGTACGTCGAGTTCGGGAATCAGGGGAGTGAGCCGCTCGACCTCGCCGGTTTCACCCTCCACTACGACGGCGACGAGACGTACGCGTTCGGCGACCTCGCGCTCGAACCGGGCGCGTCGGTCGCCGTCCTCAGCCGGAGCGGGGACGACGTCACGCTCACCAGCGACCCGCCGACCTACCTCCGGTACGCCGGGTTCGGCGAGTCGGACGACACCTCCGTCCTCCCCGACGACGGCGGGAGGGTCGTCGTGCGCGACGATGCCGGGGAACGGGTACTCGAACACGCCTACGGCGACGAAGCCTGATTACAACGAGGCCCGGAACCGCTCGCGGTCGACCACCCGGAAGACGAGCGTCGCGGTGCCGACGGTCCCCTCGTCGGTCGCGCGCGAGACGGTCGCCGTCAGTTCGACGCGCGTCCCGTCCACGTCGACGACGTCCGTCTCCACGACCACCGTCGTCCCGACGGTGGCCGCCCGGCGGTGGCGGACGTCGGCGCGCTCGCCGACCGTGCCGGTCCCCTCGGGGAGGTGCCCGCGCAGCGACTCCCGGCCGACGAACTCGCAGAACGAGAGGAGGAAGGGCGTCCCGAGGACCTCCACCACCTCGTCGGGGGAGGCGAGGGCGGCGGGGAGCGCGGGCGGGTCGGCCTGCTCGCCGAAGACGCTCGTCGCGTGGCGCGGTTCGACGGCGAACTCCCGGCGACCGGTCACGCCGGTGAGCGAGGAGAGGTCGTCCATGCTCGGCGCTCGGCACGGACCGGCTTAAACGCCGAGGCCGGCGAGCGCCTCTCCGACGGCGTCGCGGTAGGACTCGTAGGAGTGACCGAGGCGAGAAATCCAGACCTCCTGGTACGACGGGTGCAGGACCGGGAGGACGGGGACGCCGAGGGTCGGGCACTGCTGGACGGAGAGCACGAGGTCGAGGAACCCGTCGACGGTGCGCCCCTCGACGGCGAGCAGCGACCCCGTGGCGTGCTTCCCGGTCGCGAGGACGCAGGCCGGGGCGACGGCGTCGAGTTCCCGGAGCAGGTAGGGTCGACAGTTCGCGCGCTCCTCGGGGGTGGGTTCGCGGTGGCTCGTCTCGTGGGGCGGGCGGTCGAGACGGTCGGCCGCCTCGGGCGCGTCGGCGGGAATCGCCTCGCTCGGGAAGCACTTCACCGCGTTCGTGTAGTAGGCGTCGTCGTAGCCCAGTTCCTCGACCATCGACCGTATCTTCCACCCGGAGTTGCGCCCGGAGTAGGCCATCCCGGTCCAGTTGCCCCCCTGCCAGCGGTCGGCGGTCGGGTCGCCGGCGGCGGGCGCCTCCCCCACGACGACGAGGGGGGCGTCGCGGGGGCCGACCCCCCAGCAGATGCGGTTGCGGGCGGCGCAGAGCGCCGGACAGCGCCGGCAGCCGGGTTCGAGGGCGAGGCGGTCCTCGGGGTCGGGGAACGCGGGCACGACTCGGGAGACGGGCGGGGGCGACAAGTCTCCCGCGCCTCTCGACACCCGACTGTCAGCGAGCCGAGACGGTGCGAGGGTATATCTCCACCGACGGGAAGGGTGGTGTGAGGACGTGTACCACAGCCGCCGGGGAGCGGCGGGTCGTCCTCGGAGGGAGTATGTCACAGGTCAGAAACGAGTGGGTCGTCCGCGACACGCGGGTCAACGCCGGGCTCTCGTGGGGCCTCGTCGTCGCGCTCGCGGTACTGGCGGTCGTCGGGGCGACAGAGGGAGCGGTCGTGTGGGCGGGGTACGCGGCCCTGATGGTCGCGGTGGGGGTCGTCCCCTCGGCCGTCGCCGGGCGGTGGGAACAGACGCTCCCGTGGCCGGTGTTGCTCGTCGCGTCGCTCCCGTTGCTGTGGTCGCTCTACGGCCCGACGTTCGACGTCGACCTCGCGAGTTCGCTGTCGGTGGCGGTGCTCGCGCTGGTCGTCGTCGTGGAACTCCAGATGCTGACCTCGGTGCGGATGACGCCCGGCTTCGCCGTCTGGTTCACGCTCGTCGCGACGCTCGCGGCGACGTGTCTCTGGGCCATCGTCCGCTACGCGAGCCAGCAACTGTTCGGCACGCCGTTCGTCGCGAGCAACACCGCCCTGATGTACGAGTTCGGCGCGGCGGTGCTCGCGGGACTGGTCGCGGCGGCCGCGTTCCGGTGGTACTTCCACCGGCGACTGCGGAGCGACGACGGTACCGGGGAGGCAGCGCGCGAGGAGGAGGTGGTCGCGTGAAGGTCCGCGACCGCCTGGGCCTCTCGAAGCGCCGCCAGGGCCAGCTCGTCCGGGCGATGCAGGTGGGGATGGTGCTCGTCCTCGTCGCCGGCCTCCTCCAGGGGAAGTTCGGTATCGTGGTGAACTCGTCGGTGGGCCTCGCGGTGACGTTCGTCCCGGCGCTGCTCAGGCGCGACGCCCGCCTCACGATGGACGTCGGTCTCGTGCTGTGGATCACGACGGCGATGTTCCTGCACGCGCTGGGGGTGCTCACCCTCCCCGGGACGTCGAGCGCCTACCGGTCGGTCTGGTGGTGGGACCACGTCACCCACGCGCTCTCCTCGTCGCTCGTCGCCGCGGTGGGCTACGCGACGGCGCGGGCGCTCTCGACGGCCGACGACGACCTCGTCCTCCCGCCGCGGTTCATGTTCGTCTACCTCCTCGTGTTCGTGATGGCGTTCGGCGTCGTCTGGGAACTCGTCGAGTTCCTGACGAGCGTCCTCGCCCAGGTCGCCGGGTCACAGGACGTCCTCACGCAGTACGGGCTGGGCGACACGATGCTCGACCTCATGTACAACACGCTCGGCGGCCTCCTCGTGGCCGTCTGGGGGACGGCCTACCTCACCGACGTCTCGGGGCAGTTGGCCGACCGGCTCACGACGCGGCGGGCCGCCGAGTGACACCCCCGCACTCCGTCAACGGGAGCAGCACCCCGGAGACGAACAGTCCGAGGCCGAGCAGGAAGCCATCCCTCGTGAGTCTCGGGTCGTCGAGTCGCCCGGAGCGTCCCGTGGGACGGACTGCCCCGTCGTCGGTCGAAAGCCCTGTGTCCGGTCGTCGTGACCGTGACGTCCCCTCTCACGGTATCCCGAAACTGGTTTACCGGCGTGTTCGATATGACGCCTCGTGAAGGGCACACTCCTCGAACCGGCGCTGGAGGCGCTGTCGGTTCTCGTCTACGCCGTCGTCACGACCGCACTCACCGTCCTGGGACTCTTCGCCGAACAGGCCGGTGCGAACGCGCTGGCCACCGACCAGACCCTCGGGCTCTGGATGGTCGGGATGGGCGCCGTCGCGCTCGTCGGGGCGTACCTGGTCGCGACCGGGCGCCTCCTGCCGCGGGCGCGAGCGCTGCTGGCGTGAGGGCGGCGAACGCCGGATAGACCGCCCGAGCGCGACAGCCGCACCTGTCGGACCGATTCGCCTTTACGCACGGCGGTGCGTGTCTCATCCATGAGCGATAGCGCCGACAGCACCCCCGAATCGGGGGCGGAGTCGTCCGGACCGCGAGGCCGATTCGGCGAGGTGGAAGACCAGTACGACCCGGACGCCGTGGAGGCGCGCGTCCGCGAACACTGGCAGGCGGTGGACGCCTACGAGCAGACCAAGCGCAACCGGGAGGGCGCCGAGCGGTTCTTCTTCGTCGACGGCCCCCCCTACACGAGCGGCGCGGCCCACATGGGGACGACCTGGAACAAGTCACTGAAGGACACCTACATCCGCTACAAGCGGATGCGGGGGTACGACGTGACCGACCGGCCGGGCTACGACATGCACGGCCTCCCCATCGAGACGAAAGTCGAGGAGAAGTTGGGCTTCGACAACAAGAAGGACATCGAGGCGTTCGGGATGGAGAACTTCATCGAGGAGTGCAAGGAGTTCGCCGACGAGCAACTCGAGGGGCTCCAGGACGACTTCAAGTCCTTCGGCGTCTGGATGGACTGGGAGGACCCCTACCGGACGGTGTCGCCGGAGTACATGGAGGCGGCGTGGTGGGGGTTCGCGCAGGCCCACGAGCGCGGCCTCGTCGACCGGGGCAAGCGCTCCATCACGCAGTGTCCCCGCTGTGAGACCGCCATCGCGAAGAACGAGGTGGAGTACCACGAGATCGAGTCGCCGAGCATCTACGTCTCGTTCCCCCTCCGCGGGCGCGAGGGGTCGCTCGTCATCTGGACGACCACGCCGTGGACCATCCCCGCCAACACCTTCGTCGCCGTCGACGAGGACGCGGACTACGTGGGCGTCGACGCGACGAAGGGCGACGAGACGGACCGCCTCTACCTCGCCGAGGCGATGGTCGAGGACGTCCTCTCGCGCGGGCGCTACGAGGACTACGAGGTCGTCGAGGAACTGACGGGCGCCGACCTGCTGGGCTGGGAGTACGACCACCCCCTCCCCGAAGCGGTCCCCGACCACCCCTCCTTCGAGGGGGCGGGACGGGTGTACCACGCCGACTACGTCGAGGTCGACCGCACCGGTCTCGTCCACTCCGCGCCCGGCCACGGGCAGGAGGACTTCGAGCGCGGCCAGGAACTCGGCCTCGACATCTTCTGCCCGGTCGGCCCCGACGGCGTCTACACCGAACAGGGCGGGGCGTACGCGGGCCAGTTCGTCCGCGACGCGAACGAGGACATCATCGGAGACCTGGAGGCGAACGGCCACCTGCTGGCGCACGAGACGACCCGCCACGACTACGGCCAGTGCTGGCGCTGCGACACGGACATCGTCTTCCTCGCCACCGACCAGTGGTTCGTCACCGTCACCGACGTCCGCGAGGAGATGCTCGAGAACATCGAGGACTCCGAGTGGCACCCCCAGGAGGCACGCGACAACCGGTTCCGGAAGTTCATCGAGGGGTCGCCCGACTGGAACGTCTCCCGGCAGCGCTACTGGGGCATCCCCATCCCCATCTGGGTGCCGGAGGACTGGGAGGGGTCGATGGACGACGTCCTCGTCGTCGCCACGCGCGAGGAACTCGCCGAGCGCGTCGACCAGGACGTCGACCCCGAGTCGGTCGACCTCCACCGCCCGACGGTGGACGACCTCACCATCACCGAAGGGGGCGTCACCTACGAGCGCGTCCCGGACGTCTTCGACGTCTGGCTCGACTCCTCGGTCGCCTCGTGGGGGACGCTCGACTACCCCGGCGAGACGGCGGACTTCGAGGAGCTGTGGCCGGCCGACCTCATCATGGAGGCCCACGACCAGACCCGCGGCTGGTTCTGGTCCCAGCTGGGGATGGGCACCACCGCGATGGGCGAGATTCCCTACCGGGAGGTGCTGATGCACGGCTGGGCGCTCGCCGAGGACGGACGGAAGATGTCGAAGTCCATCGGGAACGTCGTCACGCCCCGGGAGGCCCTGGAGCGCCACGGTGCGGACCCGATGCGCCTGTTCCTGCTGTCGGTGAACCCGCAGGGCGAGGACATGCGCTTCTCGTGGGACGAGATGGCGACGATGCAGCGCAACCTCAACATCCTCTGGAACGTCTTCCGGTTCCCGCTGCCGTACATGCGGATGGACGGGTTCGACCCCGACGCGGTCACGTTGGCGGAGTGCGACCTCGAACTCGTCGACGAGTGGGTGCTCTCGCGCCTCCAGACGACGAAGGCCGAGATGACCGACCACTGGGAGGACTTCCGACAGGACCGGGCGCTCGACGCGCTGCTCGAGTTCGTCGTCGACGACGTCTCGCGGTTCTACATCCAGGTCGTCAGAGAGCGGATGTGGGCCGAGGAGGACTCCGCGAGCAAGCGTGCGGCCTACGCGACGCTCCACCGCGTCCTGCTCGAGACGGTGCAACTGCTCGCGCCGTACGCGCCCTACGTCGCGGACGACGTCTACGCGACGCTCACGGGCGAGGCGGGCCACGACACGGTCCACATGTGCGACTGGCCCGCCGTCGACGAGGCGTACCACCGCGAGGACCTCGAAGCCGACGTGGCGGTCCTCCGGGCCGTCGAGGAGGCGGGCGCGAACGCCCGCCAGCAGGCCGAGCGAAAGCTCCGCTGGCCGGTCCCGCGCGTCGTCGTCGCCGCGAACGACGGCGAGGCCGCCCGCGCCGTCCGCGAGCACGCCCCCCTCCTGCGCGAGCGCCTCAACGCCCGCGAGGTCGAGGTGGTGGCTCCCGACGAGTCGTGGGAGGAACTCGCCTACTCCGCGCAGGCGGACATGAGCGTCCTCGGCCCGGAGTTCGGTGCCCGCGCCCAGGAGGTCATGCGCGCGCTCAACGAGGCGCGCGTCCCCGAGGCGACGCTCGACGCACTGGAGGGGAGCGTCAACGACCGTCTCGACGACCCGGTGACGCTCACCGACGAGATGGTCGAGTTCGTCACGGAGACGCCCGGCAACGTCGCCGGGACGGCCTTCGCCGTCGACGGGACCGAACGGGGCGTCGTCTACGTCGACACCAGTCTCACCGAGGACATCGAGAGCGAGGGGTACGCCCGGGAGGTCATCCGCCGCGTCCAGGAGATGCGAAAGGACCTCGACCTGGACCTCGACGCGCGGGTCCGTGTCGACCTCGACGTCGCCGACGACCGGGTGGCCGACCTCGTCGCCGCCCACGAGGACCTCATCGCCCGCGAGGTGCGCGCCGCCGAGTTCGGCGACGTGAGCGACGGCCACCGCCGCGAGTGGGACGTCGAGGGGGTCGAGATGACCATCGCCGTCGAACCGCTGGCGACGCCGGAGCCCTCGGACTGAGCGACCCCTAGCGTTGTTCGTTCTTCTCGGTAGACAGGGAGTGATGCAGTACAGCAGACGGTGGCACCTCCTCGTCGGCGCCGCGTTCGGGGTGCAGGTCGTGGCGAACGCGTTCGGCGAGGTGCCGCTTCCCGCCTACTGGACCGTCTGCCTGCTCGTCCTCGTTGGCGTCCTCGTCCTCGGAATCGGTGCGCGCGACGCGACTCGGTTCGCCGGCCGCGCGTGGTGGGAACTGCAGGGCCTCGGGACAGTCGCGGTGGGTATCGCGTGAGTCGTCACGAGCGCGACCGAGGCGCGCGTCGGGGACACCGTCTCGGCGATACTCGGCCTCGGTGGTGGTCTCGGTCTCTGTTTCCTCGGCCTGCAGATGGCCCGCGGGCGCGAGGGCTACCTGCCGGGGGCCTCGGCGACGGTAACGGACGGGGAGAAAGGGGGCCGGACCGACGTTAGCGACGGACCTTGACGGGCACCTCACAGGTGATGAACGGTTCGTCCCGGCCGTCGGCCGAGAGGGTCAGTCGGCCGCGCTCGTCGCGGGCCTCGCGCCAGCGCGGCAGGGGCGGGATGTCGAAGTCCTCGGGACCGTAGTACAGCGAGGCGACGGTCCACTCACGCGCTCGCATCGCGCCCCCGGGTCTGGGTTCGCTCGCATGCCATCGAATGTTTAGGCCTACCTAAAACAGATAAGCCTGTCGGTTTTTAGGCCAGCCAAAACCCCTGGGCAGTGGTCGGGTTCCTCGTGGGTGGTCGACCGAAGGAGTCGGAGCCGCGTTACAGCGCGTCCGCGACGACGGGGGCGACGCTGACGGCGCTCTCGCCGCGTTCGATGGTGTCGGTGCCGTAGACGGCCTCGACGCCGGCGCGTGCGAGTTTCACGCGGGCGTTGGCCGCGAGCATCGGGTGGACGCAGGTGGCGTAGACCCGGGTCGCGCCGTCCCCCCGGAGGTGGTCGATGGCGCCCGCCATGGTCGACCCGGTGGCGATGATGTCGTCGACGACGACCACGTCGCGGTCGGCCGCGCTCGTCTCGCTGGGGGTGAGCGTCACCTCGCCGGTATCGTAGTCCCGTTCCTTCTCGAAGTAGTCGACCGTCCCCGAACGGTAGGCGTCGCGCACCGCCTCCGCGTGGGGCGTCGCGCTCTCGTCCGGGGCGAGGAAGAGCGGTTCGGAGAGCCCGTCGGGCAGGGGGTCCGCGAGCAGCGGCGTGGCGTCCACGGCCGTCGTGGGGACGTCGAAGAAGTCACACACTGCCGCCTCGTGGGGTGTCACCGTGACGACGCGGTCGGTGCCCGTCGAGATGGCCCGCGCCACCGCGCGCGCCGAGACGGGGTCGCCCTCGGAGAACGCGCGGTCCTGACGAGCGTAGCCGAAGTACGGGAGGACCGTCGTCACCCGCTCGAAGTGCTGGCTGGCGACGTCCTGTAGCTGGAGCAACTGGACGTGGGCGTCGCTGTCGACCGTCGAGGCGACGACGACGCAGTGCTCGCCGCTCGCCGGCGCGCGGACGATGAGTTCGCCGTCGGGGAACCGGTCGTACTCGACCGGCCCCACCTCCGCGTCGAGTTCGACGGCGAGCGACGCCGCGAGCGACTGCGACGCCGACCCGGGCAGTATCATGTGCGCCACTCGACGGCGCGTGGTAAAACCCGTTTTCGTTCGCCCTCAGAGCACCGCCAGCGCGCGCACGCCCGGCACCCCGAGCGACCGACTCCGCCACCCCTCCTCACCGCGCACGAGGAACGTCCCCGAGGCCGTGACGAGGTAGGTGGACTCGCCGTAGCCGACGGCGGCGACGGGGTCGTCCGTCGGGAGCGAGACCGCCTTCCACGCGTCCTCTCGACGCTCGTAGAGGGCCTCGCCGGCGGCGTGCGCGCGGGCGTCGGGTGCCGCCCCCTCGCACGCGACGACGCGGAACGCGCCGTCGAGGACGTCCATCCAGCCGTTGCCGAGGCGGTACAACCCCTCGTCGGTGGCGGCGAGCGGGACGCCCGCGGCCGCGACGTCCCGGACGTCCGCGAGGCCGACGTGCGCCCCGTCGAGGCGGAACACCCCGTCGCGGGCGGCGAGGAGGTCGCCGTCGACGGCGCGAACGTCCTCGACCGCCGCGAGCGTCGTCCAGCCGTCGGAAGCGAGGCGGGCGACCCGCCCCTCGCCGGCGGCGACGAGGTGGCCGTTGCGGTCGAAGCCGACGGCGTCGGCGGGGCCGAAGCCGGTGGGAGCGAACGCGTCGCCGACGAGGACGTCTTCCTCCCCGGCGACGGCGAGTGCACCGTCCCGGGTGGCGACGTCGGCGACGTCCCCGCGGTGGTCGAGACCGAACTCGCCGACGAGGTCGCCGGAGACGGAGACGCGTGCGAGGCCGGCGTCGGTGGCGACGAAGACGACGGTCCGGTCCCCCTTGGCGGCGTAGACGCGCTTCTCGTCGATATCGATGTCCTCGTCCATACCGGGCGAGGGCGGGCCAGCGCCGAAAGCGTGTCGCCACGGGCCGACCAGCAGGCACATGCCGACCCCGAACTGACGGCCACCGTGTTCGAGCCCATCGCCTACCTCGAATGGATCGCCGGCCGGCCCGAGGCGGCCGACCACGACCTCGGGTCGAGCGACCTCCGCCGCGCGGGCGACGGCAGGGTCGTCCCCCCCGCCCTCGCCGACCGCGAGGACCCCCCGCCGGGGACGACGCTCGAAAGCCAGGTGGCGACCGTCTACGACGCCGACCCGACGGACGTCCACGTGACGGCCGGTGCGAGCCACGCGAACCTCCTCGCGGCGATGGCGGCCTGCGCCGCGAGCGACGACCCGCACGTGCTGGTCGAATCACCGGGGTACGAACCGCAGGCCGCCACGCCAGCGGGTTTCGGCGCGAGCGTCGACCGGTTCAGCCGCGCGCCGGGCGGCCGCCTTGACCCCGGACGACTCCGGGACGCCCTCACCCCGGAGACGGACCTCGTCGTCTGCACGAACCGCCACAACCCGACCGGCGCGCTCGCCGACCGCGAGACGCTGGCGGCGGCCGCCGAGGCCGTCGGCGAGGTGGACGCGACGCTCCTCGTCGACGAGGTGTATGCCCCCTACGTGCTGGAGGCGCGCTCCGGGGACGGAAGCGCCTTCGGCGGCGTGACGGCCGCCGGCCTCCCGAACACGGTCGTCGCCTCGTCGCTCACGAAGTTCCACGGCCTCGGGGGCCTGCGCATCGGGTGGCTCGTCGGCGAGGGCGCGTTCGTCGAGCGACTGGACCGCGTCGCCTGGCACCTGCCGGTCGTCGCCGACCCGAGTCGCGCGCTGGCCCGGCGGACACTCCACCACGCCGACGCGCTCGCCGAGCGCTCCCGCGAACGACTGGCGGCCAACCACGAACTGCTGAGCGAGTTCCTCGCCGGACGGACCGACGTCGTCGGCGACGTCCCGGCGGGCTGTCCCTACGGACTGGTCTGGCACGCCGACGTCGACGGGGACGTGCTGAGCGCCGCCGCCTGGGAGGCGGGCGTCCTCGTCGTCCCCGGGCGGTTCTTCGGCGTGCGCGGGGCGGTCCGGGTGGCGGCGGGCCACGACGCCGAGACGACGGCGGCGGCGCTCGCCGCCTTCGGGCGGGTGCTCGACGGTGCGGAGACGGCCGGCGTCTGACCGGTGAGCGCGAACGGGTCGGGAACCCTGCCGGTCCTTCGCAACCCCTTTGAGAGTGCCCGGTCGAGAGACTGGTGATGAAGATATTTGGCTCCAGCGGCGTTCGCGGCGTCGCCAACGAGGAGCTGACGCCCGCGTTCGTCGGGCGGGTGGCGATGGCCGCCGGTTCGGTGTTCGGGGAGGGACGGGACGGTCGGACGCGCGTGGCGCTCGGGCGCGACACGCGCGCGACGGGCCGGATGTTCGCCGACGCCGCCGCCTCGGGGCTGGCGAGCGTCGGGTGCGACGTCGACCGCGTCGGCGTCCTCCCGACACCCGCGCTCCAGGCCTACGCCGAGCGCGAGGGGATAGCCGGGCTGATGGTGACGGCGAGTCACAACCCGCCGGAGTACAACGGCGTGAAACTCGTCGGACGCGACGGCGTCGAACTCGCCCGGGAGGGCCTCGAACGCGTCGAAGACCGCCTGCTGGCCGAGCGCTTCGCCACCGTCCCGTGGGACGAGACGGGGACCAGCCGACGCGTCGAGGGAGCCGACCGGACGTACATCGACGAGGTACTCGCGGCCGTCGACGGCGACCGCATCGCGAGCGCCGACCTGACGGTCGCGCTCGACCCCGGCCACGGCGCGGGCGCGCTCACCAGTCCGACGCTCTTTCGCGAACTCGGCTGTCGCGTCGTCACCGTCAACGGCCAGCCGGACGGTCACTTCCCCGGGCGCGACCCCGAACCCATCGAGCGGAACCTCGGCGACCTCCGCCGCCTCGTCCGCGCGACGGGCGCCGACCTCGGTATCGCCCACGACGGGGACGCCGACCGCGCCATCTTCGTCGACGAGTACGGCGACCACGTCGAGGGGGACGCGGCGCTCGCGGCGCTCGCCGCCGCCGAGTTGACCGCCGGCGATACCACCGTCTCCGCCGTCAACGTCTCCCAGCGTCTCGTCGACGTGGTGAACGCCGCCGGGGCCGACCTCGAACTCACCCCCATCGGGAGCACGAACATCATCACCCGCATCCGCGCGCTCCAGCGCGCCGGCGTCACCGTCCCCGTCGCCGGCGAGGGCAACGGCGGCGTCCTCTTCCCCGACTACCGCCTGGCGCGCGACGGTGCCTACACCGCCGCGCGGTTCTGCGAACTGCTCGCCGACCGGAGCGCGAGCGGCCTCGCCGCAGACCACAGCGGGTACCACAACGTCCGCGTGAACCTCGCCTACGACGACGACGCCGAGCGCGAGGCGCTCATCGCGGCCGCCGAGGCGACCGCCCGCGAGAGCGACGCCGGCCTCGACACGACCGACGGCCACCGCCTCGACTACGGCGACGCCTGGGTGCTCGTCCGTCCGAGCGGCACCGAACCCGTCGTCCGCGTCTACGCCGAGGCGCGAACCGAAGAGCGCGCACGGCGACTCGCGGACGAGATGCACGACGCGCTCCTCGCCGCGGCGTAACCGACGCTCCGTCTCACGACGAATCCACGGCGATGCGGGGAAGATACGAGCCGGACGCGATAAATACCATACCGCGATAGCAAAATTCGATGGACTGCGACGGTTTTCCCTCCCGTCGTTGGCACTAAGTACTTATACGCAAGTCCTTTTATCCGCGGCTTCGATTCGATGGATGTCGGCGGACGTGGCGCGTAACCGATAATCGACGCCACAGTCAGGACGTGAGCGCTCCCAGGTCCCCGCATGGTCTTCGGAGCAGTAGCGCGTCCACGGCGGAGCGGTCCCCGGTCATTGACTCCCCCGGGTAATCGTGTGCCATCGAACCACTCCGTCCGCCGGCGTCTTTTAGACCTCAAGCGGCGCGCTCCCCTGTTCACGCCGGCGACGCGACGTCGTCGAGCGGCGGGTGCGTCGCGAGCGCGTCGGCCAGGCGGTCGCGCTCGGCGCGTTCCTGCGCCAGGGCGTGTTCGACGTCGACGTCGGCCAGTCGCTCGCGGTCGGCGTCGGTGAGTTCCGACCGGGCGACGGCGCTCTCGCGGAGCGACCCGTAGTCCTCGCGCCGAGTGAGCGACCGGACCGCCCGCAGTCGGGCGACCACGTCGGCGTCGGCGAAGCGCGCGACGACCGGTACCAGTTCGCGCGTCCGCCAGCGGAGGGTCGCCGCCGATGGCGGTGGCCACCCGACGGTCAGCGGGGTTGCATCGAGGCGGTCGAGGTACGTCCGGTTGGTCGACACCGCCGCCTTCAGTTCCCGGGGGTCCGCGACGTAGTGGTCGAGTTTCGACGTCGAGTAGTCGGCGTACGCGAGCAGCGTATCGAGCGGCTCCTCGCCGACGGGCGCGTCCGCGACGAACGCGCGCAGTCGCTCGGGCGGCGGGTCGAACGGAACCAGTGGATACGCCCGCGTCCGCTCGACGAACGCGAGGACCGCCCGGGCGCTCGCCTCGTCGGTGAAGCGCTCGAACGCGGTACGGACGGCGTCGTCGTAGGCAGCGACCGGGTCATGCAGGACCTCGACGGGTGCGTCGGGGTCCGCCGCGGCCAGCCGTCGGAGGCGTTCGAGGTCCGCGACGCGGTCCTCGGCCGCCCGCTTCTCCCGGATGACCGCCCGTCGCGCGTCGCGATAGCGCTCGCGGGTCGCCGCCCACTCCTCGGCGAGGTCGGCGTACTCGGCCGCCGGGGCGAGGGCCGTGCGCGCGTGGTCGAAGTCGCTCGCCGAGAGCGTCCGCTTCTGGAGCGCCTCGTCGGCCGCGTCGAACGCGTCGCTCGCCGGGACGTCCTCGGGGAGGGCGTCGAGACGCTCGGCGAGCGCCTCCTGGAACTCGATGTACTTGCCGAACTCGCCGTAGCCGGTGGCGTCCTCCTCGTGGCGGTCGAGGAGCGCGAGCAGGTCGCCGTGGGCGTCCGCGACCGTCTCGAGGCGGTCCGTCCCGACCTCGGCGACCCGTTCGCGAGTCGCCGAGAGCGCCTCGGCGGCGGCCGTCAGGTCGGCGACGGGGTCGCGTTCACTCATACACCTCGTCCGGGTCGAAGACCCGCTCGCCGACCGCCTCGCCGTCGATGGTGCGGTAGAAACAGCTCTCGTGGCCGGTGTGACAGGCGCCGCCCTCCTGGTGGACGAGGTAGAGGAGGGCGTCGGCGTCGCAGTCGACGCGCACCTCCTCGACCGTCTGGACGTGCCCGCTGGTCGCCCCCTTCTCCCACAGTTCGTCGCGGCTCCGCGAGTAGTAGTGCGCCCGCCCCGTCTCGCGGGTGCGCGAGACGGCCTCGGGCGTGACGTACGCCAGCATCAACACCGTCCCCGTCTCGGCGTCCTGCGCGACGGCCGGCAGGAGGTCGTCCGGCCCGTCGAACGCGAGGTCCACGCTCATGGCCGAACCGAGGGACGACGGTCGAATAGGTCTTTTGTCGGCACGCCGACTAGCCGCGTCGGACGGGGGCGGTCGTCGAGGGGCCGGAGGTGCGTCGACCGGTCAGACGACGCCCGCCGCCCCGAGCGCGAGGAAGAGCAGGTCGCCGACGACGAGCGCGACGACGAGGCCGACGAACAGCGGGACGACGAACGGGAGACCGGGGGAGACCCACACCGAGTCCTCCTCGCAGAGCGCGTCGAGGCCCGCCCGGAGACGGTCGGGGGTCGTCCCGTAGGCGGTCCCCTCGATGCTCGCGAGGAAGGCCGCCGCCCCCCACGGGTCGTCAGTCCGTCCGGTCCCGCCGTCGGCCCGGGCGGGCAGGGGCGTCGACGGTGCGTCGAACGAGGCGAGCGACCCGTCGCCGGGGGTGTTCGGGGTGGCGGGGAGCGTCGCCGGGTCGCGGTAGGTCGTCGCGTCCGCCCGGAGCGTCGACAGGGAGGTCCCCCGCCACCGGAGGTACATCCGGAGGGCGTCGAGGTCGAGGCCGCCGCGGTCGTCGCCGGGCGACCCGAGCAGGCGGCCGTACTCGCGGTCCGCGCGCTCGCTGGGGACGGGACGCCCGACGAACAGCCACCGCGAGCGGTGGCCGTCGAGGAGGTTCCGCCCCGCGAGCGCGAGCGGGTAGGCGAGACCGACGAGGACGGCGTTCGTGAGCACCGAGAGCGAGAGGACCCCGAGCGCACCGGGGGCGAGCGGGAACACCAAGTCGCCGAGAGCGTACGCCGGCGCGCTCGGGAAGAGGAGCGCGAGCGTCATCAGCGCCTTCGCGTCCGCGCCGCCGAACCCGCCGAGTCGCCAGAAGAGGTAGCCGAGCGGGGCGACGAGGCCGAGGCTCACCGCGAGACGGACGACGAACACGCGACGGGCGAGACCGGGTGCGTCGAGGAGCGCGAGCGCGTCCAGCGCCAGCGCGAGGGCGCCGACCGCGACCAGGGGGAGCCACGTCGCGTTCGACACCCGGCGCGTACGGAGGTCGCGGTACGCCGCCCACGCGAAGACGGGGACGGCGAGCAGGCGGAGCAGGTCGGGGACGCCGCCGAACGGCGGCGCGACGGCGAGCGCGTGTACCACACGAACACTCACGCTCGATTGAAAGTAAACTTTCGGGAGGTATCGAGCGGCGGCTCACTCCATGAGCTGTTCGAGCTGGTGGCGCCGGCGGTCGAGGTCGATGGGTGTCTGGATGGAGCCCTGGCGCGCGAGACGGTCGACGACGAGCAGCGGGTCGTACCCGTTGGCCTCGACGAACGAGAACAGCGCCTCGATGTCCGTGCGGTGGAGCGCGAGCGAGTCGAGCAGGCCGACGCCGACCGCCATCGCCGCGCCCGCGTCACCCTCGGGAAACGCCTCGCTGACGCGGTCGAACTCGGGCGCACCCGTCGGGGGCGGCGACGCCACGAGCGCGAGACACCGACTACAGAGCGCGAGCGACGCCGACTCCTCCGGGACGTGCGCGGCGACGTCGTCGGGGACGGTGAACGCGACGAGCGGCGCGGCGCACTCGGGACAGGTCATACCCGCCGGTCGGGAGGGAGGGTACAAAAGCGCGGCTCTGTCGGCCGGTCGTTCTCGGGCGTGCGTTCCGGCCAGCCGAATCACGAATCGTGCTCGACGATGGACTCGGCGACCATCGCCATGTAGTCGACGTGCGGCGGCCAGTCCGACTCCGCCCCGGTTTCCAGTCGATGGCGGTGGAGGTCCTCCCACACGGTCGCGAGCATGAACGCCGCGTGCGCCCGGTAGAAGCGGTCGTCCGCCTCGTAGGTGAGACCGGTTTGGTCCTCGTAGCGGGCGATTAGCTCACCTCGGTCGGGGCTGCCGGGAGCCGCGGTGAACGGGGCGAGTCCCCGCTCGTTCGCCACCTGCACCTCCCGGAGTGCGTCGTCCGGATACGTCGCGTTGAGGTCGTCAAGCGGGAGCGCCGGGTCACCGTCGTCGCGCCACCGGAGCAGGAGGTAGCCGAGTTCGGTACGCGGGTCGCCGAACATCGCTGTCTCCCAGTCGAGTACGCCGGTGAGTTCGGGGCGGTCGTTTCCCGCGAACAGGACGTTACCCGGGCGGTAGTCGCCGTGGACGAGTGCTGTCTCCGGGCCCGCCGGGGCGTTTCGCCGGAGCCACTGACCGACGCGGCGAAGCCTCGGGAGGTTACGACCCGTTACGCTCGCCGCTGCGTCGAGGCGGGCGGTCGCGTGAGTAACCTGTTCTCGCGGCGTCGTCCGCCCGCAGACAGTCTCGAACGGTTCGGGGTCAAGCGAGTGGATGGCCGCGAGGACGTCGACGAGGTGGTGGGCGACGCGACGGCGCGCTCCGGGGGTCCGGAACCGTTCGGGCAGGTCGGTCCCCAGCGGAACGGTCTCCCCGTCGAGATACGTCGTGAGAAAGAACGCGTCGCCGAGGAGCGACTCGTCGTCGCAGAACAGGACCGGCGACGGAGCGGGTATCGCGGTCGGTCGGAGCCGTTCGAGCAGCCGGTACTCCCGTAACAGGTCGTTGAATAGTTCGGTGTGTCTGAGCTTGTTGGGCCGTCGCAGGACGTATCGCCCCTCGTCGGTCGAGACCGCCGCAACCAGATTGAGGCCGTCGTTGAGCACCTCGATTCCGGTGACGGCCGTTTCCAGCCGGTCGGAGAGATAGGAGTCGAGTTCGGGGGTACGCAGAGAGGGCGTAGAATCGGTCACGACTCGGCACAATCAGCCGAGTGTGATAAGGTATCGGTGCGAGGCGTCGTCTCCGTCGGCGTCAGGAAGAGTGAAAAGGCGGTAAACAGCGACGCGTGGCCGACGCGCGAGACGAGTCAGTCGCGTCAGTCGTCGGCGGGGACGGGGTCGCGCTGGAGTTCCTCGATGGCCTCGGCTTCGGCCTCCTCGCTCTCCTCTTTCTTCGCCTTGATCTTCTTCAGGCGGAAGATCTCCTCGCGCTCCTGCTCCTCGAGTTTCTGCTCGATGTAGTCCTGGCTCTCGTAGAGGTCGGGGAGGACCTTGAACTCGAGCGCGTTGACGCGGCGCTTCGTCGTCTCGATCTCCTCGAGCATCTTCTTCATCGCCGTCTCCACCTCGGCGGCGAGGATGATCTGTTCGAGCAGTTCCTCGTAGGCCTCGGCCGCCTCGTCGATGCGGGCGCTGGTACCGACGAGGCCGTAGCCGCGCTCGTCGAGGTTCTTCTTCACCTTCGAGGACTCGATCTGCGGGACGACGACCCCCATGATGTTCTTCGACTGGGTGGTTATCTCGGGGTGTTCCTTCAGCGCCGCGGCCGCGCCGCGGACCGCGATGTCGCCGTCCATCGCCCGCGCCATGTTGATGTTGCGCTGGGCGGTCTCGTACGCCTCGCCGAGCTCGGAGCGGACGTCCTGGGCCTGGTCGAGGATGTCCATGAACTCCATGATGAGCCCGTCTCGCTTCTTCTCCAGCGTGTCGTGACCGCGCTCGGAGAGCTCGATGCGGTCCTCTATCGCCATGAGGTTCTTGCGCGTCGGCTTGACGTCTGAGGCCATGGTCTTGTCGGCCCTTGCGCCCCGGTCCTGTTAACCCTTGTTAGTCTGGGTAGCCCCGTGCGGGCCGGGAGGAGTCCCTCGGTCGTGGATAGAGAGAGGAGAGCGGTGCGGTCGGCGTCGGAAGCAGCACCGCGAGCCGAAGGCGAGCGGACCGACGAACCCCTCGAAGGAGCGACGCGACTGAGGAGGTGAGGAGGGTTTTGGTCCTCTCAGAACCGCTTCGCGGTTCTGGGAACCTGTGAGACGTGTGGCGTCTCACAACGCAGACGTTGCGAGGGAGCGGTCGGAGGCCGCTCCCGCGACAAAAAGGGTGTTCTAGTCCGCCGTCGCTTCGACCGTCTCGGACTCGTCCTCGACGTAGTACTCCTCGATGAGGTCCTCGTCGATGCGGTTGAGTTCGGTCTTCGGCAGCATCGACAGCAGCTCCCAGCCGATGTCGAGCGTCTCGTCGATGGAGCGCTCGTTGTGGTAGCCCTGCTGGACGAACTCCTGCTCGAAGCGGTCCGCGAAGTCGAGGTAGCGGTTGTCGCGCTCCGAGAGCGCCTCGCGACCGACGATGTTCACGAGGTCGCGCAGGTCCTCACCCTCGGCGTACGCGGCGTAGAGCTGGTCGGAGACGTCGGCGTGGTCCTCGCGCGTGAGACCCTCGCCGATGCCGTCGTCCATCAGCCGCGAGAGGCTCGGCAGCGGGTTGATTGGCGGCTGGATGCCCTGGCTGTTGAGCGACCGGTCGATGTAGATCTGCCCCTCCGTGATGTACCCCGTCAGGTCGGGGATGGGGTGGGTGTCGTCGTCGCCCGGCATCGTGAGGATGGGAATCTGCGTCACCGACCCCTCACGGCCCTCGATGCGGCCCGCGCGCTCGTACAGCGTCGCCAGGTCGGTGTACATGTACCCGGGGTAGCCACGGCGACCGGGCACCTCCTCGCGGGCGGCACCGATCTCGCGCAGCGCCTCGCAGTAGTTGGTCATGTCCGTGAGGATGACCAGCACGTGGTAGCCCTTCTCGAAGGCCAGGTACTCGGCGGTGGTGAGCGCCATCCGCGGCGTGACCGTCCGCTCGACGGCGGGGTCGTCCGCGAGGTTCATGAAGACGACCGAACGCTCCAGCGCGCCCGTCCGCTCGAAGTCCTCCATGAACTCGTTGGCCTCCTCGGCCGTGATGCCCATGGCGCCGAAGACGACCGCGAACTCGCTCGCGTCTTCGCCTTCCTCGGCCGCCTCCTCGGGCACCGTCGCCTGCCGGGCGATCTGGAGCGCGAGGTCGTTGTGCGGCAGCCCCGACGCGGAGAAGATGGGCAGCTTCTGCCCGCGGACGAGGGTGTTCATCCCGTCGACCGCCGACACGCCCGTCTGGATGAACTCCTCGGGGTACTCCCGCGAGAAGGGATTGATAGCCGCCCCGACGATGTCGTGGCGCTCCTCCGGGACGATGTCCGGCCCGCCGTCGATGGGGCGTCCGGAGCCGTCGAGGACGCGACCGAGCAGGTCCTCCGTGACGGGCATCTTCAGCGTCTCGCCGAGGAACCGCACCGACGCGTTGCGGTCGATGCCCGAGGTCCCCTCGAACACCTGGACGGCGACGAAGTCGCTGGTCGCTTCGAGCACCTGGCCGCGGCGCACCTGGCCGTCGTCGGTCTCGATCTCGACGATCTCGTCGTAGCCGATGGGTTCGTCGGTCTCGACGAACACCAGCGGGCCGCTGATTTCGGTGATTGTCTGGTACTCTTTCATCAGTAGAGGTCCCTCAGTTGCTCGGTGATGTCTTCTTTGAGTTCGGCGATGAACTCCTCGTAGTTCGCGGCGGTCCCCATGCGGTTGAGTCGCGGGGCGGCGTCGATGTCGACGAGTTCCTCGACGGGGACGCCGGCGTCGAGTGCCTCGAACGCCTCGTCGTGATACGTCTTGATGGCCGTCAGCATGAGGTAGATCTTCTCGGGCTCGCAGTACGTGTCCACGTCGTGGAACGCGTTCTGCTGGAGCCACGCCTCGCGGAGGTAGCGCGCGACCTCGAGGGTCAGTTGCTGGTCCTCCGGCAGGGCGTCCTTCCCGACGAGCTGGACGATCTCCTGGAGTTCGTCCTCCTCGTCGAGCACGTCGATGGCCCACTGGCGCGTCTCCGGCCAGTCGGAGGCGACGTTGTCCTCGAACCAGGGGTCGAGCTGCTCGCGGTAGAGCGAGTACGACTCGTTCCAGTTGATGGCCGGGAAGTGCCGCCGTTCCGCGAGGTCGGCGTCGAGCGCCCAGAACGTCTTGACGATACGCAGGGTGTTCTGGGTGACCGGCTCGGAGAAGTCGCCACCCGGCGGCGAGACGGCCCCGATGGCCGAGATGGAGCCCTCGGTCCCGTTGATGTTCTCGAACTTGCCGGCGCGCTCGTAGAACTGCGAGAGGCGCGCGGCGAGGTAGGCGGGGTAGCCCTCCTCGCCGGGCATCTCCTCCAGGCGCGAACTGATCTCGCGCATGGCCTCCGCCCACCGCGAGGTGGAGTCGGCCATCAGCGCCACGTCGTAGCCCATGTCGCGGTAGTACTCGGCGATGGTGATGCCGGTGTAGACGCACGACTCGCGGGCCGCGACGGGCATGTTCGAGGTGTTCGCGATGAGGCACGTCCGGGCCATCAGCGGCTTGCCCGTCTTCGGGTCCTCCAGTTCGGGGAAGTCCTCGATGACCTCGGTCATCTCGTTGCCGCGCTCGCCGCAGCCGACGTAGACGACGATGTCCGCGTCGGCCCACTTCGCGAGCTGGTGCTGGGTGACCGTCTTCCCCGAGCCGAACGGACCGGGGATGGCGGCCGTCCCGCCCTTCGCGATGGGGAACAGACCGTCGAGGATGCGCTGGCCCGACACGAGCGGCTCGCGGGGCGTGCGCTTCTCGACCGTCGGCCGGGCCTCGCGGACCGGCCACTCCTGGCGCATCGTGACCTCCTCGCCGTTCTCGAGTGCGACGACCGTGTCGGTGACGGAGAGTTGCCCCTCCTCGACGCGGTCGACCGTGCCGCCCTCGAATCCGGGCGGGACGAGCACCTTGTGGTCGATGCTCTCGGTCTCGGGGACGACCCCGACGACGTCGCCGGGTTCGACCTCGTCGCCGACCGCGACCTCGGGGGTGAACTCCCAGACCTTCTCCAGGTCGATACCGGGGGCGTCGACCCCGCGGTCGAGGAACGCGCTGTTCATCTTCTCTTCGAGGACGTCGAGCGGGCGCTGGACCCCGTCGTAGATGGAGTCGAGCATGCCCGGTCCGAGGTCGACGGAGAGGGGCGACCCCGTGTTGACGACGGGTTCGCCGGGGGCGACGTCGGAGGTCTCCTCGTAGACCTGGATGGTCGTGAGGTTCCCCTCGATCTCGATGACCTCGCCCATCAGTCCCTCGTCGCCGACGTAGACGACGTCGTTCATGCGGGCGTCGAGGTCGACGGCGGTCACGACCGGACCGCTCACGCTCTCGATGACGCCCTCTCGTTCTTCGGCGTCGATGTCTTGTGTTTGACTCATTGTTGGTCTTCTTCCATCAGGTCGATACCGATGGCACGTTTGATCTGCTCGCGCAGTCCGCCGCTCCCGGCGGCCCCGCCCAGCGTGACCAGGACGGGTTCGACACTCGTCTCGACGTCCTGGCGCACCCCGCGCGAGAGGTGGTCGAGGTCCTCGTCGTGCATCACGATGATGCCGACCTCGTCGTCCGCGAGCATCTGCTCGACGGCACCGTCGAGCTCCTCGCTCATGTCGTCGTCGGGGATGTTGGCGAAGCGGCGCACGCCCGCGAGGCGGAACCCCGCGGTGAAGTCCGGACTCCCGATGACGGCGATCTCCTGGCTCATCGAACCACCAGCTCCTGTTCGATCTCCTCGTTCGAGAGGCCGGCCTCGGTCCCGCGCGCGATGGCGCGGATGTTGTCCACCTCGCGCTCCTTCGCCAGGATGTACGCGAGGACCGGGCAGACCGAAAGCGGATAGCGACTGGACATGGTGCTCGAGTACTCGAGGAGCGCCCGTTCGAGCGCGCGCTCGAACTCGATGAGGCTCCCGGCCGCGTCGAGGCGGTCGAGGGCGTCGTCGAGGTCCTTCCCGTAGGTGCTGTCGCGGATGCGCTCGACGAGCTGGTCGGGGTTCGAGACCAGCTGGTTCAACTCCTCTTGCTTGAACAGACGGCCCCCGGGAATGAAGTACTCGGCGGGGGCGATGTCGGCGCCGCTGCGCGCGAGGCGCAGGGCGTTGCGCATGTTCCGGAAGTCGATCTCGGCCTCGAGGAACTCGATGTAGAGCCGCGTCGCGCGGTTGGTCTGCGACGGGAGGCCCGTCAGCAGCGACCGGTAGTACGCGCGGTCGACGGCGTTCTCGAGCGGGACGAGCACGCCCGCCGCCTCGTAGTCCTCGTAGGCGGCCTCCAGCGACTCGCCGAAGCGCGTCCCGTGGAGGACCTCGACGACCGTCTCGATGGAGTCGGCCTCGACCAGCCGCGTCAGCGTCCGGTCGTCGAGTTCGCCCGCCCGGATGAGGTCGTCCTCGATGTCCTGGCGGTCGGCGTTCGAGTAGATGCCGCGGATGACGGTCTTCACGTTCCAGGCGTCGAACTTCCGGAGGTAGCGTGCGAGGTAGTCGTACAGCTTCCCCTCCGAGAAGTCGAGCATGTCGTTGAAGTGCTTCGCCAGGTTGCGGTTGAGCGCGTACTCGATGAGGTCCACGCCGGAGTACCGCGCGCCGAGGGCGTTCATCTCCTCCTCGTACTCGGTCTCCTCCATGAACCGGGCGATCTCGCCGGGGCCCATGCGGACGAGCTTCCGGTAGTCGTCCGCGTCGAAGAGGGCCGCGCGGCGGGCGTGCGCCCGGGCCGTGACGTATTCGTAGTTCGCTGCCTCGTTGCGGGAACTCATTGGTCGAACAGGGTGGCGCTGACGTCCCGGAGGTTGTCCTCCCAGACGTCCTCCAGGACGGAGTCGAACGTGTTGCTCACGCGGACGCGCGAGCCCTCGCTCTCGACGACGACGCCGCCGAGGCAGTCGACGCTCCCCGCGTACTCGCAGTTCTCGTAGTCCGCGAGGATGGCGAGCAACAGCGCCTCGTCGTCGGCGCGACCGGAGACCTGTTTCTCGGCGTCGTCGTCGAACTCCTCGACGGCGTCCTCGAGCAGCGCGCGGGTGAGTTCCTCGCGGTCCTCCTCCATCGACGCGATGCGCTCCTCGACGGAGCCGCGGACGTCCTCCAGCACGTCGCGGCGCGCCTCGAGGCGGGCCTGCTTCGTCTGGAGTTTCGCGCTCGAGAGCTTCTGCTCGCGCTCCTGGTCGATCTGTCGTTCCACCTCCCGCTTTCGTTCTTCGAGGAGCTCTTCGGCGTCGGCCTCGGCGTCGGCGACGATTCGCTCGGCACGCTCGTCGGCGTCCGACCGAATCTCCTCCGCACGCGCGCGGGCCTCGTCTCGAATGTCCTCTACGACTGTATCAAGGCTCATAATGTAGAAGGCGGGGGGCGTTTAGACGACGAAGACGACGACCAGCGCGAGGATGACCAGCGTCTCCGGCAGGACCGTCAGGATGAGGCCACGGCCGAACATGGAGTCGTCCTCTGCGATGGCGCCGACCGCGGCGGCACCGATACCGCGCTGGGAGTACCCCGCACCGAACGCGGCGAGCCCCACCGCGAGCGCGGCGAGACCGGCGGCTTCGATGGCGGGACCTTGCTGAAGGAGCGGTGCGATACTGCTGACGAACGCGATGGCGAGTTCTAGCATGGATTCCGGGTGATGGTTCGCTCGTAACCGAACAGTTTGGACTCGTCGTAGCGTCTTCATAAAGCTTCCCAAGTTCGACGGGCTACGGGGGGCGAGAGTACCGAATCGTAAGGTTTGACACCCCTGCAGTACCTCTACGTACGGTCGGTCTACCGCCCGAAAAACGGCGTCGAGCCGCGACTACTCCTCGGTCGTGTAGTGGCGCTCGCGGCCGAACGGTTCGTACGCCTCGCCGCCGCCCTCGAAGAACTTGCCGAAGAACTCGACGTACTCCAGCCGGACCGCCTGCAGGCCCGCGCTCGTGATACCGAGGACGAGCACCAGCGCGTGCCCGACGAGCAGGATGACGATACCGACGATGGCGCCGAGGACGAACTCGACGCCGGTGCCGTTCATCAGCCCCGTGAAGACGATTTCGCCGTGTTCGCTCGCGTACTCCAGCGAGTAGTTCGGGAAGATGAAGTGCCACTCGCCGCCGCTGTCCTCGTAGGCACCGAACGCGAGCAGGTTGATGACGAACGCCATCCCGGCCTTCGCCAGCAGCACCGCCGCGAGACGGGTGTACGAGAGCGCGTTGACCAGCACGTTCAGCGCCTCGACGACTTCGATGCGGTCGCCGAGCGCGAGGAGTACGACGCCGACGAAGAACGCCGCCAGGCCACCCCAGCCGACGAGTTCCGGGAATCCGGAGAACCCGAGAGCCATCGGGTTGCCGTTGAAGACGCTCTCCGGCCCGACCATGAACTCGGGGGAGGTACCCTCCAGCGCGTAGCTGAAGATCCACGTCCACAGCCCGAACATCATGATGAGCCACGACCCGCTGTGGGTCACGGCGTGCCAGAGGCCGTGGTCCAGGTTCTCGTAGAAGTCGAACACCCACCCGATAGTGAGGTGGGCGATGCCGAACAGCACGCTCATCACCAGCCAGAAGTACGCGTAGTCGATGTAGCCCGGCTGGAGACCCTTGTGGACCGGCGGGTTGCCGCCCCAGAGGACCTCACCGAGGACGTGCAGCCCGAAGATCTCACCGTAGAGGATGCCGAAGACGGCCGTCGAGAGGCCGGCGACGACGCCGACCCCGCCGAGGCTCCGGATGGCCTCGTTGTCGAAGCTACTGTAGAGCCACCCGCCGAGGGCGACGTACAGCAGGCCGTACCCGAGGTCGCCGATCATCAGCCCGAAGAACACCGGGAAGGTGAGGAACAGGACGATGGTCGGGTCGAGTTCGGAGTACTTCGGCCGGTTGATGACCTCGACGAGCGTCTCGAAGGGCTTCACCGCGCCGGAGTTCTTCTGGATGACCGGCGGCGAGAGGTTCGTCGACCCGCCGGGGCCGCGCTCGGCGTCGACGGTCCCGCCGTCGGCGGCCACCTCGTCGCCGCCATCGGCGGCCGCCGGCCGACCGCCGGGGGTGCCGCCGACCTCCTCGCGCTCGACGATGCGACCCTTGCCGTCGTACTCGGCTATCTCGAGTTCGTCGACGTCGACGTGTTCGCCGACCTCCTCCTCCAGCCCGCGTTCGAGGTCGATGACCCGCGCGGTGGGGACCCACCCCTCGGCGACGAAGGCGTTCTCCGTCGTCGCGAACGAGAGGGGAGCCTCGCGGCGCTCCACCCGGATGGAGAGCGTCTCCTCGGCGGCGAGCAGGAAACCGCCGACCTCGAGGCGCTCCTCCTCCAGTTTGTTCTCGACGGTGGTGAGCTTCGATTCGAGCTGTTTGCGCTCGTGTTCGAGTTCGTCGAGGTACTCGCTCGGCGTCCCCTCCGCGTCGGGGACGTCGTAGGTCGCGAACTCGGCGCCGACGAGCACGTCGTCCAGGTCGTCGGTCCGCGCGAAGACGGCGACGACGCCGTCCTCGACGAACAGTTCGTAGTCGTCGACCCCGGCCTCGTCGAGTTCCCGCCGGACCGCGTCGGCGTCGCCCTCGCCGACCGCGACCGACAGCGTGTCGTAGCCCGACAGCAGGTCGAGGTCGATGTTGAGCGTCGCGAACGGCTCCATCGTGTCGATGCGGTCCTCGACGTCGCGCAGGTCGTCGCGCAGGTCGTCGCGGCGCTCGTCGAGGCCGTTGACGCGCTGACGGATGTCCTCGAGTTCCTCCTCGAGGGCCTCGTCGGTGACGATGCGCGCCGGGCCGGCGTCCTCGTCCTCGATGCCGAGGATGCTCTCGAGCGAGCGGACCGTCACGAGCCGCTCGGCGTCGGTGTCGGCGCCCGGACGCGGGGTCCCCGTCTCGAAGCCCGACCAGTCGCCGCCGTAGTCGGTGACGTGCAGCAGGTTCAGCTGGTGGACCGCCTCGATGGCGTCGTCGATGACCTTCTTCGAACCGGTCACCGACACCCGGCTCATCCGCTCAGGTCTGAGCATGGACGGCCTCCTTGAACCGGTCGAGCACCTCCTCTACGACCTCGTCTTCCCGCTCGTGCGCCTGTGCCTCGAGTTCGGCGCGCTCGGCCTCGCCCGCCTCGATGATGGCCTCGCGCTCCTCCTCGATGCCCGCGCGAGCCTCGGCGAGCCGTTCGGCTTCGTACTCGTCGGCCTCGGCTTCGGCCTGCGCGCGTATCTCGCTCGCGCGCTCTCGGGCCTCCGCGATGCGTTCGTCGCGGTCGTCCTCGGCCTCGGCGAGGATTTCGTCGGCCTCGCGCTCGGCCCCTTTGATGCGGTCAAGAACCTCGGGTCTCGCCATAATTATGTCAGACGAAGGTTGGACAAGGGCCTATTTGGTAGTTGCGAACCACGTTTTGCTGCGCGCGCTTTCGGGCGACACGCACCGGGGTCGCCCGCGGCGCGCTGGCAAAATCTGGACGAAAAGCGCATCGTCACCCCTTCGGAGGCTCGCGTCGCTCGCGTCCTCGAAGGTCCCTCGGCCCGCTCGCTCCCGCCAGTCGCTCGCGGAACGGTGTCGGCGTGGACCTGCTTCGACGACGAATCCGCAGGATTATGCGCGGAGCGTCCCAACGTCGGGTAATGGGAGTCCTCGAGAACAAGGCGCGGGCGCGGCTGTTCTACAAGTATCTCTCGAAGGTGTACGACCAGGTCAACCCCTTCATCTGGAACGAGGAGATGCGCACGGAGGCGCTCGACCTCTTCGGCGTCGAGGAGGGGGACGTCGTCCTCGACGTCGGCTGCGGGACGGGCTTCGCCACCGAGGGCCTGCTCGAACGCACCGAGAACGTCCACGGCCTCGACCAGAGCGTCCACCAGCTGGAGAAGGCGTGGGCGAAGTTCGGCAAGAACGAGCAGGTGCGCTTCTACCGCGGCGACGCCGAACGCCTCCCGTTCGCCGACGACACCTTCGACGCGCTCTGGTCGTCCGGGTCCATCGAGTACTGGCCGAACCCGGTCGACGCGCTGCGCGAGTTCCGCCGCGTCGTCAGGCCCGGCGGCCCGGTGCTCGTCGTCGGCCCGAACTACCCCAAGTCGACGGTGTTCCAGCGCCTCGCGGACGCCATCATGCTGTTCTACGACGAGGCCGAAGCCGACCGGATGTTCCGCGAGGCGGGCTACGACGAGTTCGAACACCACTTCATGGGGCCGACCTACAGCCCCGACATCGCCATCACGACGGTCGCGCGCGTCCCCGGCGCGGCCCCCGAGGCCGTCGAGACCGAGTCCGCCTGAGCCTCAGGCGCGCACGCCGAGGCGGGCGACGGGCCGACCGTCGACCCACACCCGGACCGTCACGTGCGAACCCTCCTCGATGGCGGTGTTCGTCCCCGCGAGCCGGAGGCGTGCGGTCTCGCCCGCACGCCAGTCCCCGCCGGTCGCGCTGTTGAACGCGCCGGTCGGCCCGCTCTCGAACCCGCGCGCGGAGAAGAACGGGACCGGCGGCTGGCGGGCGAGCGGGTCGCCGTCGACGGCGACGCGCAGGCGGAGGTCGTCGGGGTCGATGGGGTCGCCCGAGCGGTGCGTGAGCGCGAGTTCGTCGTCCTCGGCGTCGACGGCGAGCGAGAGGGCGGCGGTCGGGGCCGGAGCGGCGGTCGGGGAGTCGGCGAGTCCCTGTGCGAACACGCCGACCGTCGCCGCCGCCGCGACCGTGACGGCGAGGAGACAGACGACGGCGACGACGGGGGAGACGGCGCGGTCGGTCACGACCGACACTGGTCCCGCTCTCGGTTATGAACCTTCGGAGCCGACGGTGACGTTCGCGTCCGGTTCGGGGCGCGGGACCGTCACCGACGCCGGGCCGGCGTCGGGCGTCGTCGCGCTGACGGTGACGGGGTCGCCGCTCGGCATGAGCACCCACCGCTCGCCGTCTGCGCCCGTCGTCCCCACCTCCTCGTCGTCGACGGTGACCGTGGCGTTGACCGATTCGTCGCCGGCGCGCGTCTCGACGAGGACGGGGCCGCCGGGGTAGGTCCGGCTCACCGCGAGTTCCAGGCCCGCCTCCGAGCCGCGCTCGACCTCCGTGACGGGGACGAGCGCCAGGTCCTTCTCCTGGTACTCGCGGAACACGCTGTCGCTCTGGCCGTCGATGAACGTCGTCAGCTCACCCTGCGGGTGAGGTGTCGAGAACCGATAGACCTCCTCCAGTCCGTCGATGCGGATGGAGCCGGTCGGGAAGTCGTCCGAGGAGGCCCACGGGTAGAGTTCCTCGGCGCGTCGCTGGATGTCGTCGATACCGCCGTACTGGTCCTCGCCGCTCGACGCCTCGCGAATCTCGCCGAGGTAGGCTTCGCGGACGTAGACGGGGCGACCGTCGCGCTCGACGATGACCGAGAGGACGACCCCGGTTCCGGTCGCCTCGACGGCCACGCGTTCGGGGGACTCCGAGCCGGAGTAGACCGACGCCAGTCGGTCGCGGACCGGCCCCTCGAGGGCGACGAGGTCGGCCTGCACGGCGTTGAGCCGCGACGCCGGGACGGCATCGTCGGTGCGCCGCTGCAGGGTCGCGAGACGGTCGAGGAGCGCCGAGGTCCGTTCCGCCTCGACGTGCAACTCCGCCAGCGTCTGCAGGTAGCGCTCGGCGGACAACTGTCCGGCGACGAACCGTGCGAGCGCCCGGCGTTCGCTCGACCGGAGGTCGGCGGTCAGGTTCTCCGCGCGCTGCGTGTACCCGAGCAGGACCGCGCGGCGCTCCTCGGTCGTCTCCGCCTCGCTGTACGCCCGGTCGAGCGCCCGTCGGTCGAGTTCGCCGCGGGTGGCGGCGGTGTCGGTGGCGAGCGAGGCACTCACGTCGATGCCGGGGGTGCCGAACTCGGTTTCGACGTCCTCCGACCGGTTCAGGTCGAGGTAGTTCGTGGTGTCGTTCACCGTGACGACGGGCATCGCCGCCGGGGGAGTGTCGCGCTCGACCGCCCGCGGCGTGGACTCGGTCAGGGGGACGGCCGCGGCGCTCATGGAGAGGACGCAGCACAGCGCCAGCACCACCGCGAGCGCACGTTCCATTATTCGTGACTACGCGTAATGATATAAAAAATCGACCCTCTTACATTCGGTACGAGCCGAGGATATATTCAGTGTCTTGACGTATGCAAAGCGTTTTCGTCACGGGGTAACGACTGCGAGACATATGCGGACCGGGTCGCGCCTCGCCCTCTGTCTTGCACTCTGTCTCCTGGTCGTCGGCGCCGCGCCGGTCACACAGGCGACACAACAGCGTGCCGCACCGGTCGATTCGGGGACGACGACGATAGCGATACACGTCGAACAGAACGGCGACGCGCGCTTCGTCGTCGAGACGCAGTACGAACTCAACGGAACCGACGAGACGGCCGCGTTCCGCGACGTCGGCGAGGACTTCGAGGCGGGTCGCGCCGAGGCCGGTCCGTCGATGGACGCCTTCGAGGCGGCGAACGACGCCGCGAGCGAGGCGACCGACCGGGAGATGGCCATCGAGAACGTCACGCGCGAGGCGAACCTCACCGGCGGCAACGAGAGCGGCGGCAACGAGAGCGCCACGGCCGACGACGAGGACGACCTCCCCACGAACGGGACCGGAACCCTCCGCCTCGGGTTCGAGTGGACCGCCTTCGGCGTCGTCGAGGACGACCGCATACGCGTGTCCGACGCGTTCAACACGACCTCCGGGACGTGGCTCCCGGGACTGACCCAGGACCAGCGTCTCGTCGTCTACCCGCCGCCGGAGCACGGCGTCCAGAGCGCCCCCGTCGGCCCGGTGAACGACGTCCTCACCTGGCGCGGTCCGACGACCTTCGAACCCGGCGAGATAACCATCACCTACCGCGAACGGGGGATGGGCGACATCGCGTCCGGCGAGGACGGACTGATGACGACCGTACTCGGCGGCACCGCCCTCGTCCTCGTCGTCGCCGTCATCGGCGGGTACGCGCTCCGGCGTAACCCGGACACGGACGCCCTCGGGGGCCTCGTCCCGTGGGCGGCGAACCGGGGGACGTCTGAGTCGTCGACGCCCCCGGCCGCGGTGTCGGAGGGCGTCGACGCGCCCGACTCCGGCGGACCGGACGACGCCGAGACGGGGCCGATGGGCGGTCCGGTCCTCGACGACGAGTTGCTGAGCGACGAGGAGCGCGTCGAACGCCTGCTCGAGTACAACGACGGACGGATGCGGCAGGCCGACATCGTCACCGAGACCGGCTGGTCGAACGCGAAGGTCTCACAACTGCTCTCCAGCATGGACGAGGAGGACCGGGTCGACAAGCTCAGAATCGGCCGCGAGAACCTCATCAGCCTCCCCGACGCGGAGGACGATAACGGACGTTCCTAAACGTTTAACACCGCAGCGAGGCGAGTGTCGGATGGCAATGAAGATACTCGTCACCGTAAAGGAGGTGGCCGAGGCCGAAGACGATTTCGAGATCGACGGCCTCGACATCGACGAGCGGTACCTGGAGTACGACCTCAACGAGTGGGACGACTACGCCGTCGAGGAGGCCGTCCAGATCGCCGAGGACGGGGACGACGTCGAGGTCGTCTCCGTCACCGTCGGCCCCGAGCGCTCGGAGGAGACGATCCGGATGGCGCTCGCGAAGGGCGTCGACCGCGCCATCCGGGTGTGGGACGACACCCTCGCAGGGGCGGAGATGCTCGACGTGGGCGCGAAGGCGGACGTCCTCGCGTCCGTCGTCGAGGCCGAGGAGCCCGACCTCGTGTTCACGGGCGTCCAGGCGAACGACGACGCCTTCGGCGCGACGGGCGTCGCACTCGCCGACACCGTCGGCTTCGAGTGGGCGGCGGTCGTCAACGCCCTCGACCTCGACGCCGAGGGTGGCGTCGCGCACGTCCACCGCGAACTCGAGGGCGGCGTCGAGGAACTCACCGACGTCCAGCTGCCGGCGGTGCTGACCATCCAGACGGGTATCAACGAACCGCGCTACGCGAGCCTCCGGGGTATCCGTCAGGCCCAGCGCAAGGAACTCGACGTCCAGGGGCTCGACGACCTCGGCCTCGACGCGAGCGTCGTCGAGACGCCCGTGCGCCGCACCGCGATGTACGAACCCGAGTCCGAGGGTGACGCGACGGTGTACGAGGGGAGCGCCGAGGAGACGGCCGGGCAACTGGCCGACCTCCTGCGTGACAAGGGGGTGGTCGAGGGATGAGCGACGTCCTCGCAGTCGCCGAACACCGCCGGGGCGACCTCCGCGACGCCAGCTTCGAGGTCGTCACCGCGGGTCGCGAACTGGCCGACGAGCAGGGCGGCGACCTCCACCTCGCCGTCGTCGGCGGCGACGTCGACGGCTTCGCCGAGGAACTGAACCGCGAGGGTGTCGACGTCGTCCACACCGTCGCGGAGGGCGAGGAGTTCAACCACGACGTCTACGTGCAGGTCGTCGAGCAACTCTACGCCCAGGTGGCGCCGACCACACTCCTCATCCCGAACACGGTCAACGGCCTCGACTACGCGCCGGCGGTCGCAGAGCGACTCGGCGTGCCGGTCGTCACCGACGCTATCGGCGTCTCGCGGGCGAACGGTTCCATGGAGGTCACCCGCGAGATGTACGGCTCGAAGGTCGAGACCACGGTGGAGGTCGACGCCGACGAGGTCGTCGTCACCACCCGTCCGGCCGAGTGGCCCCAGACCGAGAGCGAGGGCAGCGCCGACGTGCAGGCGTTCGACGCCGACGTCGACGAGTCGGCGGTACGCTCGACGGTCACCGGCTTCGAGGAGGTCGGCGGCGGCGACGTCGACATCAGCGAGGCGGACGTCCTCGTGAGCGTCGGCCGCGGTATCGACGAGGAGGAGAACCTCGAACTCGTCGAGGCGCTCGCCGACACCCTCGGTGCGACGCTCTCCTCGTCGCGACCCATCGTCGACGCCGGCTGGCTGCCGAAGAACCGCCAGGTCGGCCAGAGCGGGAAGGTCGTCACCCCGAAGGTGTACATCGCCATCGGCATCTCCGGCGCCGTCCAGCACGTCGCCGGGATGAAGGGCAGCGACACCATCGTCGCCATCAACACCGACCCAAACGCCCCCATCATGGACCTCGCCGACTACGCCATCGTCGACGACCTCTTCGACGTCGTCCCCGAACTCATCGAGGAGTTCGGCGGCGAGTCGCCGGTCTGAGTCGGCGGGGCTCGCGACGGCTCTCCGTTCTCTCGTCCGTTCACCGACCGAGGACGCGAGGCTCCCCGCGTAGGAGACGAGCGCGTCTCGCCGGCCCGTGTGCGTGGCGGCGCGACGGACGAGACGACGGTGTAGTTCGCGGGACGCCGGACTCTCGCGTTCCGTCACGTACTTGCCTCGCGGTGCCCTCTTTATATGCAATGGAATACCTGGAGTCCCGGCGGTCGCGCATCGAGGACCGCTTGGAGGAGGTCCTCGACGCGGTCGAGCCGCCGGAACTCGCAGACCAGGTGCGCCACGTCTCGTTGTCGGGGGGAAAGCGCGTCCGGCCGATGGTGACGGTGCTCGCCTGCGAGGCCGCCGGCGGGACCACCGCCGACGCCGTCGACTTCGCCGTCGGCATCGAACTCGTCCACAACGCCTCGCTCGTCGTCGACGACATCATCGACGACTCGGAACTGCGCCGCGGGGTGGACGCCGCGTGGACGGCCTTCGGCTACGGCCCGGCCATCCTCGCCAGCGACGGCCTGCTCGGCGAGGCGTTCGCGCTCTTCTCCGCCGACGAGCAGGCGATGCAGGTGGTCGCCGAGGCGATGGTCGAACTCGGCGAGGGCGAGGCGACCGAACTCGTCGCCCAGCCCTCGACCGAGGAGGAGTACATGACGCTCGCCCGGCGCAAGACGGGGGCACTCTTTCGCGCCGCCGCCGAACTGGGGGCGGTGGCGGCGGGCGCGGACGCCTACACCGTCGAGTCGTTCGGCAACTACGCCGAGCGCGTCGGCGTCGCCTTCCAGATACGCGACGACGTCCTCGACGAGACGGCCGACCCCGAGGAACTGGGCAAGCCGACCGGCCAGGACGAGGAGATGGAGCGCCCCTCGCTCGTCCAGATAACCGACCTGACGCCCGAGGAGGCCAACGAGCGCGCCTACGCGCGCGCCGACGCCGCCCTCGAGGCGCTGGAGACCGCCACCGTCACCCGCGACGGCAACGCACAGGCCCTGGAGTACCTCCAGGACCTCGCGGAGTTCGTCGTCCTCCGGGAGCGATAGCCGTGAACGACGGGAGAGGGGGCGCCCCGTCGCTCGGCCTCGCGCGGGGGACGGTCCGACTGGAACCGCACGACGAGCGGTGGCACCGCGCCTTCGAACGGGAGGCGGCCCGCCTGCGCGACCTGCTCGGTCCTCGCCTCCAGAGGGTCGAACACGTCGGCAGCACGGCGGTCCCGGGCCTGTCGGCGAAGCCGGTGCTCGACCTGAGCGTCGCCGTCGCGTCGCTCGCCGTCGCCCGGGCGTGCGTCCCGCGGCTCGAACGCGCGGGCTATCAGCACCGGCCGGGCGACCCGGTCGCGGACCGCGTCTTCCTCGCGCGGGGACCGGCGGACCGCCGGACGCACTACCTCACGCTGACCGAGCGCGGGAGCGACACCTGGCACGACCACCTCGCGTTCAGGGACGCCCTGCGCGACGACCCGGAGACGCGGCGAGCGTACGCCCGGCTGAAGCGCCACCTCGCCGCTCGTCATCCGACGGAGAGAGCGGCGTACACCGACGCGAAAAGCGCGTTCGTCGAGCGCGTCCTGGGACGCGTGCGCGAGGCGTCGTACTAGTCCTCGACGCGCGCCTCACTGCCGGCCAGCAGCTCGATGACCTGCATGACGCCGGAGTTGTCGTCTCGGCCCATGTCGTTGGCGACCATCGACTTGTACAGTTCGTGGGCCAGTTCGGTCGCGGGCATGGGCGACCCGAACGCCTCGCCCGCGTCGGTGGCGATGCGGAGGTCCTTGTACTGGTAGTCCGCGAAGAACCCCGGGTCGAAGTCCCCCCGTATCATGTCGGGGGCGCGGTTGTCGAGCGTCCAGCACCCCGCCGCGCCGCCGCTGATGGCGTCGACGACGGCTTCCAGGTCGGCGCCGGCGTTCCCGGCGAAGACGAGCGCCTCGCTCACGGCGACGTTCGTGCAGGCGACGACGATCTGGTTGCACGCCTTCGTCACCTGGCCGGCGCCGTTCGGCCCGCAGTGGGTGACCGTCCCGCCCATCACCTCGAAGAGGTCGCGGTGCGCCGAGAGGACGCCCTCCTCGCCGCCGACCATGATGGAGAGCGTCCCCTCGATGGCCCCCTCCTCGCCGCCGCTGATGGGGGCGTCGAGCATCGTCACTCCTACCTCGGAGAGTTCCTCGGCGATGCGCTCGGTCACCGTCGGCGAGATGGTCGACATGTCGACGACCGTCATCCCCTCGCTCAGGCCGTCGACGACGGGCGCGTCCTCCTCCTCGTCGCCGAGGACGACCCGCTCGACGTCCGGGGAGTCGGGGAGGCAGGTGACGACCACGTCCGCCCGCTCGGCCACGTCGCGGGGGGAGTCGCCGGCCTCGCCGCCCGCCTCGACGAGCGACTCGACCGGGTCGTCCGAGCGGTTGTAGCCGACGACGGGGTAGCCCGCCTCGAGGAGGTTCCGGGCCATCGGCAGGCCCATGATACCGAGTCCGACGAATCCGACCGTCTTCTGCGACATGCTCGTGAGCGCGTAGCACGCCCGCAAAAGTGTTTTCTCTGGAACTCGCGCTTCCCGAGAGCGTAAAGAACTGGAACCTTTTTGCGGTCACGTTCCATCGACGGGGTATGGACGACCCGGTCGCTCGCCCGGGCGACGAGCGCGAACGCACCCTCCCCTCCCCGGCACGCCGCCCATGAGACCCGACGACGAGCGCTACTTCGAGCGCATCGAGAGCCGTCTCGACGAGGCGTTCGCGGTGGCGAGCGAGGCCAAGCGACGCGGCGGCGACCCGAAGCCGGAGGTCGAGATTCCCGTCGCGAAGGACATGGCCGACCGCGTGGAGAACATCCTCGGCATCGATGGCGTCGCCGAACGCGTGCGCGACCTCGAAGGGCAGATGTCGCGCGAGGAGGCCGCCCTCGAACTCGTCGGCGACTTCGTCGAGGGGACCGTCGGCGACTACGATACCAAGGCGGGGAAGGTCGAGGGGGCGGTCCGCACCGCCGTCGCCCTCCTCACCGAGGGGGTGGTCGCCGCCCCCATCGAAGGTATCGACCGCGTCGAGGTCAACGACAACGACGACGGCACCGAGTACGTCAGCGTCTACTACGCCGGCCCGATTCGCTCGGCCGGCGGGACCGCCCAGGCGCTGTCGGTACTCGTCGCCGACTACGCCCGCACGCTGCTCGACATCGACCGCTTCAAACCCCGCACCGAGGAGGTCGAGCGCTACGCCGAGGAGGTCGGCCTCTACGACAAGGAGACGGGCCTGCAGTACTCGCCGAAGGACGAGGAGACGAGGTTCATCGCGGAACACACGCCCATCTGCCTCGACGGCGAGGCGACGGGCCAGGAGGAGGTCTCCGGCTACCGCGACCTCGAACGCGTCGACACCAACTCCCCGCGCGGCGGGATGTGTCTCGTCCTCGCGGAGGGTATCGCCCTCAAGGCGCCGAAGATACAGCGCTACACGCGGGAACTCGACGACGTCGACTGGCCGTGGCTCCAGGACCTCATTGACGGCACCATCGGGAGCGAGGAGGCGAGCGAGGCCGACGATGGCGACGGTGAGGACGAAGCGAGCGACGAGGGCGACGACCCGAGCGACGAGGCCGACGCTTCGGAGGACCCCGCGGAACCTGCCGGCCCGCCGCGCGTCGACCCCGCCGGCAAGTACCTCCGCGACCTCATCGCGGGACGGCCGGTGTTCGGCCACCCGAGCGAACCCGGCGGCTTCCGCCTGCGCTACGGCCGGGCGCGCAACCACGGCTTCGCGACGGCGGGCGTCCACCCGGCGACGATGCACCTCGTCGACGACTTCCTCGCCACGGGGACGCAGATAAAGACCGAGCGCCCGGGGAAGGCGGCGGGCGTCGTCCCCGTCGACACCATCGAGGGGCCGACCGTCCGCCTCGCCAACGGCGACGTCCGACGAATCGACGACCCCGAGGAGGCCCTCGAGGTACGCAACGGCGTCGAGGCCATCGTCGACCTCGGGGAGTACCTCGTCAACTACGGCGAGTTCGTCGAGAACAACCACCCGCTCGCGCCCGCCTCCTACACCGTCGAGTGGTGGGTCCAGGACCTCGAGGCGGCGGGCTGTGACGTCCAGGCGCTCCGGGACTCCCCGCACGTCGACCTCGACCACCCGAGCGCCGAGGAGGCACTCGACTGGGCCACGGAGTACGACGCCCCGCTCCACCCGACGTACACCTACCTCTGGCACGACCTGTCGGTCGAGGGGTTCGAGACGCTCGTCGACGCGGCGCGGGCGGGTCACCTCGCCCGCGCCGACGGGGCAGCGCTGCCCGGGGGGACCGCGACCGACGACGCGTCCGCCGACACCCTCGTGATTCCCCGGAGCGAGGAGGTCTGCGAGGCGCTCGAGACGCTCCTCGTCGAACACACGCAGGGCGAGGAGACGGTGACCGTCTCCGACGCCCGACCGCTGCTTCGCTCGCTCGGCCTGGACGACGACCTCGAACCGACCTGGGACGCCCTCTCGCCCGCGGCGCGCGAGTGGGAGGACGGCGCGAGCGCCCAGCAGGCCGTCGAGGAGGTCGCCCCCTTCGCCGTCCAGGAGCGCGCGCCGACCCGCATCGGCAACCGGATGGGCCGGCCCGAGAAGTCCGAGAAGCGCGAGATGAGCCCCGCGGTCCACACGCTCTTCCCCATCGCCGAGGCGGGCGGTAGCCAGCGCAACCTCGGGCAGGCCGCCTCGCACACCGACTCGATGCGCGGCGCCGCCGGTCAGGTCGAGGTGCAGGTCGCCCGCCGCGAGTGCCCCGACTGCGGGGAGCGGACGTTCAAAGCGCGCTGTCCCGACTGTTCGACGCACACCGACGCCGTCTACGAGTGTTACTCCTGTGAGGTGCGCGCCGAACTCGACGAGGCGGGGCGCGCGGTCTGTCCCCGGTGCGGGCGCGACGCCGAACCCGTCGAGTACCGGACCGTCGACCTGGCGAGCGAGTACCGCGAGGCGCTCGCGACCGTCGGCGAACGCCCCGGCGTCTTCGAGATTCTGAAGGGCGTGAAGGGGCTCACGTCCGCCGAGAAGGTCCCCGAACCCATCGAGAAGGGCGTCCTCCGGGCGAAACACGGCGTCTCGACGTTCAAGGACGGCACCGTCCGCTACGACATGACCGACCTGCCGGTGACGGCCGTTCGGGCCGCCGAACTCGACGTCTCGGTCGACCAGCTACGGTCGCTCGGCTACGAGACGGACGTCGACGGCGAACCCCTCCGCCACGACGACCAACTGGTCGAACTGCGCGTCCAGGACATCGTCCTCTCCGACGGTGCCGCGGAACACATGCTCAAGACCGCCGACTTCGTCGACGCGCTCCTGACGCAGTACTACGGGCTGGAACCGTTCTACGACGTCGAGGAGCGACAGGACCTCGTCGGCGAACTGGTGTTCGGCATGGCGCCCCACACCTCCGCCGCCGTCGTCGGGAGGGTCGTAGGATTCACGAGCGCGGCTGTCGGCTACGCACATCCGTACTTTCACGCAGCGAAGCGCCGCAACTGCTTCCACCCCGATACGAAACTGTGGTACGAGGGCGAGGACGGCGCGTGGCGCCACGAGCGCATCGAGACGTTCGTCGAAGCGCGACTCGACGACCCGGAGTCGGACGACTTCGGCACGCTCGTCCAGGAACTCGACGGTGTGTCACGGCCGCACGTCCCGTCCCTCGGGGCGGACGGGTCACAGTCGGTCCAGCCCGTCAGTGCCGTGAGCAAACACCCGTCACCGGCTCACGTGGTCGAGGTCAGGACCGAATCCGGTCGAGAACTGGTCGTCACGCCGGACCACCGGGTGCACGTCTACGACCCGGACCACGGCCAGATCACGTCGGTCGAAGCCAGAGAACTCGACGAGGACAGTCGATTGGTCAAACCCCGACACCTCGATTCGGTGTCGGCGGGGGAGACCGAGCGCCGGTTCGACCTGCTCGAAGCGTTCCTCGACGAGCCGAGCATCGACAACGACCGGCTCATGGTCAAAGGGCTGGACAGAAGTCGGCTGTACGAACTGTTCACCGACCGCCTCTCCGAGGGCTGGAACGGTCAGTTCTACCCGCTTCAGAGCACGGCTGACCACCTCGGACTGACGAAGAAGGGATTGAGCAACTACCTCTACCGCGAGAGCATCCCGGTGTCGCTACTGTCGGAGTTCTTCGAGACCGACGCGGCGCTCCTGGCGTTCGTCCCCGCCGACTGTCGCCTGGGGATGAAACGCGACCGGACCGAGGTCGACCGGTTCGTCGCCCTCGACGAACGTCTCGCGACGCTCCTCGGGTACTACGCGGCGGAGGGGTTCGCACGCGAACAGGAGACCCCGAAGGGAACGATTCACCAGACCACGATCTGCGGCACCGAACGGGAGGCGAGGGAGTTCTTCGTCGACGGCCTCGCGGGGGCGTTCGGCGTCGAACCGTACGAGGAGAACCACGCGAAAGTGACCGCCTCCGGTCGCCTGCTCCGTACGTTCTTCGACACTGTTCTGGACGCGGGTGTTCGTGCCCACACGAAACGGGTCCCGCAGTGCGTCTTCGACGCGCCGGACCGCGTCGTCGGTGCGTATCTGAGCGGCTACTTCAGTGGAGACGGACACGCCGACGCGGACGTGCCTCGCGTCACCGCCAGCACGGTCAGCGAGGAACTCGCGTCCGACCTCGTCGCACTCCTCACTCGACTCGACATCACGGCACAGGTGAATCGAGTGCCCCCGCTCCTGCTCCACGAGCAGTTCCCGGAGTTCTACGACGAGGACGACATGTCGACCTCGCGGCCGGGGTACGAGATCGACGTTTCTCGGGACGACGCCGTTCGGTTCGCCGATCGAGTCGGGTTCCATCTCGGTCGGAAAGACGACGTTCTGCGTTCGAACGCCGCCGCTGTCCGGCCAGATGGTCGCCACGCGTACTGTTACGACGGTGGCACCGACGAGTACCTGCTCGACCCCGTCGAGGAGGTCAGGGTCGTCGAATCGGACACCGACCACGTCTACTGCCTCACGGTCGAGGACACCCACTCGCTCGTCGCAAACGACCTGTCGGTCCGACAGTGTGACGGGGACGAAGACTGCGTCATGCTCCTCATGGACGGCCTGCTCAACTTCTCGAAGTCGTTCCTCCCGGACAAGCGCGGCGGGCAGATGGACGCGCCGCTGGTGATGTCCTCGCGCATCGACCCCTCGGAAATCGACGACGAGGCGCACAACATGGACGTCGTCCGGAGCTACCCGCGGGAGTTCTACGAGGCGTCGCGGCGGCTGGCCGACCCCGAGGAGGTGGACGTCACCATCGCCGAGTCGTCCCTCGGTACCGACCGCGAGTACGTCGGCTTCGACCACACCCACGACACCTCGAACATCGCGCTCGGGCCGGACCTCTCGGCGTACAAGACCCTCGGGAGCATGATGGAGAAGATGGACGCCCAGCTCCAGCTGGCGCGGAAGCTCCGGGCCGTCGACGAGACGGACGTCGCGGAGCGCGTCATCGAGTACCACTTCCTGCCGGACCTCATCGGGAACCTCCGGGCGTTCTCCCGACAGGAGACGCGCTGTCTCGACTGCGGGGAGAAGTACCGCCGGATGCCCCTGACGGGCGACTGTCGCGAGTGCGGTGGCCGCGTGAACCTCACCGTCCACCAGGGGTCGGTGAACAAGTACATGACCACGGCCATCCGCGTCGCCGAGGAGTACGACTGCCGCGACTACACGAAACAGCGCCTCGAAGTGCTGGAGAAGAGCCTCGAGAGCGTCTTCGAGAACGACCAGAACAAACAGAGCGGCATCGCGGACTTCATGTAGGGCGTTTTGCCGCACTCACTCGGCGCCGTGCGCCCCGTTCGCAGGCGGAACCTCCACGAAAACGACGGCTCGCTCCCGTCGCGCTCACGACGTTCGCGCGGTGGTCGCTGGCCGAGACGGTTTCTCGTGCGCTCGCTCCGCTCGCGCACTCGAAATCGCGAGGGACGGCGACCGCTCACTCCTCGCTCGGCCGCTCACTCCTCACTCGACCACTCGTCTTCGAGCACCGCGTAGTGGTGGACGTCCACGTACTCGCCGTCGAGGAACGCCGACTCGCGGTGGGTCGCCTCGTGACGGAAGCCGAGTTTCTCCCAGACCCGTGCCGACCCCTCGTTCCCCTCGAAGACGCGGGCGAACACGCGGTGGTGGCGTCGCTCGCGGAACGCGTAGTCCGTGAGGAGGCGACTGGCCTCGGTACCGTAGCCGTGGCCCCAGAATTCCTCGGCGAGGAAGAGGCCGAGCTCGGCGTTGACGCGCAGTTCGCCGTGAGGGTGGAGGCTGATGGAGCCCATGACCTCCTCGCCGCGGCAGACGAGGAGGCTGACCTGGTCGTCGCCCGAGGCACGCTCCTCGAACCACTCGCGCTCCTGCTCGCCGTTGATGGGCGTACTGGCTCCGAGGTGGCGGCGCACGACGGGGTCGTTGATGGCCTCCTGGAGGAACGTCAGGTCCTCGTCCTCGACGGTTCGGAGCACGACCGACTCGCCGCGCAGGAAGACGGGTCCGGGCATAGCTGGACGTTATCGGGGGCGAGCAAACCCTTTGGGGGGCCGTGCCAATCGATGGCAGGCGGCCGGGCGACGCGACGACGGCAGAGGTGGACCTGCGGGACGTGGCATCGCACACTCATGAACGTCCCGCGACGACGTTCAGCGCACGGGGGGCAGGTCCGTCCCGGTAGAAAGGTCGGTCTACTCGTCGGGGTACTTCGGTTCGCGCTGCTCGGCGCGGGAGAGCGCCGTCTCGACGACGTCGCGGACGTCGCCGTGGAAGACGCCGCCGTGGCCGGAGTACATGTGTTCGACGCCGTCGGGCAGCCGTTCGAGGAGCGTCTCGATGGACTCGATGAGTCGTTCGCGCGACTGGCCGGCCATGTCGGTGCGGCCGAAGCTCCCGTAGTCGAACGCGCCGTCGTCGTGGACGACGACGTCGCCGCCGAAGAGCGTCGCGTCGCTGACGAACGCGAGGTGGTCGTCGGCGTGGCCGGGGGTGAACACCGCCTCGAACGTCTCGTCGCCGATGCGGACGGTGTCGCCGTCGGCGAGGGCGTGGGTGCGGTGGGGGTGCTCCGCGTAGGCGTACACCGCCGGGTCGAAGGCGTCGACGACGGCGTCGAGTTCGGCGACGTGGTCGCCGTGCTGGTGGGTGAGGACGACGCGCTCGACGCTGTCGGTGTGCTCGCGAACGACGCCTTCGACGCCGGGCATCGCGCCGACGTCGACGAGCGTCGGTACTTCCCCGAGCGCGAGGAAGGCGTTGCAGGTGAACGTCTCCGCGTCCTCGGTGACGTGGTGGACCTCCATACCCCGAAACTCGGGGGGCGAGCACTTCAACCCCGACCCACCCAACGCTTTTGATGAGGGATTCCTAAGCGCCGAGTGACCATGGGCTTCGGGAGCTACGACGAGTCCGAGCAGGACCGCCAGCAACTCGACACCGACTTCGAGGACGAGGACGACGACGACCTCGCGACGGGCGAGGCCCACGACGGGAGCGTCAGCTTCGAGTTCGGTGCGAGCAACGACGAGTTGCTCGACCGACTCGAGAGCATGAAGGAGTGACGGAGCGGTGACCGGCGCGGTGCGCACCGGTGTGTCGCGTATCGAACCGACCAACCGAGCGGCGAGGAGACGACGGTGGACGAGGAGGCGACGGTGACCGTCCGCGGGCGCGCGCTGGGCATCGCCGAGTCCCACGCCGCCGGCGAGCGCAGCACCGTCGCCGGCGCGGTCTGTCGGCGCGACCGCGTGCTGGACGGTCTCGCGTACACCACGATTTCTATCGGCGGCACCGACGGCACCGCGAGGTACGTCGACCTCTGGGAGACGCTCGACCGCGAGGACGTCGGCTACGTCCTCGTCGCGGGCGTCGCGCCCGCGTGGTTCAACCTCGTCGACCTGCCGCGACTCGCGGCGGCGGTCGAGCGCCCCGTTATCGGCGTCTCCTTCGAGGCGAGCCCGGGACTGGAGGACGCGCTCCGCGACGCGTTCGACGGCGACGCCCTCGACGCCCGACTCGCCCTGTACGACCGACTGCCCGAGCGTCGACGGGTGACGCTCGGTGAGGACACCGGGGACGCCGGGGACGCCGAGACGCTGTTCGTCCAGAGCGTCGGGCTCGACGCCGAGGCGGCCGCGCGGGTGGTTCGAGCGTACACGCCGGAGGGCGGGCGACCGGAACCCCTCCGGGTGGCGCGCCTGGCGGCGCGGGCGGCCGAGCGCTTCGGTCGCACCGATGGCTTGTAGTCGCTGCCGCGCGGCGACTGCGCATGGACCACATGGACGGCCTGACCGTCAGCGGCTGTGAGCGCTGTCCGGAGCTCTGCGCGTCGCGCTCGCAGATCGTCAACGGGAGCGGTCCCGCGGACGCCGCCCTGCTGTTCGTCGGCGAGGCCCCGGGCGCGCGCGAGGACGAACAGGGGCGCCCCTTCGTCGGCCGCTCGGGGGACGTCCTCTGGGGGGCGCTGCGCGAGCGGGGCGTCCTCCGCGAGGAGGTCCGCATCACCAACTGCGTGCGCTGTCGTCCGCCGGAGAACCGCGACCCGACCGCCGAGGAACTGGCGAACTGCCGGGACTACCTCGAGGCGGAACTCGACCGCGTCGACCCGGACCTCGTCGTCACGCTCGGCAAGGTGCCGACCGAACACCTGCTGGAGCGCGACGTCGCGGTGACGAAGGAGGCCGGCACGGTGGTCGAACACCGCCTCGGCGGCGCCCCCCGGCGCGTCCTCGTCTGCGTCCACCCCGCCGCGACGCTGTACGACCGGAGCCAGGAGGAGACGTTCGGCGCGGCGCTGGACGAGGCCGTCGCGCTCGCGGGACTGGGCGACGGTACGGGTGACGGGAGCGGCCAGTCGCGTCTCGGCGACTACTGAGCAGCGGCGGAGCCGTGCGAACCGTCGACGGGGGACAGAAAGCGACTTGCACCCCACCTCCCAAGCGGTGGTATGAGTACGCAGGTCGCCGCGGACGTCGTCCTCGTCGATTACGGCCTCGGGAACCTCCGGAGCGCGACGCGCGGCCTGGAGCGCGCGGGCGCGAACGTCGAGTTGAGCACCGACCCCGCCGACTTCGAGCGCGCCGACGGCGTCGTGCTGCCGGGCGTCGGTGCCTTCAGCGAGGGGATGGAGAACGCCGGGCCGTTCCGCGAGGCGCTCGTCGAGGTGGCCGAGTCGGGCACTCCCCTGTTCGGCATCTGTCTCGGGATGCAGATGTTGCTCACGTCGAGCGAGGAGGCGGAACGCGTCGGGCAGGGCGACGTCGAGGGCCTCGGTCTCGTCCCCGGCACCAACGTCCGCTTCGCCGAGGGACAGAAGGTGCCCCACATGGGGTGGAACGAACTGAACGTCGAGCGCGAGCACCCGCTCGTCGACGGTGTCGATGGCGAGTACGCCTACTTCGTCCACTCCTACTACGCCGTCCCCGAGGACGAGGACGCCGTCGTCGCCACGACGGACTACGGCCGCACGTTCCCGAGCATCGTCGCCAACGAGGCAGGGACCGTCTTCGGCACCCAGTTCCACCCGGAGAAGAGCGGCGAGACGGGCCTCAAAATCCTGCGCAACTTCGTCGAGCTCTGCGCGGAGCGGTAGCTCGGTCGATTCGCACCGCAGCCGTAGACGGGGCCGGTCGTTCGAACAGGCGACGCCGCGGACGGGTTCGCGGGGCGTGGCGTCGCACACCCGTGGTGCGCCCCGCGACGCGAGTCACGTCACGGAGGGCTCTGGCCGCGTTCTGTGAGATAAACGTCCGGACGGCACAGTGACTACTCGTCCGATGGCAGCGCGGCACCCGCGAGCGACCGCAGGAAGCGAGCGGGCCGACGACCCCCCGACGGAGCGAAGCGATGGAGGGGGAGCGGAGTGCGTTCGGTCGAGGGGTCGCCGAGGGTGGACCTTCGGTCCGCCCGCAGCGCGAGACGTCGTGTTACAGGAAGTCCCTGACGTCCGAGTACCACATGTCGTGGTGGTCGACGGCGTCGACTCGGCGGGCGATCTCGACCGCGAGGGCGTGCCAGCAGAGGGCCTCCGGGTCGGTGGGGTCGAGGTTGTACTGCGAGTCCTCGCAGGTGCAGGCGCCGTCCTCGACGACGTACTCCGCGCGGTGGCCGACGACGACCGTGAAGTCGCGGTACTCCTTGACCCGCCGCTCGCCGACGGCCTCGATGGCGCGGGCGGCCCGCGACCCGTGGGCGTCGAGCAGGCGACCCGCCGCGCTCGCGTCGAGTTCGCCCGCCTCGTCCAGCGCGCTGCGCCACTCCTCGGCTCTCGTCACGGCGCGAGGTTGCCGCGCAGGGGGGAAAACAGGTTCGGTACGGATATCCGAGAGGTCGGGCCGAATCAGCGTCCGGCGTCGAGCGCATCGAGGTGCGCCGGCAGGTCGGCGCTGTCGAGGACGGTGGCGAACTCGCCGTGGAGGTGCGCGAGCGCGAAACGGTGGTTCTCCGCCGCCGAGAGCGACCGACCCTGGTGGTCGGGGCGGTCGAACGTCGCCGTCGCGTTGGCGAGGACGTACACCTCGAAGCCGAGGTTCTCGGCCATCCGGGTCGTCGTCGAGAC